>NZ_JBITGJ010000030.1:0-99793 GCF_044456925.1 Streptomyces sp. NPDC050743
GCGCGGTCGCAGGGCGGGTAAAACCGTCAAGCCCGTCGCCGAAAGGTAGACGGGAATCCCCTTCCCGAGCTTGCGAAGGGAGGGGAGAACTTCAATTCGGCCGTACCGGAATGGCCGTCGTCCTGCGGGCAGTTCACGACGACCTCGGCGACACGGCCGCCGGCGCGGCCGCTGGCCGTGCGCTGGAACGCGTGCGGTCACGCTTCGACGGGACGCGCTGGGGCGAGCTGTTCGAGCTGATGGGCGGCAACGCGGGGATCGGTCTCGGCGCTCTGCCGGCCGGCGACGCCGAGCTAGCCGTCCTCGCCATGGAGCCGTATCTGCGCACGGCGGAGCAGACCCCAGCGGGCGTGCAGTGGGCGCACCGCGCGGGCACCGACTCCCGTCTGCACCACATCTCGCACGGAACGCTCGACATCGTCCTGGCTCTGGCCCGGGTCGGCCGGGCCACCGGCCGTGCGGACCTGGTCGAGCTGGCGCTGGCCGGTGCCGCGGACGTCGTGGCGCGTGACCAAGCGGGGCCGGAGGGCTTCCTGGTGCCGCACTCCACCCCGCAGTACCGCCCCGACGTGATCGAACCCTTCAGTTACGGCTGGTGTCACAGCCCGGCCGGTGATGCCCAGGTCTTCCGGCTGCTGCGGGACATCACGGCCGACCCGGTCTGGTCCGCCCTCGCCGACCGCTGCTGGCAGACCGTCACCGGATCCGGCCTGCCTCAGCGGCTGCGTCCTGGCTTCTGGGACAACAGCGGCCGCTGCTGCGGCACCGCGAGCGTTCTCGCCCTGGCCTGTGATCGAATCGCCGAACAGCACGACCGGTACGACTTCGCCCACGTCCTCGTCGCGGACCTCGCCGCCCGCGCGGTCCGGGACATCGACGGCGCCCGCTGGTCCAATGTCGAGCACCGGGCCACCCCGAGCGCCCTCGAACCGTGCACCGGCTGGGCCATGGGCAACGCGGGCATCGTGCGGGAACTCCTACGCTTCGTACGCCTGAGCCGCGGGGGCGATCCCAGGTACGCGTTCACCTGGCCGGACCAGCCTCCGGTGCCCGCTCGGTCCAGGCCGTTCCGTACCCAAGGCCCCACTTCAGAACCGGCGTCTAATCGGATGTGACCTCACAGCTTGGCGCCGAAGTCCTGCGTCCACCACGGGCCACCCGCACCCTTGTGAACGCCCACGCCGATGTCCTTGAAGGAGCAGTTGAGGATGTTCGCCCTGTGGCCGGGACTGTTCATCCAGGACTGCATGACGGCTGAGGCGGTCTGCTGGCCTTCGGCGATGTTCTCGCCATAGGTGGACCAGCGATAGCCGGCGGCTGTGATGCGCTGGCCGGGGTCGGCGCCGTCCGGGTTGGTGTGGTCGAAGAACTGACGTGCGGCCATGTCGTCGGAGTGGCTCTGGGCCGCCTTTTGCAGCTGCGGGTCCTCGGTGAGGGGACCACAGCCGACACCTGCTCGCTCCTTGTTCACGAGCGTAACCACTTGACCGACGACGTCCGTCTGGTCCGGCAGCGCCTGCGCCGTACTCGTCGGGGTCGCAGTCGGCCGGACGGTCCGGCGGTCGGTGGGGCCGCTCACGCTTCCGCGGCCCGCTGCCTTCGCGGCCCGCGACTTCCTCGGCTTCACCGGTGAGGGGGAGGGCGAGGCCGACGGTGACACGCCACCGGCACTGGGCGTGGAGAAGTCCGGCACGGGGACCGCCGCTCTTCGCTCCGCGCTCGCGCTGTCGCGGCCGGTACCGGAGTCCGTACCGAAGTACCACAGACCACCGCCGACGACGCAGGCCGCGACGACGGCCCCGCCGGCGGCCCGGCGCCGCATACGCCGGCGCCGACGGGACTCGCGGCGCGAGCCGGTTCCGCCCCGTAGACCACGTCGTGCCGCGCCCGGGCCCGATCCCGTGTCGCCCTCGATGGCGCCGAGCGGTGCGGCAGAACCTGCCGGCGCCACGCTCCCCGAAGAGGGGGACAGCATGGCGAGCAGCGCGGACGACACCGCGACCAGCGCCAGACCGGCCAGCAGTCCCTCCGCGGGCATCAGACCGCTCCACAGCCCGCTGCAGCGGGCGCAGCCGCGCGCGTGCCGGGCTATTCGTTTGCGCCACAGGGCCGAGGGCCTGCCGTCCCAGGACGCCAGGACGATGCACAGTTCCTCGCACCGTGGCCGTGCATCGAGGGCTCGTACGACCACGCGGGAGGCTTCGAGCTGCGCCTTCATCCGCTGCACCCGGACCGCCGCGTGCTGGGGTGACAGGTCCAATGCCGCAGCCACCTCGGCCCGGGTGAGCTCGCCGGCGCACTCCAGCCACCACAGGGACAACAGGCCCCGATCATCGGGCTCCAGCCAGCGCGTCGCCCGCGCCGTCTCCTGGCGCTGTCCGGCGAGCTGGAGTTGGACCACCGTCAGGTCGACGAAGTCAGCGCCCGGATCGGCCAGATCCGCGGCTTCCTCCATGGTGCCCGCGGCGGAGCGCCGGTTCTGCCAGTGCGCGCGGACCTGGTTCATCGCGATCGCCACGAGCCAGGAGCGAAAGCGCTCAGGAGTACGCAGTTCACCCAACCCGTCCAGGGCGCGCAACATGGTCTCCTGCACCACGTCGTCGACATCCACCGAGCCGTTCAGGGCCCGGCCCACAATGTTGTAGACCAGCGGGAGGTAGGCGTTGACCAGCGCGTCCTGAGCGTGGGTGTCGCCCTCTCGGGCGGCCGTGACCAGTATCGCCGTCTCCACCGCGTCCTGCGTACTCATCCAAATGTTCCCGTCATCGAGGCCGAACGATTGTGTCCGATACCTGGGAGATCACTCGACGCGCCCCGGATAACAGTTCTTCGGAGGTGAGTTTCAGTCGGCATGCCTGAAGCCGGCTCCCAGAGCCGGAGAGGATGTCGCTCGCGTGCGTTTCAGGTGCTTCCGCCCAACCTGCCCGCGTGGGTGACGCGCCCGTGATGGCGGCGTCGATGGGCGTCGGGCTCGCGGCGGAGCGCGACGAAAGCGGCGTCGTCGTCGAGGCGTCCGCGCGTGTACGCGAGCAGATCGCGCTGGATGTGGTGCAGCAGCGACTCCGGGCCGGCCTCGCTCCACTGGGCGGCCCGTGTCTCGAAGGGGTAGAAGTCGCCATCGGCGTCGCGGGCCTCGATGACGCCGTCCGTGTAGAGCAGGAGCGTGTCGCCGGGCTCGAAGGAGAGCACATCGATCCTGTACCCCTCCGGCCCGACTTCGCCGATCCCGAGCGGTGGCGCGGGGTGCAGGCTGGGCACGGTGAGGGTACTGCCGGGGCTGAGAACCAGGGGCGGTGGGTGCCCGCAGCAGACTATTCGGATGATGTGATCGTCGTCGGGGAGCTCCAGCAGCAAAGTGGTTGCGAACCGCTCACCGGTTTCCTCGGCAGGCTCGAAGTCGGCCAGGTAGCGGGTCACGCTCTGTTCCAGGGATGCGGCCAGATCAGGCAGGGAGGTGTGCCGGTGGGCTGCTTCACGGAAGGCCCCGAGCAGGAGGGCGGCCTCGCCGATGGCGGACAGCCCCTTGCCCCGCACATCGCCCATCATGATGCGCACGCCTCCGGTGATGCGGGTGGCCGCGTAGAGGTCACCGCCGATCTGCGCCTCGTCCTCGGCGGCCATGTACAGGCAGGCGATCCGCAGGGCGCCGATCCGCTCCGGCAGTGGCCACAGCAGCACGTGCTGCGCGGCCTCGGCGACCGACCGCACCTGGGCCAGTTGGCGTCTGTGCCGCTCACGCACCACGCAGAAGAACACGATCATGGCTGACAGCACTGCCAGGGCCAGGATCTGCACCAGCACGTTGCGCGAGAACAGCACGCCGAAGTGCCAGCCGATGTACGCCTGCGCTCCCACCGCCAGGAACCCGACCAGTCCGGTCAGCCAGGGGCCGGCGAACGAGGCGGTGATCGCAGGGGCGATGACCAGTAGCGGGCCGAGATGGACGTCGGCCGGGACCAATTGGTCCACCACTGTGATCACCACGATGAGCACGATCGGGATCACCAGCAGCGTGTGGCTCGACCGCCACAGCTGCCGCACACCAGCCCAGCCGTGCCCGGCTTCCACATTCTCCAGACTGCCACCGCCCAAGGCAGCTGACGACCGGCCAGTAGGCAGGGGTCACGCCGCGAGGCCTCGGCCGCGTCAGCATGCGAAGGAAATCGAACACGTGATTGAATTTAGCCATGAGTCCGATTCCCGACGACCTCGCGCACGCACAAGAGCAGTGGCACTCCACCTACCGGCAACTCGCCGCGCGCCCGCGGACCACGCTGCGGCGGCGGCTGATCCACCTCTCGGCAGAGGTGCTGTTCCACCCGCACTGGCGGGGACAGCGATCGGGGGCCTGGGCTGCGCTGCATGCCGTGGGGCGGGTGGGCGAAACTGACGGTGCCCGGTTTCATCACTCGCAGCAACGGTGAGGGCGCTACCCACATGAAGGCGGGAGGGGGCCGGTGCCGAGCCGGGGTTCGACTCGGCCTGAGCAAAGGGGGCTACGCGGTCGTAGGCAGTACCGTCAGACGCCCTCGCCCCGTGCCGAGCCGGACTCGTTGCCGGGCGCCGACGCGAGGTCGACGAACAGCGGCATTCTGCGCAGCGGCGGAGGTTCTCCCGGCAGGCCGAGCCGTTGCCAGGCCAGGCGGGCCGATATCTTCAGCACCCGACGCGCCCGCACGATGAGCAGGACGGCGAGAGGCAGCTCGACCAGGACGGCCGTGGCAACACTCCCCCACACATCCGCCCTTCCCCAGCTCAAGGAGACGTCGAACCAGGCATCGCATATCAGGAGCGTGGCTGCCACGTACGACCACGGGACCACGGCCTGCCGCCTCAGCCACACCGCCACTCCCGCACCGGCCAACGACACCAGCAGCATCACATCGAAGCCGACCCACACCACGGGCCAGTACCGAGCCTCGAAGCGATCCGGCAGTGACACCGCCAGATACACGGTCCACGGCACGAGCAGGAGCACGCATACGCCCAGCTGCCGTAGAACGCGTCGGTAGCGGCGGCGCAGCACCGAGCTGTCCAATGAGAAGGCGCCGGCCGACGTACCGGCGGGTGCGGTCGGGTCCCTTTGCTCGCTCATCCATTCCTCCGGGCGTCGCGATGACGTTGCCCCGGTCGGTAACCACCCCGTCGTCGTCCTCGTTCCTGCTCTCACGGTACGCGGCAAGAGCCGGGGCCGTCTGTGTGCCGCCCCTCACTCCTGCGGCGAGGAGCGTGGCTCGCAGCGCAGGTGGCGGCATGGTCTCCCGGTCTTGTCGGCAGGAGGACGACCGATGCGTTTCACCACGAGCTCCGTCTTCTCGCCCACCCGGTCCACCGCGCCTTCCGGAGCGGCCGGTGGCCTGCCGCCGAAACGGGATCTCGCCCTCGCCTGGATCCTGGTCACGCTGGCCGCGGTGCCCGCGTGGGTGCTGGCGGTCGCCCAGGCCCGGGCCATGGGGGTGGGGCCCGGCACCATGGGGACGACGCTGCCACTGTTCCTGCTGCTGTGGGTGACGATGATGGCGGCCATGATGCTGCCCTCCATGGCCCCGGTGGCCGTCACCTGGGTACGGGGTATCGGCCGACGATCCTCGGGTGGGGCCCGCGCCATACGCACGGCGGAGTTCGTGTGCGGTTACCTGCTGGTGTGGACCGCCGTCGGGGCGCCGGTGTACGTGGTCCTGGCCGGCACCGGCCGACTGAGCGCCGACCATCCCGCTGCCGGGCGCTGGATCGGCTTCGCCGTGTTCCTGATCGCGGGCCTGTATCAGCTGGGCCCGCTCAAACCCGATTCGTCATCGTCACCCAGGGGCCGATCGACGAGGCACTCACCTACAAGCGGCGGGTCGGAAATCAGATGACCTGGTACTCCACGGCGAACAGCCCGTTCGGCAGCGACGTGGGTGCCCCGCCCGGCGGGGGATTCGCCGTGAACGTCTTCCTGCGTGACGGCGACACCGTCTACAGGACCTGGCACACCAACGGCCGTGGCGTCGAGCAGCTCGGTCACACCTTCTCGCTCATCGACCTGTTGCCGTACGGACGACAGGAGGAATGGCAGGACTCGCCCGACGGGTGGCCACAGGATCCGACGTACAGCCGATGGAGCTCTTCCGAAGACATCGCGGCACTGTACGGCCCGGGACAGCACTCCTAGGCACCGGTTCTCACCTCTGTGTGGGGGTCCGGCCACCGCGCCGTGAGCTCTGCGGCGATCAACTAGCCTGGTTCTGCGGCTGGTTGTTCGTCTGCGGGGCTCGTTGGGCTGCCCGTTACCGGGGCTTGCGCCTCGTGCATTCACCGCCTTTGAGACGCCCTACCTGCCGCCAGGAGTTTCCGCGCGCCGCCGTGATGAGCGCGAGGCGGGTGAACGCCTAGGAGAAGATGCCGAGTTGCTCGCCCGTGGCGCCGGTCTCCTCGGCGAAAAGGGCCGACGTGGTCGGCGTAGGTGAGCATCTTGCCGGCCTGGAGGAGGCTGCCTGTACCGCCCGGTGGGCACCACGCCTCCCTGGTCAGCGCCTGGCGGGCGGCCCCCCTGCGGCAGGTCATGCGCTTCAAGCCGGGTCGCGGCCCGGAAGGGACGGACGGCGGTCCCCCGGCATGCGCCTCACGCCTTGGTCACCCGTTCGGCGGTAGCGCACACCGGGAAGGAAGCCGACGGCCAAGGCGTCGGGACAGGCATCGACGGAAGGCCGACGGGCGGCCCTCACCAGGCGGATCGGCCGGTGAGCGAAGGCACGACCGCCCGGACAGCAGGCGATCAGCGCCCGGTGCGCGACGCCGGCAGGCTGCGCACGGGCGCTTGTGTTGTCAGAGAATGGTCAATACTGAGGACCCCGGCCCGATTCCGGCGGGCCGGGGCCCCACATCATCTACTCTCCGCCGGACTAGCCCCAGTCCCCGCCGTAGTGCCGGACCACACGGAAGCTGGCGAGCACGCCGTGCCTGACGTGGACGCCATGGGTGGGGCACGGGCGCACCCCGTTCGCGGAGCTGTGAGGCCCGACGGTGGCGATGGGAGCGCCGTTGTCGCAGACCGCCCCGCGGAAGACCTCGACGGTCTTGTGCGTGTCGTTGCGGATGTTCAGCGTCGTGGCGCCCAGGCCGCTGACCACGGTGATGCAGTCGCCCGGGTGGGCGGAGTACGACCGCTCGTTGATCTCGATCCGGCCCCAGTCGCCTCCGGGGCCTCCGGGGCCTCCGCGGCCTCCGCGGCCCCCGCGACCCTCGTTGCCCTTGCCCGGGCCGGACATGCCGTCGAGCGGAGCCGGGGCAGCAACGGCCGGAGCCGACTGGGGCACCGGGGCGGAAGCCGCCGATGCGTAGGTGATGCCGGTCGCGGTCAGCGCTGCGGCGGCCGCGAGACCAGCGGTGACCATAGTGGAACGGGGGACCTTCATATCGCTTCTCCTGTCTGCTGTCTCAGAGATACCGACCCGTCAGCCGGTCGTGATCAAAACTACCTACAGCAGACATATCAGTCATATTGAATTACCGACATCAGGCCGCCGATCGGGGTATTTCTGGCGACACGCGCCGCCTCTCGGGGATGCCATTGAGTATCAAGTCCCTCATATGCAAAGGGGATTGATGCGACATTAGCCCTTTTGGCTGATCTCCTGATACCTGCTCACCTCGCACACCACAGCGTGTCGCCGCCCGAGGGAGGCCGAGTCGTGCTAAGGGACTCCGGCCGTGGATGCGACCAAGTCGATCACGGCAGGCGCGAAGGCCCTCGACACCCCGGTCGATCGACTTGACGCAACCACTCGGTTGCCATACTGTCGCAATCAAACGGTTACTATACCTGTGGAGGCACACATGGCATTCCCTGATCGAATCGAGCGCACCATCGAGATCGCACACCCGCCGGCCAAGGTGTGGGCGGCGCTCACCACGGCCGAGGGACTGAGCGCCTGGTTCGGCAACGAGGCCGGCATCGATCTGCGCCCGGGCGGTTCGGCCTGGATGAAGTGGGAGGGCGGCCACTCCGCCGACATGCGGGTGGAACGGGTGGAGGAGCCGACGGTGTTCGGCTTCACATGGCGCATGGCCGAACTGCCCGAAGACGATCCGCGCCGCACCTATGTGGAGTTCACGCTCGAACCGGTCGGCACCGGCACCCGGCTCACGGTGGTCGAGACCGGCTTCGCCCAGCTGCCGGACGAGGTCTACCGCAAGGAGTACGGCGGCCACACCGAGGGTTGGGCGCGCGAACTGGGCGAACTGGTCGACTACCTCGATGCCGCAGCCTGACATCGAGGCGACCGCCGAACAGGTCTTCGCCGCCCTGGCCGACCCGAGCCGGCGTGCCATCCTGGCCGCGCTGGCTTCCGGGGGGCCGGCGACGGCGACGGACCTGGCCGGCCGGCTGCCGATCACACGGCAGGCGATCGCCAAACACCTGGCGTTGCTGGCCGATGCCGGCCTGGTGACGGCCGAACCGGGTGAACGGCGCCGGGTGCGATACCGGCTGCGGTCGGCACCGATGCAGGTGGCGCAGCAGTTCCTGGCCGCGCTGGCGCGCGACTGGGACAGCCCGCTCGGCGCACTGAAAGATCACCTCGATGAGCAGGCGCGCGGAACACCATGACAGCGTCCGCCGCCTGACACACCGGAGGGAGAATCCGCGGTGAACGTGGAAATCCGGCACCCGGCCTCGTCGGCGTGGGTGCTTGGGGCGACGCTCGGGCTCGCCGCGGCATGCTGGGTGGCCGCGGTCCGGCTGATGCAGGGCATGGACATGGGGGTCGCGACCAGGCCCGGGTCGTTCGGGTTCTTCGCCGCGACGTGGACGACGATGATGGCGGCGATGATGCTGCCGGGCGCGGCCCCGGCGGTCGCCAGGCACATCCGCCTGGTGCGCGGGCTGCGGGACACGCCGCTGTTCGCCGGGGCCTACCTCGCCGTCTGGGCGCTCGCCGGTGTCGTGGCGTACGCGCTGGTCCGGCCGCACGGATCGGCGGCCGCCGGCGCAGTGGTGATCATCGCGGGTGCCTACGAGCTCACGCCGGTCAAGCGGTGGTTCCGGCGACGCTGCCACGAGGTTGCCGGTTCCGGACTGGGGTTCGGACTGTACTGCGCCGGCTCGAGCATCGGGCTGATGGCGATGCTGGTGGCGCTTGGCGTGATGAGCGTGTTGTGGATGTCGTCGGTCGCCGTGCTCTCCACCGCCCAGAAGCTGCTGCCCGAGAAGACCGCGATCGATGTTCCGCTCGCGCTGGCGATCGTCGGGCTCGGAGTCGTGATCGTCATCGCGCCCTCGCTGGTTCCGGGTCTCACGCCACCGGCGATGTAGCGACGACAGACAGGACAAGGCAGAACAAGGCAACAGCGAGGCACGACAAGGAGACAGGCAATGACCAGTCACAAGACGGGGACACGCGAGGAGTGGCTTGCCGCGAGGCTGGAGCTGCTCGAGGCGGAGAAGGAGCTGACCCGGCGCGGCGACGAGCTGGCCCGGCGACGGCAGGAGCTGCCCTGGGTCCGGGTGGACAAGGACTACCGATTCGAGACCGACGAGGGAACGGCGTCGCTCGCCGACCTGTTCCGGGGACGCTCACAGCTGCTCGTCTACCACTTCATGTTCGGTCCCGACTACACCGCCGGATGCCCGTCCTGCTCGGCGATCGCCGACGGCTTCAACGACTCCGCGGTCCATCTCGCCCACCACGACGTCATGTTCTGGGCGATCTCGCGAGCCCCGCTCGCCAAACTCCACGCCTACCGGGATCGGATGGGCTGGACCTTCCCGTGGGCGTCCTCCCACGGCAGTGACTTCAACTTCGACTTCGGGGTGGCGCACACCAAGGAGGAATGGGAAGCGGGTCTCGTCGCGTACAACTTCGGTGAGGAGGACATGCGGCCGGCGACGGACGAGGAGCAGAGTTCCCGCGACGCCTTCACCCAGTCGATCGTCGGCACGGACTGGGAGACCTACCGGCGAGAAGGCCCCGGCGTGAGCGCGTTCGCGCTACAGGACGGCGCCGTGTACCACACCTACTCGGCGTACTCGCGCGGGCTGGACGCCCTGTGGGGGATGTACCAGTGGCTCGACCGCGCGCCCCTCGGCCGTAACGAGGACGGCTTCTGGTGGCGCCGACACGACGAGTACGACAACCAGTGAGCGACCACCGGAGGATCACGAGGGCGGCCTGCACCGGAGCGTGGCGCTACGGCGATTCGGTCAGGCCGCTGCGGTGGGCGAAGACGACGAGTTGAGCGCGGTCACGGGCGCCGACCTTGGCCATGGCGCGGTTGACGTGGGTCTTGACCGTCGCGGGGCTGAGCACGAGCTGGGCGGCGATCTCGTCGTTGGACAGCCCGGTCGCCACCAGCGCGGTGATCTGCCGTTCGCGGTCGGTGAGCGCCTCCAGACCCCGGCGGGCCGCCTCGTCCAGGGGACCCGGGGCGGCCGGGGTGGCGAGGAAGCGGCTGATGAGGGTTCTGGTCGCGGCGGGAGCAGCAGTGCGTCGCCGCGGCTGACCGTGCGGATGGCCTGCAGCAGTTCCTCCGCGTCGGCGCCCTTGCCCAGGAAGCCGCTGGCGCCGGCACGAAGCGCCTCTAAGACGTACTCGTCGATCTCGAAGGTGGTCAGGATCAGCACCTTCACCCCGGCGAGGTCCTCGTCCCCGGTGATCAGGCGGGTCGGCACGAGGCCGTCCAGGACGGGCATACGGATGTCCATCAGCACCAGGTCGGCCTGGGCGGCTCTGGCCAGCCGCACCGCCTCGCCCAGTGCCTTGAAACCGGTGCGCACCACGGGCTGGTCGTCGGCGATGACTACGCGGATGGCCACGGGGCGGGCTCCGGAGCGAGGTCGAGGGGCTGGCAGGGCAGGTCGGCGGTCACCTGGAAGGTACCGTCCGGACGCGCGCCCGCGGCGAAACGGCCGCCGAGGGCGAGGACCCGCTCGCGCATGCCGACGATGCCGTGCCGGTCGCCCGGCGGGCGCCCGCTGCCGGGGGCGTGCGTGTTGGTCCCGGTGCTCCCGCCCGAGAGGTCGTCGACCGTGATGCGCAGTTCATGGGGGTCGTAGCTCAGTGTCAGGCGTGCCTGCCGCCGGCTGGAGTGCTTGTAGACGTTGGTCAGCGACTCCTGGATCACGCGGTACGCGGTGAGGTCGGCCGCGGGGGCCAGGGGAACGACCCTGCCGTCGGCCCGGCAGTCGATGTCCAGGCCGGAAGCGCGCAGCGAGCAGTTCGTCGAGACCGTCGAGGCCGGGCGCGGGGATCGCGGTGGGGGCGACGGGGTCTCCGGGCTGCCGGAGCAGGCTGACGGTGTCGCGCAGTTCCCCGAGCGCCTTGCGGCTGGCGGACTTCACATGGGCGATGGCCTCTCGGGCCCCCGCGACATCGCGGTCGAGGGCCTGCCCGGCGACGTTGGACTGCACGCTGATCAGCGCGAGCTGGTGTCCCACGCAGTCGTGCAGGTCGCGGGCGATGCGCAGCCGTTCCTCGGCGATCCGGCGCCGGGTGTCCTGCTCGCGTTCGGCTTCGGCGCGTTCGGCGCGCTGCTCGACCTCGGCGAGGTAGGCGCGGCGGTTGCGGGAGGAGTCGCCGGCGGCGATCGCCAGACCGCCGAGCGCGATGAACGCCAGGTTCTGCGGGCCGAGCAGCGCCGGCCTGTGCACCGCGCGGACGAGGGCGAGTGCGGCCACCGACGAGGCGCCGAGGACCAGGCCGCGTCGGCGTTCGACCAGGTCGGCGACCGTGTAGAGGGCCGTCAACGGTGCGAGCAGGATCAGTACCCCGCCGGTGCCCCCGCTCACGGCGAGGAACACCTCCGCCGCCGTGGCGCTGACCGCCAGGGTCGCCGGCGGGCGACGGCGCCGTCCGGCCAGCACCCCGCAGGCGAGCGCGGCGGCGGCGAGCGCCACGGTGCTGTTGTGGCCGGCGGCACCGGTGTGTCCGGCGAACGTGGTCAGCACGGTGGCGGCGAAAACGGCCGCGGCGATCGTCGCGTCCGCCAGATGCGCATGGGGCGAGCGGCGCGACGCAGGTGGCCGAACATGTCCATCCCCCAACGATGCTGATCGGCAACCTCGCCCGCTGGCTGCCGTTCAACGCCGGCCAGGCCCTCGGCGCCGGAGCCAGAGCCAGAGCCATGACGAGTCAAGACCTGCTGCCACGCTGGGGTGGGGGCACCGTACTCGCCGTGTACACGCTCGTCTTCGCCGCGCTCGCCGTCACCACCTCCATGCGACGCGACGTGTCCTGACACCGCACCGCTCACCTGCCGCTCGGCCGGAGCGGGGAGAGAACGCCCGGCGCCAAGGCGGTGGTCCCGCCGTCGGCCTCTGCCGGCTCGCTGAACCGCGTCAGCGACAGCGCACGGGCCGACGGCCGCCGGCCCAATGGCGAGTCGCCGCCCACGACTTGGCATGCTGAGCGCGGCACACCGGAAGGGTGCCGAGCCCGACGGCTCGACAGGCACGGATCCGACCCACGTGGCGGCCGTGCCCCGCACCTGCTCGGCCGGAAAGGACTGAGGACTCTTGACGGCATACACCCTGCGCCCGATCGGGCGCGTCGAATCACCGTTGACCGATCGGACGGCCGCTCCCCGACAGCCCGATGAGGGTGCCCCCGACGCCTGGCTCGTCTTCGACGACCGGTACGCCCCGGCCCTGGACGGGCTGACCCCGGGCACCGACGTCCTGCTGCTCACCTGGCTCGACCGCGCCGACCGCGACACGCTCACCGTCCGCCCGCGCGGCGACACCACCCGCCCGCTCACCGGCGTCTTCGCCACCCGAGCCCCCGACCGCCCCAACCCGATCGGCCTGCACACCGTCCACATCCTCGCCATCGCGGGAACGCGCGTCCACGTCCGCAACCTCGAAGCCCTCGACTCGACACCGATCCTGGACGTCAAGCCCCTTCTGACTCCGGGCCGTTGACGGCTCGATGGCAGACGTCCTGATCGACAGGTCCACAGGCGGGACCGCACCGCGACTCGCGCCGCAGCTCATCCGCCTTTGTGGAACAGCCCTTCTGGGCCGGGCGGGCCTACCTGTAGAAGACGGCCACGCCCCCGTGGTGCGAGCAGGCGCCCTGGTGGTGGGCCGCGTACGAGTAAGTGCCGTCGTTGCAGAGCGCGGTGGCCCCGTTCCCGGCACTGCTGGAGCCGCCCGAGGAGCTTGAGCTCGCGCCTCCGGACGATCCGCCCGACGAGCCGCCGCTGCTCCCCGAACCCGCCACTGCCGCGTGCGCGGTGACGGTCACCTTCACCTTGACCGTCTTCGTCGCCGTCACCGTCGGCGCAGGCTCCGGCTTCGCCGTCTCCGTGGCCGTGGCGGTCGCGGTGACCGTGGCGGTCGGTCGTACCTTGTCGGCCGCCGGCTTCGCGTCGCCGCCCTTGTCCTGGTCGCCGGCGCCGGCACCGATGCCGAGGAAGAAGGCGAGACCGATCGTCGGCAGCACGTACCGCTTCCGCGCCCACCTGGGGGCCGTTCTGACGGGCGGCTGCGGCGGCATGGTGTACGGGTTGGCCATGTGTCCTTCCAAGATGTGTTGGGAGCATAACCGTAACGCCAGTTGTGCAGCTCGTGTGAAGATCCTGTGTAACAGTCACCTATTCGTGACGTCTTCGGAATCCGCGATGGGCGCCTTGCGGCAGCGCCGGCCCGGTCAGCTGCCGCCCACTCCAGACGTCCAGGCCAGGGCCGACCGGTCGGCCGCGAGATAGACGATCCAGACGACCAATCAGACGAGTCCGCCGAGAGCGGTCACCAGTGGTGACGGGGTACGGGTCGGTGAGGACCGGACTGCCGCTCAGGGGCGGCGCCCGGTGCGGTACCCCTCGGCCTGCACGGACTCCTCGGCGACGCGTACGCCGTAGCGGTACGCGAGCTTGCCGCCGAGGTAGCCGGAGACGCCGAGCGCGGCGAGCGAGACGGCGGAGAGCGCCAACTGCCCGTATCCGACGCACTGCCCTTCCGGATATCCGCCGCTCTGCCGCCAGGCGAAACCGGCCGCGTACGCGGCGGTCACGGCCAGGTTCAGCCCCATGTGCACCAGGCCCGTACGGAAGGTCGGCGTCCCCGTGGGAATCGCGAACAGGTCCAGGAAGCCCACGCAGGCCGCCGCCAGCGCACCCAGCGCACCGACGGCTATGAGCCAGGCCGAGCCATGGGTCAGAAAGGCCGGCCGGTGGACGATCCGCGAGGCGATGTCGAAGACCAGGCTGCACACCCAGGCCCCGATCGGCACGGTGACCAGGATCGGATGGAACGGATGCCCGTACGGCCCTGCCAGCGCGCCGCTGACCGGCTGCTTCGCCTGCCGCAGGCCCTCCAGATCACTGTTCACCGTCATACGGAACCTCGCCCCTGAGCCGGCCGTCGAGCTGTTTCACCAATGATCGTTGGTCTTATTCAGGCCACGGGTCAAGGCCCCGTCGGCATGCAGAGGCCGTGCGACCGACGCGTCAGGCTCAACGCTTCGGCATTCCTTGCCCGTACGCGGTCCGCATCCGGTCCGCCGTGTACGGCGGTCTCGGCTCGGCACCGGTCGTCGGGCGCCCCAGCCAGGCGAGGAAGGCAAGGACGAACAGGCCTTCGACGACCAGGGACACGGGGCCGTACGGCGCCTCCCACCCGGGTTCGTAGTAGCCGGCCGGCAGGCCGACGGTGCGGGACAGCAGAAAGCCGACGATCATGCCGAGGCTGACGAGGGTCCCGGTCAGCCAGGCGACCATGGGGCGGGCCAAGGCCACCAGCCCCGCCGCCACGATGAGCATGACGACACCGCCGACCACGAACAGAACGCCGATGTAGAACTTCTCCTCAAGGTGATCAGGAACGAGGACGGCGTGCAGCACCACGTTGCCGACGGCGCAGCACACTCCCAGTCCCCTGAGGGCGACTTCGGTGGCGAAGGCGGAGTTCATGGCGACTCCAGTTGTTCTCCGGGGCCACCGTCATGGCCTCCTATGTCGTCATACGCAAACGACCTTGGATGAGATTGCCCCGCCCAAGCAGCACACGCGCCTCACCGCTGGAGCCCCGGCAGGCCGGTGACCTGGGAGCGTACGACGTCCCACGCGGCGGTCGGCAGCTCTCCGAAGGCCGTCGCACGCAGCGCGTGCAGGGCCTCCTCGGTGCCGGTGACGCACGAGGCGCTGCCGCTGAGCACGTCGTAGCCGTCGCGTGCGGCGACCCGCAGCCGGTTCCCATCGTCGTCCGCGTGCACCGCCGAGGCGACGACGAGGGGCGGCGGTCCACCCGCCTCGCCGGCGAGTTTCCGATACGCACAGGCGATCGGTTCACGCCAGCGCAGGCTGAGCAGGACGGGGCGCTTGGCCACCAGTTCGGCCAGGTCCGTCTCATGGACGCCGTCGGACTCCAGCACCGTCGCCCGGGCGTCCAGGACGATGGCCGCGGGCAGAAGACAGCGCAGTGCGCTGCCCACCAGGTTGCCGCCGACCGTCGCCGCCCGCCGCACGGCCCCCGTGCCCACCGCGGCGGCCGCCAGGCGCAGCACGTCCGGCACCCGGTCGTCGATCCGGTGCAGGACCACAGCGCTTCCCACTGACTCCCGCTCCAGCACGTTGGCCTCCGGCACATCCCGCAGGGACATCGCCAGTTCGGGGAAGCCGTCCCGCTGCCAGGTGGCCCACACGAGCGTGGCCCCGCCGATCGGCACGGCCCCCTCGGCCAGGCACTCCTGCGCTTCGGACACCGACGTGGGGAGACGCAGCAACACAGCGACCGGCCTGCCTTCCTCAGGAGTGGACCGAAGGCGGTGGGTGATGCTGTGGCCGACCGCCCTCGCCAAGGCAGTCTTCTCGACCGGGCGGGGGCGCGTACAGGGCTCACACGAGCACGCCGCGCACTCTCGCCCGTGCCTCGCCGATCCGGCCGCCGGGCATGTTTTTGGACCCCTGCACCGGTGACCTTGTGGACCTGTCCATCCACTCCGTGGCGAGGGCAGCGTGGGCGGTATGCGCACACCTTCCGCTTCGTTCGCCCAGCTCGTCCCCGGCATGGCCGGGATGGCGCTGGTGGGCAGCAGCGTGACCGTCTCCCGCACGCTCGTCGACGCCCCGCTGTTCACCACCCAGGCGGTCCGGTACGCGGCCGCGACCGTGATCCTCCTGGTCATGGCGCGGCTCGCCGGTGCCCGGCTGGTGTGGCCACGGGGACGGGAGTGGCTGTGGCTGGCCGGGATCGCGGTCTCCGGCCTGGTGCTGTTCAACGTGGCCGTGGTCCGGGGCGTCGGCCATGCGGAGCCCGCGGTGATCGCTGTCGCGGTCGCGTGCGTACCGGTGGTTCTCGGGGTGGTGGGCCCGGTGCTGGAGCGGCGCAGGCCGAGCCGGCAGGTGCTCTGGGCGGCGCCTGTCGTCATGGCGGGCGCGGTGCTGGTGGAGGGCACGGGCCGCACCGATGCCGTCGGGGTGGCCTGGGCGGCGCTGGCCCTGGGGTGCGAGGCCGCGTTCACGCTGCTCGCGGTGCCGGTGCTGCGGCGGCACTCGCCGTGGGGAGTGTCCGTGCACGCGATGTGGCTGGCCGGTGTGCTGCTGGCCGTGCTGGGCGCGGCGACGGAAGGGCCGTCCGCCGTACGGGAGTTGTCCGGGGCCCAGTGGGCGGCGGCCGGTTATCTGGCGTTGATGGTGACGGCGGTCGCGTTTGTGTTGTGGTACTCCACGGTCCGCGCCGTAGGAGCCGGGCGAGCGGGGTTGCTCACCGGCATCGCGCCGCTCGCCGCGGCGGTCGTCGGCGCCGTCTCGGGCGGCGGCGCGCCGGGGCCGTCGGTGTGGCTGGGCATCGCCGTGCTGATCCTCGGCCTGGTCGGTGGCCTGCGTCCCCGCACCGTTCCCGGCGGAGAGGCCGCGGATCTGGATCCGCCGGCACCGGCGGACCCTTCGACTGCCTCGGCACGCTCCAGGTGACGACCCCCGCGCGTTACCGGAATCCCTCCGCCAGCAAGTCGGTCGTAAGTAGGCTGATATGCATGAAGGCACTTTTGTTGTCTGGTGGCTCGGGTACCCGTTTGCGCCCCATAACCCATACTTCGGCGAAGCAACTTGTACCGGTCGCGAACAAACCGGTGCTGTTCTATGGCCTGGAGGCGATCGCCGAGGCGGGCATCACCCAGGTCGGGATCGTCGTCGGGGACACCGCCGAGGAGATCCGGGAGGCGGTCGGCGACGGCTCCGCGTTCGGCCTCGACGTCACCTACATCCCGCAGGCGGCCCCGCTGGGTCTGGCCCATGCGGTGCTGATCGCCCGCGAGTTCCTGGGCGACGACGACTTCGTGATGTACCTCGGCGACAACTTCGTCGTCGGAGGCATCACGGATCTGGTGGACGCCTTCCGCGGCGAACGGCCGGCGGCGCAGATCCTGTTGACGAAGGTGCCGGACCCGACCGCGTTCGGGGTGGCCGAGCTGGACGCGGCGGGCCAGGTGATCGGCCTGGAGGAGAAACCCAGGCACCCCAAGAGCGAGCTGGCCCTGGTGGGCGTGTACCTGTTCTCCCCGGCGGTCCATGAGGCCGTACGCTCCATCCAGCCGTCCGGGCGCGGCGAGTTGGAGATCACGGACGCGATCCAGTGGCTGATCGACGCCGGACGTGATGTGCGGTCCACGATCATCTCCGGGTACTGGAAGGACACCGGGAACGTCACGGACATGCTCGAGGTCAACCGCTCGGTGCTGGAGACCCTGGAGCCCCGGATCGACGGCACGGTCGACGACGACAGCGAGATCATCGGCCGGGTGCGGATCGAGCCCGGGGCGAAGGTCACCGGCAGCCGGATCGTGGGCCCGGTGGTCGTCGGCGCGAACACCGTGATCTCCGACTCGTACGTCGGCCCCTTCACCTCGATAGCCGGCGACTGCCGGATCGACGACAGCGAGATCGAGTACTCGATCGTGCTGCGCGACTCCTCGGTGAGCGGGGTCCGGCGGGTGGAGGCCTCCCTCATCGGACGCAACGTCGAGGTGACTCCCGCGCCCCGCAAGCCCGCCGCCCACCGTTTCGTCCTCGGCGACCACAGCAAGGTGCAGATCGCGTCGTGACCGCCAGGATCTTGGTGACCGGCGGCGCCGGGTTCAGTGACGCCGCCATGGAACCACGATCAGGTAACGCACGGCTTTTCCGGCTCAGCTCCACCAGAGGAAGGGTTCAGCCCGGTGAACTTCAGGATCCAGCCGACCGCCCAGGTCGACGAGACGGCCACGATCGGTGACGGGACGACGGTCTGGGACCTGGCCCAGATACGGGAGGACGCCCGGCTGGGCAGCGGGTGCATCGTGGGCCGGGGGGCGTACGTCGGCCCGGGGGTGCGGATCGGCGACCACGTGAAGCTCCAGAACTACGCGCTGGTCTACGAACCCGCGGAGCTCGGCGACGGGGTGTTCGTCGGCCCGGCGGCGGTGCTGACCAACGACTACTTCCCCCGGTCGGTCGACCCGCGAGGCCGGCTCAAGCGCGGTGGCGACTGGGAGCCCGTGGCGGTCCTGGTGGGCGAGGGCGCGTCCCTGGGGGCCCGCTCGGTGTGCGTGGCGCCGGTGCGCGTCGGCCGTTGGGCGCTGGTCGCCGCGGGTGCCGTGGTGACCCGGGACGTGCCGGACTTCGCGCTCGTGGCGGGCGTTCCGGCGCGCCGCATCGGCTGGGTCGGCCGGGCCGGCGTGCGCCTCGTCGAGCGGGAAGGCGAGCCGGGCGGCTGGGAGTGCCCCGAGACGGGGGCGCTGTACGACGAGAAGGACGGCGAACTCGTCGAACGCGCGTGACTTCCGATTCTCCCAAAACACCAATCCTTGAACACGTGCAGGCATAACATGTGTGCGAACTGTGCAGACCGGGCACAGTTACCGCACAAACCAGTGCCCAGGGGGGTTACCGGGGTGGGGACACCTGTGTCCGAAGCGGGGAGTGACGGCCGCTTCGTCGCCTGACGTCTGACGTTCCGACGTCTTCCTTCCGCCGCGTGGCAGTCCGCGACGCGGCGCTCACAAGCCTGCGCAAAAAGAGGACCCACAGGGGGGTTGGTGTGTCCAGAAGATGATCATCACACGTCTGGCGGCGCTCGGCCGTGAGGAGCCGCCGCTGCTCGCGCTCGCCCGCCGGCTGCTCGCGGTCGCCGAGTCGGGGCTGCCGTCGATGCTGCTGCCCGGCGGTGAGGCCTTCGCCTTCACCATGGCCGGGCGGAAGGCACCGGATGGTGCCTGGACCCTGGAGCGGCGCGGGACCAGTACCCGGTACGCGGCCATCACCGCGCTGGGGGCCCGGTTCCTCCCCGAGGACCGCCAGCGCGCGGTGCTCGGCGGCCGCACTGCCCAGGAGTTCACGGGCCTGCTGGTCGAGTCGTTGCCCGCGGTGACCAACCTCGGTGACGCGGCGCTCATCTCCTGGGCCGCCGCCGAGACCGGGCACCCCAAACTGTCCGACGCCCTCGCGCGGGTCGAAGCCCTGGACGAGGAGGGCCGGCCACAGTACACCGTGCAGGCCGCGTGGGTGCTGTCCGCTCTCGCGGCGGCTCGTGCCACGGCCGATGTGGAGAAGCACTTCACCGCGGCCCGCGACCGCCTGCTCCGCGCCCGGATCGGCGACAGCCCGCTGTTCCCGCACGCCACCGGACCCGGCCTGGTGCCCTGGTACCGGGCGCACGTGAGCTGCTTCGCCGACCAGACGTACCCGCTCCAGGCCCTGGCCCGCGCGCACGCCAGCGACGACGCGGGGGGCGATCCGGAGGCGCTGGCCGCGGCCGAGGCCTGCGCGGCGCGCATCTGCGCACTGCAGGGCGACGGCGGGCAGTGGTGGTGGCACTACGACGCGCGCACCGGCGGGGTCGTGGAGGGCTACCCGGTCTACAGCGTCCACCAGCACGCGATGGCGCCGACCGCCCTGTTCGACCTCACCGACGCCGGCGGCACCGACTTCGGCGCGTCGGTCCGCAAGGGCCTGCGCTGGATGACGGACGTGCCCGAGCTGGCCGAACGCCCCGAGCACCGGGAGCCGTTGATCCTCGACGACCTCGGCGCGACCTGGCGCAAGGTCTACCGCGGCGACCCGAAGAAGGCCGTACGCGCCGCCCGGGGACTGGGCACCCGAGTCGCCCCGAGCCTTCGGCTGCGGTCCCTGGACCGGATGTACCGGCCGCTCTCCGTGGACCGCGAATGCCGGCCGTACGAATTCGGCTGGATGCTCCACGCCTGGCAGGGGGGCCGCATATGAGCGAGCGTCAGTCCCTCTTCGGCGTCGAGCTGGACCCGCTGACCATGGACGAGACCGTCCAGCGCTGCCTGGACGCGGTCCGGGACGGCAGGCAGCTGGAGATCGGGGTCGTCAACGCCGCGAAGCTGGTGAACATGCGGCGGGATGCCCGGCTCGCCCGGGCCGTGGCCGGCTGCGATCTCGTCCTGGCCGACGGACAGGCCGTGGTCTGGGCAGGCCGGGTGCTGCGCGCACCGCTGCCGGAACGGGTGGCCGGTATCGACCTCTTCCTGCGGCTGCTGGCAGAGGCGGAGGCGGCGGGCATGTCGGTGTACTTCCTCGGCGCCAGACAGGACGTGCTGGAGCGGATGCTGCGCCGGGTGGCCGACCGCTTCCCCCGGCTGAAGGTGGCCGGCAGCCGGAACGGCTACTTCGACGACTCCCAGCAGGAGGCGATAGCTGACGCGATCGCCCGTAGCGGCGCCCAGATGCTGTTCCTCGGCATGACCTCGCCGAAGAAGGAGATCTTCACCGCCGCCTACGGCGCACGCACCGGCGCCCGCGTCGTACACGGGGTCGGCGGTTCCTTCGACATCCTGGCCGAGGTCACCAAGCGGGCCCCCGCCTCCTGGCAGCGGTGGGGCCTGGAGTGGCTCTACCGCGCCGTGCAGGAGCCGCGCCGCCTGGGCTGGCGCTATCTCACCACCAATGCAGCCTTCGTCCTCATGACGGCGCGCGAGTTCATCCGGCTCGGCCCGTCGCCCGCTTCCGCGAACAGGAGTCACTGATGCGCGTCGTCGTGGTCGGACAGGGATACGTCGGCCTGCCACTGGCCATCCGCGCCGCCGAGGTCGGACACGAGGTGATCGGCTACGACGTCGACTCCCGGCGGGTCAAGAGCCTGTCGGCCGGTGAGTCCTTCGTCGAGGACGTCTCCTCCGAGCGGATCCGCGCGGCACTGGACAGCGGCGCCTACCGCGCGAGCGAATCGGCCCGCGACTGCGGCGGTTTCGACGTCGCCGTCGTGACCGTGCCGACCCCGCTGCACGAGGGCATGCCCGATCTGCGCTACATCAAGGAGTCCGCGCTCACCCTCGCCCGCTACCTGCGCCCCGGGGCCACCGTCGTCCTGGAGTCGACCACCTACCCCGGCACCACCCAGGAGCTGTTCGCCCCGATCCTGGAGGACGGCTCGGGCCTCACCGCCGGCACCGACTTCCACCTCGGCTACAGCCCCGAGCGGATCGATCCCGGAAACGCCGTCTGGGGTTTCCAGGAGACCCCGAAAGTCGTGTCGGGCGTCGACGCCGCGTCGCTCAAGGCCGTTCAGGACTTCTACGCGCAGCTCGTCGACACCACCGTGCCGGTGGGCTCGCCCAAGGAGGCCGAACTCGCCAAGCTGCTGGAGAACACCTTCCGCCATGTGAACATCGCGCTGGTCAACGAGATCGCGATGTTCGCCCATCACCTGGACATCGACGTCTGGCAGGCCATCGACGCCGCCTCCACCAAGCCCTTCGGCTTCATGCGGTTCACGCCCGGACCGGGCGTCGGCGGCCACTGCCTGCCGATCGACCCCTCCTACCTGTCCTGGCGGGTCCAGCGCGAACTCGGGCAGAGCTTCCGTTTCGTGGAACTGGCCAACGACATCAACAACCACATGCCCGAGTACGTGGCGCGCCGTATCAGCGACCTGTTCAACCAAAGACGCCGTTCCGTGAACGGCTCGCGCATCCTGCTGCTGGGCCTGGCGTACAAGAAGAACACCGGCGACGCCCGCGAATCGCCCGCCCTGCGCATATCCCAACTGCTGCTCGACATGGGGGCCCAGGTCAAGGCGGCGGATCCGCACGTCGTCGAGGGCCTGCCGGTGGACACCCGGCTGGTCCGGGTCGAACCGACCCCGGAGGAGCTGGCGGCCGCCGACGTGGTGGTGCTGCTCGCCGACCATGACAGCTTCGACTACGAACTCGTCGCCGAGCACGCCCCCTTCGTCCTCGACTGCCGTCGACGGCTGCCCTCCGGACCCACGATCGAGGTGCTCTGAAGCCATGCCGCGCATCGTCTGCGTCGCGGGGGCGCGACCCAACTACATGAAGATCAAGCCGGTGATGGACGCCCTGGAACGCCGCGGCGCCGAGGTGGTCCTCGTGCACACCGGTCAGCACTACGACCCGGCCATGAACGACGTGTTCTTCTCCGACCTCGGCATCCGACCGCCCGACCGCTTCCTCGGGGTCGGCTCCGGCACCCACGCCGAGCAGACCGGCCGCGTGATGACCGCGTTCGAGCCCCTGCTCGGCGAGCTGTCCCCGGACATCGTGGTCGTGGTCGGCGATATCAACTCCACCCTGGCCTGCGCCCTCGTCACGGCCAAGGCCGGACCGCTGCTGGCCCATGTCGAGGCCGGTCTGCGCAGCCGCGACTGGAGCATGCCGGAGGAGGTCAACCGCGTCGCCACCGACCGCGTCAGCGACTACCTGCTGGCCCCCTCCCCCGACGCCGTGGAGAACCTGCGCGCGGAAGGGTACCGGGAGGACCAGATCCACCTCGTCGGCAATGTCATGATCGACACGCTGCTGGCCAACCTGGAACGGGCCAGGTCCTCGGACGTCCTCGACCGATACGGCCTGGCCAGGGGCGAGTACGGCCTGGTCACCCTGCACCGGCCCGCCAACGTGGACGACCCCGAGGTGCTCGCCGCGCTCCTGAAAGCTCTGGGCGAGATCGCCGGCCGCTGCCCGCTCGTCCTGCCCGTGCACCCCCGCGCGGCCGGACGGCTGACCGAGATCGGCGTGCCCGGAGGCATCCGGCTCGTGCCGCCCGCCGGATACCTGGACTTCATCGCCCTGCAGGACTCCGCCCGGCTCGTGCTGACCGACTCCGGCGGCGTACAGGAGGAGACCACCGCGCTGGGCGTGCCGTGCGTGACCCTGCGGGACAACACCGAGCGGCCGATCACCGTGGAGCAGGGCACCAACGTGCTCGCGGGCCGGGATCCGGCACGCGTCGTGACCACCGTCAACCGGGTGCTGGACGATCCGCCCGCGCCGCGCCGGCCCGAACTGTGGGACGGTCACGCGAGCGACCGGATCGCCGGCGTGCTGCTGGAGGGAGGCAGCGCGAGCACGCGGCCGCGACCGACCGCCCAAACGCTCCTCATATGATCCGCTTGCAACATATGCTCGTCGAACGTCGGGTCGCTAGGGGGGACCACCATGGATCTCGCTGAGATCTTCCGGGTCATGGGCAGGCGCTGGTACGTCCTGCTGCCCGGACTGCTGCTGACCGCCGGACTGATCGTCGGTGTGGCCCTGATGGTTCCGGTGACCTACCAGTCGCAGAGCACGGTGGTGCTGCTGAACTCCCAGAAGGCCACCGTGGCCTACGACGGCAACCCCTTCCTCAGCACCCAGACCTCGCTGACCGGGATGGCCGACAGCCTGGCCCGCAACCTAAACTCCGACGACTCCCTCCGGGATCTCAAGTCCCGTGGTGCCACCGGCGCGTTCGCGGCCAAGCTCGCCGACAACGCACAGGGGCCGCTCCTCTGGCTGACCGTCACCGGCACCGACAAGGCCGCCGTCCTGGCCTCGGACAAGATCCTGACCGCGTATGCCAAGGAGCGGCTGGACCTGTTCCAGAAACAGCAGTCGGTCGCCCCGAAGGCGATGATCCGGATGACGACCATCGTGCCCCCGCAGGACCCGGTGGCGCAGACCAAGACCCGGATCGAGTACCTGGTCATGGTCGGATGCCTGGGCCTGGTGCTGAGCCTGGTCGCCGTCTTCTACGTGGAGGCGCGCAAGAGGTCGCACAAGCCCGAGCCCGAGCAGGAGACGACCGTCCCCGTCCCCTCGGCCGAGGACCCGGCCGTGGACGAGACGCTCGCCATCCGGCGGCCGCCGAGTTGGTCGCGGTCCGCCGCGGACGGTCCAGGCACCGCAGAGCCCACAGCGCCACGTCCCGCCATGGCCGTGGCGTCCGCCGCAGAGCCGCTCGACGAGGAGTCGACTCATGGACACCGCCCGCGCACCGGAGAGCGAGACCGGTGAGACGAGCGACGCCCCCGCTCCTGCCGCTCCCGCACCCCCCGCTGCCAACTCCCTGGACCGCAAGGTCCGTTCGGCGGCCCGGTGGAGCCTGATCAACACCGTCGTCCTGCGCCTGGGCAATTTCGCCACCGGCATCGTGCTGGCGCGCTTCGCCCTGGGCCCCGCGGCGTGGGGCGTGTACGGCATCGCCCAGACCGTGCTGCTGGTCCTGCTGTCCGCGAACGAGTTGGGCGTGGGCCTGGCCATCGTGCGCTGGGAGGGGGACCCGCGGCGGTTCGCGCCGACCGTCCTGACCCTCAGCACCCTCTCCAGCGGCCTGCTGTACGTGGCGCTGTTCGCGGCGGCACCGACGGTGGCCGGCGTGCTCGGCTCACCGTACGCCACGGGCGTCCTGCGGGTGATGTGCCTGTGCGTGGTGATCGACGGGGTGGCACAGGTGCCCGGCGGCTTCCTCACCCGTGAGTTCGCCCAGGGCAGGCGGATGATCATCGACGGGCTCAACTTCGTGCTCGGCACCTCGGTGACGCTGCTGCTGGCCTTCGCGGGCTGGGGTGCGATGAGCTTCGCCTGGGGAGCCGTGGTGGGCAACCTCGTGACGCTGATCGGCTGCCGGCTGGCGGCACCGGGCACCCTGAGATACGGCTGGGACCCCGAGCAGGCCCGGGCGCTGCTGAGGTTCGGGCTGCCACTGGCAGGGGCGAGTCTGCTGGCCCTGGCGGTGGTCAACGTCGACACCATGGTGGTGGGCGCGACGCTGGGCAATGTGTCTCTGGGCTTCTACGTGCTCGCCTTCAACATTTCCGGCTGGCCCGTCAGGATCATCTCCGAGGCCGCCCGCCGGGTCTCCTTCGCCGGATTCTCCCGCCTGGCCGACTCGCCGCAGGCGCTCGCGCAGGGCTTCAGCCGTGCCCTGGGCGTGGTGATCACCGGCACCGTCCCGCTGTGCGTGCTGCTGGCCGGCCTCGCGGAGCCGGTCATCCACCTGATCTACGGAAGCCAGTGGACCCCCGCCGCCGCGGCACTGCCCTGGCTGATGGCCCTCGGCCTGATCCGCATCGGCAGTGAACTCGCCTACGACTGCCTGGTCGCGATCGGACAGCGCCGTTCGCTCTTCCTGGTGCAGGGCCTGTGGCTGGTGGCCCTGATCCCGGTGCTCCTGGTCGCCGCCCGTGCGAACGGCATCGTCGGAGTGTCACAGGGTCACGTCCTGGTCGCCGGCGGCATGGTGGTGCCCGTGTTCCTGATCGCCCTGCGCCGTGGCGGCATCGGCGTCGGCCGGATCGCCAGGGCCTGCGCCTGGCCTTTCCTCGGCGGCGCCGTGATGGCGGCCATCATCCTGGGCCTGGAGCGTCCGTTCGGCGACGGCCGGCTCGCGCTCCTCGCCCTCGGCACGATCGCCCTGGCCGGCTACACGGTGTGCGTGCTGCCCAGCCGGGACTTCCTGCGCGGCGTCGGCCGCGGCGACCGGCCCCACCGCGGCCGGCACCGATCGTCCGCAGCGGTTCCGTCCGCCCAACAGGACGTGAGGTGAACCGGATGTCACGACGTATCGGCCTCGGCTCCCTCGCGGGGCCGCTGATCGCTGCCTTACTCGCGGTCGTCGGGGTGGCCTGCTCGGGCACGGACCGGAACGCCGGTCCCTCACCGTCCGCGACGGGGAATCCAACCGCGGGAGGGAAACCCGCCACGTCAGAGAAGCCCACCGCGTCGGGGAAACCCGCCACGACGGGGAAGCCCACCGCGACGGCCGGCGCGGGCGGTGCGTCCGCGCATCCCGCGGCCGGGCCCGCGTGCGCCTCCCCGAGCGCCTGCGGCTTCCCCGACGCCCGTAGCACCGGCCCCCGCACCGCCCTCAAGCCCCACAAGACCGGCTACCTGGCCGTCCGCACCAACGGGCTCGTCATCCGGGGCTGGGACATCACCGGCTCGCTCGACATCTACGCCGACGACGTCACCGTCATCGACACCAAGATCACCTCGGACAACTGGTGGGGCATCAACCTGCGGCCCGGCTACCACGGCCTGCGGGTCCTGCACTCCACCATCACCGCCGTGCCCGGCAAGGGGCCCGACAACGGGGGCGTGGACTACGCGGTGTCGAACATGGGGGCCAGTTCCATCGAGGTCGGCTGGTGCGACGTCTCGGTGTTCGGCGACGCCCTGTCCATGGGGCAGGGCGATCTGCACGACAACTACGTGCACGACATCGTCCCGTTCGTCAACCAGGGCGGCGAGTGGCAGCACACCAACGCCGTCATCAGCGGCGGCGGCAACACCGGCCGGCTGACCATCCGCCACAACACCCTGTTGAACCCGACCAGCCTCAAGCAGGGGGCCTCGGGAAGCATCGGCCTGTTCGCGGACACCGGGGTGGTCCGCAATGTCACCGTCGACCACAACTGGATCGCCGGCGGCGCGTACGCCCTCTACGGCGGTGACAAGGGCGCCACCGGGATCGAGGTCACCGACAACGTCTTCTCGACGCAGTACCACCCCGCCTCCGGCGGGTACGGCGTGGTCGCGCACTGGAACGCGGGGGGCGCCGGAAACGTGTGGCGGAACAACCGGATGTCCGACGGCCGCCCCATCGAGCCGGAGCCGTCGTCGTGAGCGGCGGCATGACGCGCCGTGTCGCGCGGGCGCCCTGGACGCTGCTCAAGGCGTTGTTCGGCTGGCTGGTGCTCTTCGAGGCCAGGAACAAGGTCCTGCTGGCCCCCAGCGCGGTGCGGCTGCGCCGGATCGAGGACGCCGAGACCCGACGGCTGGCCGCCGGCCTGCAGTCGCCGCCCTCGGCGCTGGTCGCCACGGTGATCGCCACCCACCGGCGCCCCGAGGCGCTGCGTGCCGCGGTCCGCTCGGCCCTGGGCCAGACCGTGCGCGACCAGGTCGTCATCGTCGTCGACGACGGCGCCGGACTGCCCGAACTCCCCGACGACCCCAGGCTGTTCGCCGTCTCCCTGGCACGCAACACCGGCGTGGCCGGCGTCGTGCGCAACGTGGGCATCCGCCTCACCCGCTCGCGGTACGTGGCGTTCCTGGACGACGACAACGTGTGGGAAGAGGACCATCTGGAACGGACGTTGGCGGTCCTGCAGTCCCCCGACGGACCCGACGGCGTCTACACGGCGCTGCGCCGCGTCCTGCCCGATGGAACCGAGAAGGACATCCTGTCGGTGCCCTACGACCGGCGGCGGGCCGCCCGCGAGTCCTTCCTGGACACCAACGCCTTCGTCGCCCGCCGCACTCGCGCACTGCACTTCAGCCGCCTGCGCCGGACCCCGGAGGTGCTGCCCCGGGAGGACTGGGAGCTGATCCGCCGGTACGGCCGCAGGCACCGGGTGCTCCATGTGCCGTGCCCCACCGTCCGATACCTGATGAACCCGGCCAGCTTCTACACCCAGTGGGCACCGCCCAGCTGAAAACCTGCTCCCCTTCCGCTCCGACCCCAGGTGGTTGATCCCATGCCCCGCTCCCGCGCCCTCAGAAACAGATTCGTCGACGCTCCCGGCTCACTCGGCGAACGACTCCGCATCGCACGCTGGGAGCGGTTCCGGCGCTGCTTCCCCGGCATCGAGAACATGAGCGTCGTGGACCTGGGCGGGACGGCCGAGATGTGGCTGCGCGCACCGGTGCGCGCCAAGCACGTCCACCTGATCAACCTGGAGGAACACCCCGCCGAACTGCCCGACTGGATCAGCGCGGAGAACGCCGACGTCACCGACCCGGCAGTCGCCGCCGAACTGAGCGGCCACGGCGGCTACGACCTGGTGTTCTCCAACTCGACCATCGAGCACGTGGGCGGCCACAGCCAGCGCCGGAAGTTCGTCGCGGCCGTCGAGCAACTGGCGCCGCTGCACTGGATCCAGACGCCGTACCGCTACTTCCCCGTCGAGCCGCACTTCGTGGCGCCCGGCTTCCAGTTCCTGCCCCTGGCCGCCAGGGCACGTCTGGTACGGCACTGGCCGCTCGTCCACAGCCGCCCCGACAGCCCGGAGTCGGCGATGAACGCCGTGATCAACATCGAGCTGCTGACCCGGGCCGAGATGCGCTACCTCTTCCCCCGGTCAGTGCTCCTCAGCGAGCGGGTGCTCGGTGCCCCGAAGTCGCTCATAGCCGTACGAACGGAGTCCGCATGCTGAACAACCTGGTCAACAGACACGACGCGGACCGGCTGCTGCGCAAGGTGCGGAAGCTGGAACTGGACCGCGTACTGGCCAAGCTGCGGGTGCGCGGCGGCGCGCGAGTGGTCCAGCACTGGTCCCAGGTCGACCCGTCGCTGACCGAGTGGTGGGCTATACCGGCGGTCATCGAGCGGTGGAACCTGCTGATGACGGGCGACGCGGACACGTCCTTCCCCCAGTACGTGGCCGCCAAGCACTTCGCGCCGCGCACCGATCTGCGTGGCTTGTCGCTGGGGTGCGGCACCGGCGGGAACGAGTTGCTGTGGGCGAGGACCGGCGCGTTCTCCCTCCTGGAGGGCGTGGACGTGGCGCAGCAGCGGATCGACTTCGCCACCCGCGCCGCCGCCGAGAACGGTCTCGCCGACGTGCTGCGCTTCCGGGTCACCGACGTCAACCGGATGACCAGCGACGGGGAACGCTTCGACGTGCTGCTGGGCCTGCAGTCGCTGCACCACTTCGACAACCTCGACGAGACGCTGCCGCGCCTGTCCCAACTCATCGAGCCCGACGGGATGTTCGTGATCGACGAGTTCGTCGGCCCCACCCGCTTCCAGTGGACCGACGGCCAACTGGACGCGGCGAACGCCCTGCTGGCCCAGCTCCCCGAGGAGCGGCGGCGCCTGCCCGACGGCCGGATCAAGCGCCGTGTCGTGCGGCCCAGCAGGCTGTCGATGGTGCTGGACGACCCCTCGGAGGCGGTCGACGCGGCGGCGCTGCTGCCGGGCCTGCGGCGCCATTTCGAGGTCGTCGAGGAACGGCCGTACGGGGGCACGGTGCTGCACATCGCGTTCTCCGGGATCGCGCACAACTTCCGTGACCAGGAGCCGGAGACGCTGGCGCTGCTGGAGCGGTGCTTCGCGGCGGAGGACGCGGCCCTGCCGGAGGTGGGGCACGACTTCGTCGCCATGGTGTGTCGCCCGCGGAACGCGCGCTGAGCGCAGTTCCCCGCGCCCCTGTGCGGTGCTCCGGGATCAGAACCAGTGGAGGCAGTGCGGGGTGCGTTCGGCGCGGAAGAGGGCGTCGGCGAGGGTGGCCGCGCCCGGGCGGTGGGCCCGGATGTGTCCGGCGCGCACGAGCGTGCCCGGGGTGGTTCCGCCGAGGTAGACCGAGCCCAGGTCGCTCACGTCCAGGGACAGGTCGGGCTCCTGGTCCGTCGGGACGCAGTCGGCCTTCCCGTCCCGGACGGTCAGCAGGTAGCGGCCGTGCTCGCCGAGGAACGGGTCGTCGACGTCGAGGACGAGCTCGCCGTCCGTGAGCCAGCCACGCGCGGTCAGCGCGCGCGGGACGTCCAGCAGCCGCACCCAGAGCCAGTCGGTGTCGCCGCTCACCTGGCCGGCCCGGAAGTCCGCGAGCTGCCAGCGCAGCGGGTGCCCGGGCGGGACGTGCTTGAAGACGACCTGAGCGACCAGGTCGTGTCCGAGCACGAAACGGGCCAGGGCGGTGAAGACGGCGTCGTCGGTGACGATGGTCTCGTCGACCGTCAAGGTGTCGCCCTCGACCGCATAGCTGGCGTACCCGTCCGGGACGCCGTCGGCGTCGCGGTGGACGGCGACGTAGCGCGGCGCCGGAGAGATCGGGGGCTGCCCCGCGCCAAAGGCCCACCAGCGGTGCGGCCGGGACAGCGCGCCGGGCTGCGCCCGGCGGTACCGGTCGTAGACGTCCTCCAGGATCTCGCCGCACTCGGCACGCCGCAGCAACTCGACCGAGCCGGTGTCCGAGCCGGTCGCCGGGGCGTCTGCCGTCGCGCGCGCCCGCGGGAGGGCGAGGGCGGCCTGCCGGCGCGGCACCGTCAGCCGTTGCGTGTAGGTCGCCGGTCCGTAGCCGAACCTGCGGTAGATCAAGGCCTCGGAGGCCAGCAGTACGGAGAGGAACTCCCCGCGGTCCCGCAGCTCGGCCAGCTGATGCCGCATCATCGCGCTGAGCACGCCCTGGCGTCGGTGCGAGGGCAGGACGCCGACGGCGGTCACCCCGGCGGCCGGGGCGAGGATCTCGCCGGGCAGGGTGAGCTCGAAGGAGTACGCGGCGGCGGTCCCGACGGGCCGCCCGTCCGCCGTCGTGGCGAGCAGGCCGCGGTCCATTTCGAGCGCCGACCACCAGACTCCGCCGCCCTCGATCGGGGTTTCCGGGAAGCGTCCGAACGCGGCATGGAGTGTGCCGACGAAGACATCGAGGTCCTGGTCGGTAGTGGAACGTATCTCCATGGCTGCCGTCGCCCTCCCCTGGATACCGGCACCACGAGGCGTGGTGTCCGCCACAATCCTGCGTTGTCCCGTGTCGAGGTCAAGCGAATTACGGTCGGCCCGCGGTCACGGCCCCGGTGTGGCGCCCAGGGCGCCCGGCCGGACGAGTGCGGCAGCGGCCGCGCGGCTGGCCGGGCGGCCGAGAGCGGCGCGTGAGGTCTCCCGGAGCAGGACGGCGGCGCGAAAGGCGGCTGTGGCGAGGGCGCCGTGCCGACGCCGGTACAGCCGGACGCGGTTGAGGGTGAGCAAGGTCCAGAGGCGGGGCGACACCTGGGAGTCGCCGCCCAGGTGGACGGCCTCAGCCGTCGGCTCCAGCTGTGTGACGTATCCCCGGTCCCGCGCGCGCAGGCAGTACTCGGTCTCCTCCGAGTACAGGAAGAAGGACTCGTCCCACGGGCCGCAAGCGGCCAGGCACTCCCTCGAGACGGCCATGAGCGCGCCGGTGGCCCAGTCCGCGCGTGTGGGGCGCTGATATGCGGCGGGGTGGGTGACGAGCTCGCTCAGGGCCGGGAAGCGCCCGGCCCGGGTGTTGCCGATGATGGCCTCGCCGAACGCTCGGAGCACGCTCGACTCGCGGCGCAGCGAGTGATGGGGCGTGGCCCTTCCTTCTTCGTAGAGCAGGGGTACGGCGATCCCCACTCCGTCCGCCAGGCTGTCGACGAGACGTTTGGCGCAGCCCTGCCGCATCCGGATGTCGGGGTTGCAGATCACAACGGCTTCGTACTGCCCGGCGGCACGCAGCGCCGCGTTGATCCCGGCCGCGTAGCCGGCGTTCTGGCCGGTCTGCACGACCGTGGCAGCGGGGGCCAGTGTCCGCAGCACTTCGACGGTGTCGTCGGCGGAGTCGTTGTCGGCGACGACCAGCCGCCAGTCGAGGCCGGCCATGCCGTCGGGGAGCGCGGCGAGGAACCCGGGGAGCACGGAGGCGCTGTTCCAGGTGACGACGATGACGGCGACGGGGCTCATCGGGACTCCGCGAGTTGGGGGAGCTGGGTTTCGGATGGCTTACGGGGGGCGGGGACCGTGGCCGCGGCCGCCTCGCGGCGGACGAAGCCGAGGTAGCTGCCGCCGGTGCCCAGGGTGAGGAAGAACATACCGGCGTACATGGGGAAGCTGAGTGCGTCGAAGGTGGCGCTGATGACCAGGGCGACCAGGGCCGAGGCGAGAAAGGCCTGTCCGAGCTCGCGGTCCGATTCGGTGCGGGCGAGCCGGCGGATGGCACCGCCTTGATGGATCCCGGTGACGAACAGGGCGAGCAGCGCGACCAGCCCGACGATGCCCGTCTCGGCCAGGGTCAGCATGTACTGGTTGTCCGTGAAGAAGTACAGGTCAGGGGTGAAGGTGCCGAATCCGCGCCCGAACCAGGGGCGTTCGCCGAGGTAGGGGACGATCGCGCTGTACTTCACGGTGCGCGCCTGGGTGCTGCTGTCGGAGTTGGACAGGAAGCTGGCGAACAGGTTGGTGATGGTTCCGATCAGCCCCGGGATGATCACTTTGAAGCCGGCCACCGACCCCAGGACGATGCCGATCGCGGCCCAGCGCCGCTGCGGCTTCCAGCGGGGCACCATCACCAGGATCACGATGAAGGCGCCGATGATGGACGTCCTGGACACGGTCAGCGGAAGGGCGCCCGCCATGATCGCCACGGGGGCCCAGCGGCGCAGTGCGCCGGCGTGCCGGCGCACCGGATCGAACGCCTGGTGGACGGCGAAGGGAACCAGGATGGCCAGCATCCCCCCGAACTCCAGTGGATGGGCCGTGGTGGAGCGGGGCCGGGTGAACGAGCCGCGGTCCATGGCGCTGATCCCGGCGGTGCTCGACTGCAGGCCGGGGATGTGGATGGAGTCGGCGATGTTGGTCGCGGCGAAGAAGTCGTAGTAGCCGATCAGGGCGACCACCGTGCCCAGGACGACGAGCCGGCGCATCAGGGTCTCCAGCCGGCTGCGCTCCTGGATGCCGGCCGAGGCCAGCACCACCAGCGCCACCCACACCGCGAGCCCGATGAGACCCCGGTCGGCCCCGAGGACCTCCTCGTGCGAGCTGTCGCGTGTCGCGTCCGCGAGGTACGACAGCAGCACCGCCGCGGCGAGCACGCACATCACCACGCGCGGCAGCCTGGTGCCCGGCGCCGGAAGGATGCGGCCGCCGAGCCAGGTGGCGAGATACCAGAGCAGTCCGAGCAGGGCGAAGACGTTGGCCGGGGTGCCGACGCCGCCCAGCGCGGGCAGGGTGAGGTTCGACGGGACGAAGAAGGCCAGCACCAGATAGCCGGTGAGGATCGTCGTGGCGTCCAGCCTCCGCACCAGCAGGCCCCTGGGCGCCCGCTCGGAGGGCCGGGCGCGACGGCGCCGGGGAACGTATCCGGCCCGGGCACGTCCCCGGCGGCGGACCACCGCGACGCCCTCGGCCAGGATCGACAGCAGGAACGCGCCGACGAACCCGACGATGACGACCGCCGCGATGTCCTGGTACCGGCTCTTCGACTGCGAGACCGGTGTCTGCGGCAGCACGACCGGGGCGGTCTGCACCAGGTAGGTCGCCGGCACCCTGGAGGCGGCCTGCAGGGCCTTGAGCTGCTCCCCGGCGAACTTGGTGAGGGTGGCGGTCTCCCGAAGCACCTTGGCCCGGTCGGTTCCGGTGACGCTCAGGGTGAGCAGCGGGCTGTCGGCGTCCGGCGCGAAGCCGGCCGTGTACCGGTCCGTGACGCCGCGGGAGCGCAGTTCCTTGGCCGAGTCGCCGGACTGGAGGGTCCTGATCAGCACGTCGGCCGTGACGACCAGCGAACCGCCCGCGTTCGACAGGGGGTTGCCGAAGGTCGGCGCCAGCTCGGCGACCGCCCTGGAGTCGAGCAGCGTGACGGAACTCTGCGACTCGTAGGACACCGGGATGGTCCGGTACAGATACCCGCCCGCGAGCAGGCTGAGCAGGGTGAGGGGCACCATGAAGTACCAGCGCCTGCGCATGATCGCCCATATGTCGCCAAGGCTCATGAGAACTCCCCCCGGCCCGGTGCTCCGGGACCGGACGTCCGGGCTCGGGCCCAGCATATGTCGCGTGATCCGGTGGCGACGCGCCCCGGCGCCTGCGAGGATCGGTGCCGACGGAAGGAAACCCTGTGTCGCCTCGTGACGTCGCCGAAGCGCTGCTCCGCCGCTGGTACGTTCTGTTGCTCGCGCTCCTGCTGACGGCCGCCGGAGCCTACCGGGTGCTGCACCCCGCCCCGCAGTACCTGAGTTCGGCGGTGGTCGTCCTCAAGCCGCCCGTGACGGGAAACCAGCCGAACCAGCTGACGAACCTTCAACCGCCGCTCGCCACGCTCTCGTACGGGGTGATCCAGCAACTCGAGTCGCAGGCGGGGCGCAAGGAGCTGGACGCCGCCGGCGTGCACGGCACATACCAGCTGATCCCGCGCAACAGCGGCACCAGCGCGACGCCGCGCTATCTGATCCCCTCGGTGCAGGTGCAGGCGCGGCGCGGTGGCGCCGTCGAGGCCGACACGGCGGTCCAACGGGTCATCGACACCTACACCAGGCATGTGACGGCCCTGCAGGAGGCCCAGGGGATCGCGCCCGGGGCGCGGATCAGCGCATCGGTCCTGGTCGCCCCGAGCGCCGCCCCGGTGCAGGGCACCCGGACCCGCGCACTGGCGGGTACGGCACTGCTGGGCGCGACCGCCGGAATCCTGGGCGCCCTGTGGTTCGACCAGTACGCACTGCGGCGCAGGACCAGGAAGAAGACCTCCGAGGACCCGCGCCGCCGGGCCGACGGGATTCCGGTGGCGGGCTGAGTTCCTGCGGGACATCAGATACCGCGGCGCTTCCACGACTCCCACCACAGCCACTCCCGCCCGCGCTCGGCCACGGCCGACCACACCAGCGGCTGCAGATACGGCATCGCCTTCGGGCCGATCCGTCTGCGCAGCCGTAGCGCGCGGTACTCGGGCAGCGCCGCGTATCCCGGCAGGCACTCCTCGGCGAACGCCACGCATGCGTCCACCGGTACGACGCCGGTACGGCCCCGGTCGTAGGCCCGGTAGGCCCGGCGCAGGGCGTAGCGGGCAAGGCGGGTGTGGACCTGATCGGCCAGGCGGTCGGCGTGCGGGAGCCGGTCGGCGCATTTGGCGAGCACCGAGTCGAAGGCCACGAGACGCTGACGCAGGTCGTCGAGCTGGCCACCGAAGTCGGTTGTGGACATGTTCTTGCCGTGGACGCGGTAGAAGGCCTGGTCGGCGCCGCGTATGTAGCCGACGTCGGCGTGTGCGGCGAGCCGCATCCACATCTCGATGTCGCCGGCGTGGGGAAGCTTAGGGTCGTAGCCCCCGACCGCGCGCTGGAGGCTGGTGCGGACGACGACTTCGGGGGAGGTGATGCAGCCGGTGCCCTCGCGGAAGCGCCGCTCCAGCCACCACTGCCCGGGGTAGACGACCGATCCGGTGCTGTGCGTACGGGCCTTCGGCAGCGGGCCGCCGTGCTGGAAACGCAGGGGGCGACCGTAGGCGAACCCCGCCTCGGGGTGGGCGTCCAGGAGCGCGGCGGCCCGGACCAGCGCGCCCGGGACCAGCCGGTCGTCGGCGGAGAGGAGGGCCACGTAGTCGCCGTCGGCCCATTCCAGGAGGCCCTCGTTGTAGGTGGCGATGTGACCCTTGTTGGTTTCGTGGACGCGGACCTCGATACGCGGGTCGGCGGCGGCCAGCTTGTGCGCGATGTCCGCCGAGTCGTCGGGCGAGGCGTCGTCGATGATGAGCACCCGGACGTCGACGCCGTTCTGCTCGTCCAGGACGCTGCTGACGCAGTCGGCGAGGAAGTGGCCGTACTTGTAGCAGGGGATGACAACGCTGACGGTGCTCATCGGTGGGCAAGCCAATCCCCGGTGGTGGTCTCCGGTTTGGGCGGAGACCACCACCGGTGCGTTCGGGTCGGTCAGTTCTTCTTCTTGCGGACGGTCTTGCTGGTCAGGGTCCAGCTGTGGGACTTCACCGGGTGGCGGTGCTTGTCCCGGGCCGTGACCGTGACCGTGAACCGGGTGCCGTCCGGCAACGGGGCGGACAGGTGGACGGACACTTTGTGGGTGGCCCGGTCGTAGGAGGTGACGGCCGTGATGTGGAGCTTCCTGGCGGCGGCCGCCCTGGGGCCCGGCAGGATGGTCACGGTGGCGTTGACGGACGACGGTGCGGCCTTGTCCGGCAGGGCCATGACGAGCGCGCTCGTGGCGTCGGCGGTGTGTGTCACCGAGGAACCGGTCACCTCCGAGGCGGTGGCCGTCGACAGGGACGCGCTCGGGTTGTCGGCGGTGAAGACGGGGCCCACCCAGTAGTTCGCGGATCCGTAGGAGCCGTTGGGGAAGGCCGGGTCGGTGCCGTACTTGTAGAGCCCGTTGTGGTGGGCGGTGGTGTCGGCCGTGGCGGTCAGCGGGTAGGACTGGTGGGCCGCCGTGAAGTAGCCGCCGTCCACCGCGTAGTTGCCGTTCGGCGCGTGGTAGGAGACGACGTAGGGGGTTCCGGCGGTGATGGCCACGGGAGTGGCGAAGGTCAGCGTCTGCCAGCCGGAGGCCGTCTCGTTCGTGAAGGTGCCGCCGGCGAGCAGTGTGCCGTCGTCGGACCACAGGCTGCCGGTGTGGGTGCCCGTGTTGCCGGTGCCCTTGTAGAAGGTGACGCCGGTGATCCAGCCGTCCGCCGAGGAGGTGAACCGGGTGCCCAGCTCGACGGAGTTGGGGTCGCCGTTCATGTCGGTGGTGGCGGGTACCGTACCGGGGTTCCACAGCGTGCAGGGGCAGGTCACCGCGGGCGGGGTGGAACTGGTGGTGAAGGACCACGTCACCGGGTCCGCCATGGCGTTGCCCCACAGGTCGGAGGCCTGTACGGAGGCGGTGTACGTGGTGTTCAGCGCCAGCTCCGTCGACGGGGTGAAGGTCGCCTTGTTCGACGCGGGGAGCGTCGTGGCCCCCGGCACGGCGCTGCCGTCCGGGCCCTTCAGGGTGAACATCAGGGTGTCGGCGTCGACGGCCGAGCTGAACGTGGCCGACACCGGTGCCGTGATCGACACGCCGGCCGCCCCGGACGTCGGGGAGGTCGAGCTGACGGTGGGCGGGGTCGTGCTGGCCGCCGAGGTGTCCAGCACCACGTCGACCCAGTAGTTGCTGCCTGAGGACTGCGAAGACGGGAAGGCGCTGGTCGAGCCGTAGTGGTAGACGCCGTTGCCGCCGTCGGTGCCGGACTTCAGTCCGGTGAGCGGGGCGAGGCCCGCGTCGCCGTCGTTGAAGTAGCCGCCGTCGTAGGAGTATCCGCCGTTGGGGGCGAAGTACGAGGCGATGTAAGTGGTGTTGGCCTTGACGGGCACCGGGGTGGCGAAGTTCAGCTGCTGCCAGCCGGAGGCCGTCTCGCCCGTGAAGGTGCCGGTGGCCAGGCGGGTGCCGGAGGCGCTCCACAGGCTGCCGATGTGCGTGCCGGTGTTGACGGGTGACTTGTAGAAGCGGACGCCGGTGATCGAACCGGTCACCGTGGTACGGAACTTGACGCCGAGCTCCACCGAGCCGCCGTCGCCCGCGTTGACGGTGCCGGGAACGGCCGCGGCGGGCCAGATGGTGCACGGGCAGGTCTGGGGGCCGACGGTCAGCGGGACGGTGGTGACGGCGCCGATGTTGACGCTGTCGTCCACCGCGCGGACCTTGATCGATGCCGAGCCCGGGGTCGTCGGAGTCCAGCTGTAGCTCCAGGACGCGAGGCCGTTCGCGGCCTTCCAGGTCGTTCCGCCGTCCGTGGACACCTCCACGCGGGCCACCACGCCGCCGCCGGAGTCGGTGGCGGTGCCCTTGATGGTGACCGGCTTCAGCGCCGGGACGGTCACCCCGGAGGCCGGGCTCGTCACCGTGACGGCCGGGCCCGTGGTGTCGGTGGAGACGGAGGCGGCGACGAGGTTGCTCTGCCGGGTCGCCGGCTGGATGCCCATGTCGGCGAGGATGTTCACCGTCGCCTGCTGCATACGGGAGTCCTCGGTGACCACCGTGCCGGCGGGGTCGCTCGTCGGGACGTTGGTCAGGCCCCACGACCACTGCACGGTCCCGGAACCGAACACCAGGGCTCCGGAGTCCTGGTCGCGGAACTCGACGAGATTGTGGGTGGCCGTGCCGTTGCCGTAGATGTTGCCCCAGTCCATGCGGAGCTTGCCGTCGTTGATGTCCACCGTGGTGGAGGACACGTCGATCGCCCCGGCGGGTCTGGTGCTGTTGTCGAGGTCGCTGTCCCACTCGTAGCCGAGGGTACCGGTCGGGAACGTGGCGGTCTGGCCGGTGGTGAGGCCCGCGATGGAGGTGTTGCGCCAGATCCGGTTCTTGCCGTACGAGCCGGGGACGGTGATGGCGTCGCCGCGGTAGCCGTTCACCTGGAACATCGAGCCGGTGAGGATGTTCGGCGGCTGGTAGGCCTGGCCGTACTGGGTGCTGGTCGGATCCATCCAGGTGCCGGTCCACACGCCGCTGGGGTCGGCGACGCCGTTGTTCTGCGCCATCTTGGTCATCTTGTAGCAGACCAGGGTCCGGTCCGCCGTGTTCGTACCGTCGATGCTCGGAGCGAGCCGGGTCTTCCAGAAGACCTCGTTGCCGCTGAAGAAGCCCTCGCGGACGCCGGCCTTCCGGGCCGCCAGGACGTTGGAGTACTGGCTCTGCGTCCAGTACTCGTCATGGCCGGAGGACAGATACACCTTGTGCTTCTTCAGCAGGGTGGCGCCGGCCGCCGAGGACACGTCCACGCCGGACAGATAGCTGACGTCGTAGCCGTTGCGCTCCAGCCACGACAGCATCATGTACTCGGAGCCGTAGATGCCGTTGTCGCCGCCGATGTCCAGAGGCCGGTTGTAGCTGACCTCGTAGGCGCGGCCGTCCGGCGCGGGCCCGGCGCCTCCGTACAGGTCCTGGCCGCCGTAGTCGTTGTAGGCCTGCCAGGTCTGGTCGCTGGTCTGCACGACCATGTCGGAGGTGCTGGAGTCGTTGCGGACGACGAACGGGTACGGCATCAGTCCGTCGCCGTCCGTCTGGGTCAGGTTCGCGATGTACAGGCCGGACACCGCGGTGCTGGGCACGGTCCAGGTCGCGGTCACGGGCCAGTTGCCGCAGTCCACCAGCCCGGTGCTGCTCTTGGTGGTGCAACTGGCGGGCTTGGTGGTGTAGTTGGCCGGATAGGTCACCGCCGCCTGGGTCGCGGTGGACATCTCGCGCGCGCCGTCGCCGCCGTACCAGCCCAGCCGGTAGATCTCGATGTGGTACGGGAGCGGCGACTGGACCTTGAACTGGACGGTGTCGCCGGCCTGGACGCTCTCCTTGGTGGTGAAGCCCTTGATGTCGCCGTAGGCGTTGGGGGCGAACCAGTCGGACATCGGGCTGCCCGGCTTGGAGTTCTCGCAGACGATCGGGTTCGAGCCCGTTCCGCACGGGTCGGAGGCCGCCTGGGCGGTCACGGCCTGCGGGAGCACCGCCCATATCAATGCTGCTACGACGGCGAGGCGGGTGCCCCGGATCCGTCTGCTCCATCTGTTCATGTGTACCTCTCAGCGGTGCTGTGCAGGGCCGGCCGGTGAGGCCGGGTGGAGCGTGGGGCCGGTGACCGGTCAGCCGCGCAGGGCGTGGGTGAGCGTGTCCACGACGCGCTGCTGCTGGTCGGGGGTGATCTGTGGGTAGAGCGGAAGCGACAGGATCCGGTCCGCCGCCTTCTCGGCGTTGGGGAAGTCGCCCCGTGCGTGGCCGAGATGGCGGTAGGCCGGTGTGAGGTGGACCGGGGCCGGATAGTGCGCTCCCGCGCCGATGCCCTCGGCGTTCAGCTTGCCGACGATGTCGTCGCGGTCCGCCCCGGTGACCTGGACGACGTAGAGGTGCCATACGTGGACGGTGCCGGCCGCGGTCGTGGGGAGCACGATCCGGCCGGCGGCCGTGAGGTCGGCGAGCAGCGTGTCGTAGCGGGCCGCGGCCGCGCGCCGGGCCGCGTTGCCGTCCGCCAGCCGTGCCAGCTTCGCCCGCAGGACGGCGGCCTGGAGTCCGTCCAGACGGCTGTTGAACCCGGGCACGTCGTGGCGGTACTTGGCGACGCCGCCGTGGTTGGCGATCGCACGCACCAGGTCGGCCAGTTCCTCGTCGTCGGTCAGCACCGCGCCCGCGTCGCCGTACGCGCCCAGGTTCTTGCCCGGGTAGAAGCTGGTCGCCGCGATCCCGCCGCTGCCCGGCGTCCGGCCGTCGCGGGTGGCGCCCTGGCACTGTGCGGCGTCCTCGACGACCTTTACCCGGTCGGGCAGTTGGCCGGCCAGCGCCGGCACGTCGGCCATCTGCCCGTAGAGGTGCACGGGTACGACCGCGCGGGTGGCCGGGCCGACCGCGTCCAGCGCGGCCTGGGGGTCGAGCAGGTAGGTGTCGGGCCGGCAGTCCGCGAGGACCGGTCGCGCACCGGTCCTGGCCACCGCGCCGGCGGTGGCGATGAAGGTGTTGGCGGGTATCACGACCTCGTCGCCGGGCCCGATCCCCCAGGCGCGCAGGGCGAGTTCGACGGCGTCGGTGCCGTTGGCGACGCCCACGCAGTGCGCGACACCGCCGAAGTCCGCGTATGCGCGCTCGAACCGGCGGACCTCGTCGCCTCCGATGAACGCGGTGCCGGCCAGGATCCGTTCGAATCCGGCCCGTACGTCGTCGGCGACCTCCTCGTGGGCCGCCTTGAGGTCCACCAGCGGAATGTGGTTCATCTGACGGGTCCCCCCATGGTTGTCGTCGCGAGTTCGTCAAGCGCCGGGGCATCCGCCTCGCGCAGCCGCCGGGCCGGGTTGCCCGCCCAGACCTCGCCCGGCGGCACGTCGCCGAGCACGGTGCTCCCCATCCCGATCAGCGACCAGGCGCCGACCGTCGTGCCCTCCCGGACCAGGGCCCCGGAACCCACGTAGCTGCCCCTGGCCAGCCGCGCTCCCCCGCCCAGGCGGACTCCGGAGGCCAGCGTGACGTAGTCCTCGATCACGTCGTCATGGGTGAGGACGACCTGCGGCATCACCGCGACGTGCGCGCCCACCCGCACGGCGGCGGTCAGGACACAGTGCGCGAGCAGGACCGAGCCGGGGCCGACCTGCGAGGTCGCCGACACCACCGCCGTCGGGTGGATCACCGTGGCGTAGCGGTCCGCGGGCAGGTCGAGCCTGCGCGCCAGGCGGGCGCGGGCGGCGTAGTCCCGGGGGTTGCCCACGCAGATCACCACCCGGGCGCCGGGCAGGTCGTGGACCAGTTCGCAGCCGCCGAGGACGGGCACGCCGTCCACCTTCGTGCCGTGCAGGGCGGCGTTGTCGTCGAGGTGCCCGAGCAGCTCGGCCTGGCCCGCGTCCCGCACGGTCTGCGCGGTCTCGCGGGCGAAGCCGCCGGCGCCGACGATCAGCAGCCCGGTCATCGCGCCGCCTGTTCGCGCAGTACCGCCACCACCCGGTCCTGCTGGGCCTCGGTCATGGTGTGGAACAGCGGCAGGATCAGCGAGTCGCGGGTGATCCGCTCGGTGACCGGCAGCGGTGTTCGGGGGTGGTCCGCGTAGGCGGGTTCGAGGTGCGCCGCCATGATTCCGCGCCGGGCGGAGACGCCGGCCGCGGCGAGCGCGGCGAGCAGGTCGTCCCGGCCGACGGGGAAGTCCCCGTCCAGGAGCACCCAGTACGACTGGAAGTTGCTCTGCCCGTGCGCGGGGTCGCGTACGGGGGTTAGGCCGGGGACGTCGTGCAGCAGCGCCGCGTAGCGGGCCGCCAGCTCGCGGCGGCGGGCGATCATCGCGTCGAGCTTGCCGAGCTGGACCAGCCCGACGGCGGCCTGGATGTCCGTCATCCGGTAGTTGAAGCCGACCTCGAGATAGCTCTCCAGGACGGGCTTGTCGCTCGCGTGGCGCTGCGCCGCCGAGGCGTTCATCCCGTGCTCGCGCAGCCGGCGCAGGCGTGCGGCCCACTCGGCGTCGTCGGTGGTGATCATGCCGCCCTCGCCCGTGGTGACGAGCTTGCGGGGGTGGAAGGACCAGGCGGCGAGCAGCGCGCCGTGCCCGACGGGCTTGCCGCCGACGGTCGAGCCGATGGCGCAGGCCGCGTCCTCCACCAGCGGCAGGTCCCAGTCGGCGCACGCCGCGCGCAGGGCGTGCACGTCGGCCGGCACGCCGCCCTGGTGGACGGCGAGGACGGCCTTGGTACGCGGGGTGCGGACCGCGTCCACGGTGGCCGTGGTCAGGTTGCCGGTCGCCGGGTCGACGTCGGCGAACACCGGCTCGGCGCCGACGTACCGTACGGCGTTGGCGGTGGCGATGAACGACAGCGAGGGCACCACGACCTCGTCGCCGGGTCCCAGCCCGAGCGCGACCAGCGACAGGTGCAGGGCGGTGGTGCAGGAGCTGACGGCGATGCCGTGCTCGGCGCCCACCCGCTCCGCGAAGGCCCGCTCGAAGGCGGCGACCCGGGGGCCCTGGGCGACCCACCCGGACAGCACCGCGTCGGAGGCGGCCCGCGCCTCGTCCTCGCCGAGCCAGGGGATCATCACCGGGATGCGGTCGGTGCTCACTTGGCCGCCTCCCGCTCCGCACGCCACCACTCCACCAGGTCCCGCAGCCCGGTACGGAGGTCGATGCGTGCCGTGAACCCGAGCCGCTCACTGGCCCGCGAGGTGTCGGCAAGCCGCCGTACCACCGAGTTCACGCTGCGGGCGGGCCCGTGCACCGGCTCCATGCCCTGCGCCCCCATCGCCTCCAGCAGACCCTCGGCGAGCTCCTTCAGCGAGGTCTCCGTGCCGCTGGCGATGTTGAACACCTCGTCGGTGAGATCCGACTCGGCGGCCAGGACGTTGGCCCTGGCGATGTCGCGGACGTCGACGAAGTCCATGGTCTGTGTGCCGTCGCCGAGGATCAGCGGCGGCTCGCCCGCCTCGATGCGCTCCATCCAGCGGATGAGCACCTCGGTGTAGAGGCCGTGGATGTCCATCCGGGGGCCGTAGACGTTGAAGTAGCGCAGCGCCACGTAGTCCAGGCCGTACATGGCGCGGAAGCTGCGCAGCATGCCCTCGTTGAAGGCCTTCGCGGCGCCGTAGAAGGTGTCGTTGTTGTACGGGTGGTGGCGCTCGGTCGTCGGGAAGGTCTCGGCCATGCCGTAGACGGACGCCGAGGAGGAGGCGATCACCTTGGCGACCCCGGCCTCGGCGGCCGCCTCCAGGACGTTGAAGGTGCCGTCGACCAGGACCTCGTTGGCGAGCCGGGGCTCCTCCGCGCACTGGGTGATGCGAATCGCCGCGAGGTGGAACACCAGGTCGGCGCCCTCGGTGACCTTCCGTACGGTGGCGGCGTCCCGGACGTCGCCCTCGACGATCTCCACGACGCCGCTGGGCAGGGCCTGGGCGAGGTTGGCCCGCCGCCCGCGCACGAAGTTGTCCAACACCACGATCTCGCGGGCGCCGCCCTCGGCCAGGAGGTCGACGAGGTGGGAGCCGATGGTGCCCGCTCCCCCGGTGACCAGGATCTTCTTGCCTCGTACGCTGCTCAACTGCCGTGCCCTCTCAGTGAATTGAATCCGCTGAACCGATGTGCTCAACGCCCGGCGCGTAGGCCGACGACCGCGCCCCGGAATTCGAGACTCCGGGACGCCGCCTCGAGAATGTCGAGCACGCGCAGGCCCGCCCGCCCGTCGGTCAGCGGCGCCCGGCGCGCCCTGATCGCGTCGGCGAACTCGTCGACCATGCTGCGCAGCGCTTCCTTCTCACCGATCGCGGGCGCGACCATGTCTCCGGAGCGGTACGAGATCAGCATGTCCCGGCGCTCGTCCGCGCCGATCTCCTGCGGCGAGGCCAGGTCCACGCCCCGGTCGTAAACGGCCACCCTTTGCAGGGGATTGAGGTCGTCCCAGATCAGGGTGCGTTTGGCGCCGCCCACCATGGTGGTGCGCACCTTGGTCGGGGAGAGCCAGTTGACGTGCACGTGGGCGATGGCCCCGGTGTTGAGCGTGAGCGTCAGATAGGCCACGCAGGCCTGTCCCGCACCGATCGGGTCGGCCCCGTGGGCGGCGACGGCGACCGGCTCGACGTTGTCGGGGAGGATGAAGTCCAGGATCGACAGGTCGTGCGGGGCCAGGTCCCACAGGACGTCGATGTCCTTCTGGACGAGCCCGAGGTTGATCCGCACCGAGTCCAGGAAGTGGATCTCGCCGAGTTCGCCGGAGCGGACCAGCTCCCGGATGCGGCCCGCGGCGGGCGTGTAGCAGTAGGTGTGGTCGCACATCAGGGTCAGACCGCGTTCCTCGGCCTCGGTCACCAGGCGCATCCCGTCGGCGTAGGTGGCCGCGAGCGGCTTCTCCACCAGGACGTGCTTGCCGGCGCGCAGGGCGGCCAGGGCGATGTCGAGGTGGGTTCCGGCGGGCGTGGCCACGGCGACGGCGTCCACGGACGGATCGGCGAGGACGGCCGCGTAGTCCGCCGTGGCCTCGACCGTCGAGTAGCCGCCGAGGACCCGTTGGGCCCGGTCCACGTCGAGGTCGCACAGCCAGCGCAGCCGGAATTGGTCGCTGGCCTGGAAGTTGCGGACGAGGTTGGGGCCCCAGTAGCCGGCCCCGACGACCGCGACCCCCAACGGCTGCGTGGTCTGCGTCACTTGCTTCCTCTCCCCTTGGTCCATCGTGAGGCGGCCCATCAGTAGGCCCCCGTTCCCCGCACCACCGCGGACCCGGTGCGCACCAGGATCGACACGTCCAGGCCCATCGACCAGTTGTCCACGTATCCGAGATCGAGCCGGACCGCCTCCTCCCACGGCAGGTCGGAGCGGCCGCTGACCTGCCACAGTCCGGTGAGGCCCGGTTTGACGAGCAACCGGCGCTTGATGTCCGGCGTGTACTCCTCCACCTCTTCGGGCAGCGGCGGACGGGGGCCGACGAGCGACATGTGGCCCTTGACGACGTTGAGCAGTTGCGGCAGTTCGTCGAACGAGCTGCGGCGCAGGAACGAGCCGACCCGGGTGATCCGTGGGTCTTCCTTCACCTTGAACAGCAGGCCGTCGCTGTTCTGGTTCAGGTGCTCCAGATCCGCCCGGAGGGCCTCCGAGTCCGCACGCATCGTGCGGAACTTGAGCATGGTGAAGTGGTCGCCGTACCGGCCCACTCGCTGCTGCCTGAACAGCGCCGGCCCGGAACTGTCCAGCCGGACGATCAGGGCGATCAGCAGCATGGGCAGCGCGAGGAACAGCAGGAGCGCCGCCGCGAGCGTCCGGTCCAGCAGTTCCTTGGGCAGCCGGGACATCCGGGAGAGGTTCGGCGCCTGGATCCGCAGCAGCGGGACCCCGTTGGTGGGCCGTACCGCCAGCCGGGAGGCCGAGACGTCGGCCAGCACGGGGGCCAGCAGGAATTCGACGCCCTGCGCGGCCGCCGTCCACGCCATGCGGCGCAGCACGGCCGCGTCCCACTCGGGCGCCGGGAGCATCACCACGGTGGTGATGCCCAGGGCCCGGATGACGTCGTTCATGTCGCCGACGCCGCCGAGGACGGGGAACCCCAATTTGCCGATCTCCACGGCGTTCCGGGGATCGCTCAGACACACACCGGCGATCTGCAGCTCCTGTACGCCGCCGCGCCGCAGCACGGCGACCAGCTCCGTGATGACGGGTGACGGCCCGACCAGCAGCGTCGTGCTCCGGTCCCGGCCCCGTGCCCACAGCCGGTGCAGCCGGCGGCGCAGGGTGTACCGGACCGGCAGGGCGATCGCGACGGCCGGCACCGCAGACATGATCATGTCGTGAAGGAGGTGCTCATCGTGCGTGAACAGCCCGTACGCGAGGGCCGCCAGCGCCGGCAGGGCGACGGCACCGCGCAGCACCCGCAGATACTCCTCGGTCCCCAGGCCGAGGGCGCTGCGGTCGTAGGAGCGGTGGGCCAGCATTACCACGATCCACGCCGGGGGCAGCACCAGGGCCACCGCCCAGCGGCCGTACGCCCCGTGGATGACCAGGGCAGCGGCGACGGCTGCGAGGCCGTCCGCGACCAGCAGAGTTAACCGGTACTTCCGTTCCCAACGTCTTCGGCGAACTTCTGGACGTCTGTGTTCCACATCCAGGTGCTCATGCGTGACCTCAATGGTCATGCGCCCCCCACCACATGCGCGGCTCCCCCTGACCACACGCAATCGCACACGTGAGCGCAAGTGCGCAGCCAGGGCTGAATCAGCACCGCATGTGTCTCCTCAGCACAGCGGCACTGGAAAACAAGGAAGCCTTCAGCGGTTCCCCAACCGCCTCATGCCCCCAGCATGTTGGTTACTGTGTCGTATCCGGTTCATGACGCCGTGCAATGACATGCCGTCAATTGCAAGTCACCCTCCCAAACCGGTCCGGCGGTCATCAATCTAGACCACTGGACGCAGTCACGGGAACAGTTGGACGAAACACGCAGCGCAATGGCGACTTCGCCGCCATACTGCCCGGGTGACGAGCATCGTGATCCCGGCCCACAACGAGGCACGCGTCATCGGCCGGCTCCTCGATTCGCTGCTGGCCGACTCCCCCGAGGACGAGACCGACATCGTGGTCGTGTGCAACGGCTGTACGGACGGCACCGCACGGATCGCCGCCGCTCGCGGCCCGCGCGTCCGGGTGGTCGAGACCCCCGTCCCTTCCAAGCACGCGGCCCTCAGGACGGGTGACGACCACGCGCGCGGCTTCCCCCGGCTCTACGTGGATGCCGACGTCGTGATCACGGGCGCCGACGTACGGGCGCTGACCGAGCCCCTGACCGACGACACCTCTGGCATCCTCGCCACCGCACCCGAACGGCGGATCCCGCTGGCCGCCTGCGCATGGCCGGTGCGTGCCTACTACCGGGTGTGGCAGCGGCTCCCCGCCGTACGCGAGGGGCTGTTCGGCCGAGGCGTCATCGCGGTCTCCAAGGCCGGGCAGGCCCGGATCGCCGCGCTGCCGCCGTTGATGGCGGACGATCTGGCCGCGTCCCTGGCGTTCGCCCCCGGGGAGCGGCTCGTGGTCCGCGCGGCCAGTGTCGTCATCCAACCGCCGCGCACCTGGGGTGACTTGATCAAACGACGGGTCCGGGCCGCGGTGTCCACCGCCCAGGTCGAACAGCATCAGGGACCGGAACAGGCCTCGGCGCGCACGAGCAAGGCGGACCTGAAGGACCTGCTCCGCCGCGAGCCGAGGCTCTTCGCGGGTGTCGTGGTCTTCGTCGGGGCGGCGGTCGCCGCCCGGCGAAAGGCCCGGAAAGCCATCAGGGCACAGGACTTCGGCACCTGGCTACGGGACGAGAGCAGCCGGCAGAACTGACCGCACCGCACCTGGAGCCTTGTCTTGTATCTCACCGACCGCTCCGCGCCCGTCAAAGCGGGCACCGACCGGGGCCGAAGACGCGGGCCGGGGGCCAAGGTCGCCCCGGTGGTGCTCGTGCTGGGCACGGTCAGCCTGATCACGGACGTCTCCTCGGAGATGGTCATGGCCGTCCTGCCGCTCTACCTCGTCACCACTCTCGGCTTCAGCCCGCTGGGGTTCGGCACCCTCGACGGCGTGTACAACGGTGTCAGCGCACTGGTCCAGCTCACCGGCGGCCACCTCGCCGACCGGGTGCGGGACCACAAGCTGCTGGCCGGGCTCGGCTACGGCCTGTCCGCGCTGTGCAAGCCACTGCTCCTGCTCGCCGGCAGCCTCGGCACGCTCGGCACGGTTCTGGCCCTGGAACGGACCGGCAAGGGCCTGCGCACCGCCCCGCGCGACGCGATGATCTCCCTGGCCACACCGGCCGGGAACCAGGGCCGGGCCTTCGGTGTACACCGGGCGATGGACACCACCGGCGCGATGCTCGGTCCCATGACAGCCTTCCTCATCCTGCGCGCTGCGGCCGACGGTTACGACGCCGTCTTCGGGGTGAGCGCGTGCGTCGCCGTGCTCGGCGTGGTCGTGCTGGTGCTGTTCGTACCCGGCAGGCGGCAGGGGGCGGATGGAGGGCACGGCGCGCCGACGGACGCAGCGGGTGCGCGGGACGCAGCGGGTGCGATCGATGAAGCCGGTAGGACCGTGGAGGCCGGCGGGAAGGCGGATGCGAGGGGTGGCAGACCGCCCGTGCGCGAGGCGCTGGCGCTGCTGCGCTTGCCGCGGCTGCGGGCGCTGGCCGGCTGTGCCGCGCTGCTCGGCCTGACCACCGTCAGCGACGCCTTCGTGTATCTGCTCCTGCAGCGGCGTGCGGGTGTCGGCGAGGAGTGGTTCACGCTGCTGCCGCTGGGCACGGCCGTCGTGTTCCTGCTGCTGGCCGTGCCCCTCGGCGCGCTGGCCGACCGGGCCGGGCGGCGCACCGTGTTCCTCGCCGGGCACATGGGTCTGCTCACCGCGTACGGCCTCCTGCTGTGGGCCCCGGACACACCGCTGCTCGCCCCCGCCGTACTCGCCCTGCACGGCACCTTCTACGCGGCCACGGACGGGGTGCTTCCGGCCGCCCTCGCCGGCCTCGTGCCCGAGCATCTGCGCGCCAGCGGCCTGGCCATCGTCGGCACCAGCCAGGCGCTGGCCCGGTTCTGCTGCTCACTGGCCTTCGGCGCCGCCTGGACGGCATGGGGAGACGGCCCGGCGCTGGCCGGCTCGGCGGTCGGCCTCCTGTGCTGCGCTGCCGTCGCGGGCGTGGTGCTGCGGCCGACCGGCGAAACCCGATGACCATCACAGCCACAAGGATCCGGATGACAACGCTGCACCGCCGTCTGCTGATACTCGTCGCGGCGGTCCTGCTCCTGGCGGGCCTGGGCACCGGCGTGGTCCTGCACGCCGCCGCCCGCGCGGACCGGGCGAACCGGCCGCAGTCGGGCGATCCCGCCGTCCGGGCGGGCACGTTGACACTCGACCAGAAGGGCCGTCTGGCCTTCGTCAACGCGGCCCCCGGACCGCACCGCACCGCGGTCGCCTCGGTTCCGTCCACAGACCCGAAGGGCGGGCGGACCGCCTCGACCCTGAAGTGCGCGCGCTTCTACGCGGCCGCCGGCACGGGCATCTGCCTCCAGTCCAACCCCGGTGTCCTCAAGCAGAGCAACCGCGCGCTGCTGCTGGACGCCGGCCTGCGCACCCGGCGCACCTTCGCTCTCGCGGGCACTCCCAGCCGGGCCCGGATCTCGCCCAGCGGGCGCTTCGCCGCCTGGACCGTCTTCGTCTCCGGCGAGTCCTATTCGTCCGCCTTCTTCTCCACCCGGACCTCGATCCTGGACACCCGGACCATGCGGCTGACTCCCAGCCTGGAGACGTTCTCCATCGTCAAGGACGGTAAGCCCTACCACGCCTCGGACATCAACTTCTGGGGTGTCACCTTCGCCTCCGACGACGACACCTTCTACGCCACCCTCAACACCGCCGGCAAGACCTACCTGGTCCGGGGTTCGATCGCCCGGCATTCGGTCACCACCCTGGTCGAGAACGTGGAGTGCCCGTCACTCTCCCCCGACGGGACGCGCGTCGCCTTCAAGAAGCGGGTGTTGTCCCGCACCAACCTCTGGCACGAGTACGTCCTCGACCTGCGCACCCTGCACGAGACGGCGCTGGCCGAACGCCACAGTGTGGACGACCAGGCCACCTGGCTCGACGACCACACCGTCGCCTACGCCCTCCCCACCGACGGCAGGGTCGGCAGCAGCGACCTGTGGAGCGTGCCCGCGGACGGCTCGGGAACCCCCCGTCTGCTGATCGCGGGTGCTTCCTCCCCGGCACCGCTGTAGGGCCGCGCGATCAGTGGAAGTAGACGAGAATGCGTCCGGCGTTGCCCGTGTCGACCTCGCGCCGGACGTACAACTTCCTGATGTGCTTCTGGTCCAGGAAGGCGAGCACGCGATCCCTGAGCCGCCCGGAGCCCTTGCCCGGAATGATCTCCGCAACGGGTTCGCCCGAATGGTTCGCCCTGAAGAGGAACTGACGCAGCGTCAGTTCGATGTCGCGGTTGTTGCGGAAGATCGGGTGGAGATCGAGCGACAGCATACGGAACCTCCCAGTGATGCGGCACGGCTGCCCGGGCACCGATCCATCATCGCCTCGCTTCCACGTGCCCGCTCCGACCGTACAGTAATGCCGCTATGTGGAAATACAGTGCCACCAAGCGGAAAAGGTGGGGTGGGATTAAGTATGCGGCGCCATGTGACGCTGAAGGCGCTCGGCCGCGGTCCGGGGTTCGTCATCCGCGTGCTGCGCGGCCTCGCCCAGGTCATGTTCCTGGACAGCGCCTGGGCAGGCGCCGTCTTCGCCCTCGCCCTGACGACGGCGGACTGGCGGTACGGCGCCTACGCACTGGGCGGTGCCGCCCTCGGAACCGGTGCGGCACACCTGCTGGGTGCTCCCCGTGACCGGGTGCGCACGGGACTGGAGGGCCTCAACTCCTGCCTGGTCGCCCTCTGCTTCGCCGTGTTCCTCGGCGCGGGCAGGCCGGCCACGGCGCTGCTCGCGGCCGCAGCCTGCCTCGTGGTCACCGTCGTCACGGCGGCCATGAACCGGCTGCTGCAGATCTGGGATCTGCCGGCCCTGACCATGCCCCACTGCCTGCTGGCGGGCGCGGTCACCCTGGCCGCGCCCGCCTTCCGGCGAATCTGGCCGCACGACCAGAGCATCGCCGCGCTGCCCCGCGCCGCCTCCGGACCCACGGTCCTGCGATGGAGCGACGTGGGCGGAGCGTTCCTCCACAACGTGTCGCAGGTCTTCTTCATCGAGCAGTGGTACGCGGGGGCCCTGCTGCTGGCCGCTCTCTTCCTGGCGAGCCGGGTCGCCGGGTGGGTGGCCTGCGCCGGCAGCGCGACCGGCATCCTGACGGCCTGGGCGCTCGGCATGCCCGCCGCACGGATCGCCGACGGCACGATGGGCTACAACGCCGTTCTCGTCGCGCTCGCCCTCTGCGGAGTGTTCCTGGCCGCCACCCGGACGACACTGCTGTACGCGCTGCTCGGCGCCGCGACCGCGACCGCCCTCACCTCGGCCGTCGCCGCTCTCCTCGCCCCCTCCGGCGGCCATCCCTTGACGTGGCCGTTCGTGCTGACGACGCTCGGCTTCCTGGCGGCCGCCCACTCCTTGCCGCACATCACCGGCCCCACCGCCCACCGCACCGCGAACCGGCCCACCGAGCCACTCCACTGCGACCAGGCCACCGCGGGCTGACGCACCGGATCCCGGGATCAGGGCCATCGGCCTGCTCCGGCTGGGTGGCCGACGTCGGCACCTTCCCCACCGGCTGTGCGTCCGGGGTCTCCTAACGCCACTCCCCCTTGGTGAGCGGTTCCACCGGGTGCTTCTCACGTGGCATGTGGAGGCGGCGGAAGATGTCGGCCCACTCGGGGTTCTCGGCCTCCGTGTCGAGTTGGACGTCCAGCTCCTCCTCGACGTCGTGGGCGGCGCCGATCAGTATGAACTCGGTGCCCTCCTGGTCGAGCAGCTCGGGCTCGGCGCCGGTGAACCGTCGCCCTGCGAACCGTTCCTGATCGCCGCCCGGCAGGTCGGCCCGCTGCCGCGGGGGCTGACCGGCCCCGGCCGGCGCGCCCGCCCGGGGGTTCTTCACCGCGAGGATGTAGCTCGCCTCGGGCTCGATGGTCAGCTCCTTCTGGACGGCGCCCGGCTGCGCGGGCATTTCGAGCTCGTACGTCAGGTGCGTGTGACTGCCGTGCCGGACGATCGCGTAGCGGCCTTCTCCCGCCGGCCTCGCCGCGGGTTGTGTCCGCTCGCCCTGCGTCCGTGTCTCGTACGTCCGCCGCTGCAGGTCCTCCGCCACGGGTTCGGGCCGACTGGCCACCTCGTCGACGAAGCCCCAGAACCGCTCGTGTTCGTCGGGCCGGGGCAAGTGCTTGCGCCCGATGACGAGGCGGCGGCTGCGGTCGCTGCCGGAAGGCTGGAGGATCACGAAGAAGCGCTGGACGTCCTCGATGTCGTGAGCCTGCTCCTGTTCGACTCGGGGCCGGTACACGAAATAGATGTCGCCTCGTTCGAGGATGTCGCTCGCCATTGCCGCTCACCGCCCCGCACAGCCGATGACCAGCGAGTACCCCGTGTACCGTCAGCGATGGCCAGGCCGGGGCAGGGTGCCGTCGGATGTCCTCGGGGGTACCCGGGCCCCGTGAAGCTCGCGTTCCTCGATCCCCTCTTCGGCGCATCCGGCCCGTGGGCCAGCGTCTATCTCGACACCTCGCGGGACACCGACGATCCGGACAGGGCCATCGACCTGCGCTGGCGGCATCAGCGGAACGCCCTGCTGGCCCAGGGAGCGGACCATGCCACCGTCTCGGCTCTCGCAGTGGCCGTGGGCACGGATCAGGCGCTGCCCGGACGGCACGGGCAGGCGCTGTTCGCGGCGCACGGGCACCTCGCTCTGGTGGAGGAGCTGCCCGAGCCGCCCGTACGGGACACGGCCCGGCTCGACGCCCTTCCCGACGCGGCGCCGCTGGCCGTACAGCATGCGCCGGACATTCCGCACCTGGCCGTCGCCCTCACCTGCGGCGACGAGTGGGCCCCGGACGAGAGCACCGGCGACCGTGTCCCGGGCGAGTACGTGCTGATCGTCTCCGAGGCCGGGCGGTGGCCCACCGGCAGGGTCAAGCCGGAGCACCGGCTGAGTCACCAGATTCCGATCCAAGGATGGCGGCGCGCAGCCCCTGAGGTCGCCCGGGAACTCGGCGACCTCGCGCAGCGGCACCGCGCCGAGTCGGTCGTGCTGTGCCGGGCCCGGGACGACGCCTGGGCGTCGGGCATGCTCGTGAACCGCTGGCCCCGCACTCTGCGGGACCGTCTGACGGTGGTGGACGACGACTGCGTCACCGGCCCGGAGGCCGCCGCCGACCCGACCCTGCTGGAGGAGCATACGGCTCGGGTGCTGGAAGGGCGCCTGAACGCGGCAGACCAGAGGCAGCTGGACACGTTCCTGGCGCAACGCGCCCGCCACCCCGGGCAATCGGAGGGCGTCGGCGCGGCCGTGCGCGCCCTGCAGCAGGGGCAGGCCCGAGCCCTGCTGCTCGACCGCCGCGCCCGGCTCGCCGAGCGGCTGTGGCTGGGCACGGAGCCGCCGCAGATCGCACTGTCCGCTTCGGACCTGGAGACCTTCGGAGCGTCCGCGGTCCAGGAGGAACCGGTCGTCGCGGCCTTGCTCTACGCCGCCGTCCGCACCGGAGCCGAACTGATCGTGCTGCCGCCGGACCGCATCGATGTGACCGACGGAGTGGGTGTCCTCCTGCGCTATCGGACCGTGCCGGGCGACGGTCCCCAGTAGGACCCCGGCGAGGAAGCCGCCCGGCAGCGGCGAGCCCCGCCGGCGTGGCCGCCGCCGGACGGCGGTTGGTGCCATACGGCGCGGGTACCCGGGCGCGCATGGAGTGGCAGCAGGTGCGGGACTCGCCGGCCGCGGTCTCGCAGGCCACGGTCGGCTGGTTCGACCGCGCGGCCGAGGACTGCCGGCGGATACCGGTCGGCGAACAGTGCGAGGTGCTGTAGCTGCTCGGGGACATCGCCGTCGGGGCGGAGGGCCCCGTCCCGCATCTGGCGTTGGCAAGACCCGCCGCCCCGATCTCGGCCTGGCGCTGATCAACCTGCCACAGGGAGCACCACTGGGGAGCGAATCATGACGTCCACCGAATTCCTCGCCACTGTGCGGGAGCACGGAGAGTACGCCGACCTCGACGAGGCAACCCGCGTCACCGAAGCCGTTCTCTGTACTTTCGGCGACCGGCTGCAGCCCACCGCGGCGGATCACCTGGCGGATCAGCTGCCCCTGGAGATCGGCGAATTCGTCACCGGTGTGGGCAACACCGGACGCACCTGGGGCGTGCAGGAGTTCGTCCGCCAGGTGGCCCGGGCCGCCGCCGAGGACGAGGCGACCGCCCGGAGGGACGCGGAAGTGGTCCTCACCGCCGTGGGCGACACCGTCTCGGGCGGTGAGTTGCACAAGCTGCTGAGCCTGCTGCCGAGCGGATACGCCGCGCTGTTCGGCCATCCCGAGCTGACCTGACGGCGCCTTCGACCGGCAGGGCCGTCCGGCTCCGGACCTGCCGGGACGTACCGCCATCGTCGTCGACGACGGACTGGCCACCGGCGCCACCGCGCGTGCCGCACTGCGCCGGGTCCGCCACCAGTCGTGGCGTCACACGCCCGCAGGCCAGGTCTGCTCCTCCCGGCTGTCTTCCGCCAACGGGTGCAGCGGTGTGAGCGCTTGCGTGCGGTCGAGGTAGCAGAAGGCGTCGTAACGCTGGGCCAGCACCGTGGGGACGTAGTTGCCGATGCGGTCGTACTGCGGCCGGTACACCACGCCGATCGCGCGGTGACCGTGCTCTTCGTGGAACCACTCGCGCCGACCCGAGGAGGGCGGGTGCTGGAGCTGCACATGCGGGAAGACGAACAGCGACCGCTCGCCGGGCAGCGCCCGGTGCAGCAGATCCTCCAGGCTGCCGGAGCGCGCGGCCGGCACGCCCATGACCCTGGGGACGTCGCCCCACGCGTCGGCGGCGATCACGGTGCCGGAGTGCGAGCCGAACCCCACTAGCACCACGCCCCTGCCCATGTGCCGCTCGCGCACCAGCTGGCCGACGTTGACCTCGCCGACATCGGCCATGTCCGTGGCGCGCGCGTCGCCGATGTGGGTGTTGTGCTCCCACACCACCGCCTTGGCATCGGGGCCGTAATGCTCCATCAGCCGGTCCAGCGTGTCGGCCATGTGGCGGTCCCGGATGTTCCACGACTCGGGCCCGCTGTCGAGCATGACCCGGTAATAGGCCTCGGCCCCGGCCAGCGCCTCGGCGTTCTGCCTGGCCGCGAACTCCGCGAGCGAGCCGTCAAGGGCGGCCGCCCGCGCGGCCCGCCGCCGCAGCTCGGTGAGCAGAGACACCACCTGGGGTTCACAGCCCTCCGGCAGGTAACGAGTGGACAGCGCGTACGCCTGTGGGTCCTGCGCATACGGCTCGAAACAGCGGAACGTCTCCAAGGCGTGCTCCACCCGGCCGGGATCGTGCTCGCGCAGATGGGACAGCACCGCCTGCAGCGACTCCCACAGGCTGTAGACGTCCAGTCCGAAAAAGCCCACGCGCCGCTCGGGCGGCAGAGCCTCGTTGTGCTGGCGCAGCCACCGGGTGAAGGCGACCACATCGGTGTTGCCCCACATCCACGTCGGCCAGCGGCTGAAGCCCGCCAGCACCTCGCCGGGATCCTCGGGCGCGTCGGGCGCGCCGACCACGCAGCAGTGCACGGCCTGGCAGTCCGGCCAGTCGCCCTCCACCGCGACGAAGGAGAAGCCCTTCTCCTCGATCAGCCGCCGCGTCAGCACGTCGCGCAGCCGGTAGTAGTCCGCGGTGCCGTGGGAGGCCTCGCCGAGCAGCACGTAGTGCGCGTCGCCGATGCGCTCCATCAGCGGGTCCAGCGACGCCGGGTCGGTCAGCGGCAGGGCGTGGCCGTGGATGCGGTCCAGGTCGGTGTCGGGCACGGCGTACTCCCCTTTCCGCGGAACCCGTACCGGGTTCCCGCGGCGCCGCGCCCGAAACGGCGTGCGGACGGCCCCGCCCCGGCACCAGGGGACGTCCGCGCGCCGGGAGCGCACGTGTCCTGAGCCTGCGCCCGGGTACCCGCCCTCGAAAGCGCCTCTGGGAGCACAGAGGCGAAGCGACAGGAGTCGGAGGCCGAAACGATGCCGCCCCCGGCACGAACCGCTGTGGCGGACCCCCGAGAACGCCGCCGTGCCGCCGCCCGGTCCGCACGCCCGCGCAGCCGGGTCCCGGAGACCGGCGACGAGCCGGATCTGCTCGGCCGGTACCTGGCCCAGATCGCCGCGACCCCGCTGCTCGAAGCCGCGGACGAGGTACGGCTGGCCCAGGCCATCGAGGCCGGTGTGCACGCCGCAGAGGAGCTGGAGCGGGCCGAGACCGGTGAGGGCGCCCCCTCGCCACCGCGGCGCCGTGAACTGGAGGCGGCCGTACGGGAGGGCACGCGCGCCAAGGACCACATGATCCGGGCCAACCTGCGGCTCGTGGTGTCGATCGCCAAACGGCACGCCCACCGGGGCGCGCCCCTGCTCGACCTGATCCAGGAGGGCAACCTCGGACTGATGCGGGCGGTGGAGAAGTTCGACCACACCAAGGGCTTCAAGTTCTCCACGTACGCCACCTGGTGGATCCGGCAGGCGATCGAACGGGGCCTGGCCCAGCACGCCCGTACCGTACGGCTGCCGATGCACATCGTGGAGCAGCTGCAGAAGCTCGCGAAAGCCGAACGGCGACTCCAGCTGCGCCTCGACCACGAGCCGACCGACGACGAGGTCGCCCGGGAGAGCGGGTTCGACGAGGAACGGGTCGCCTGGCTGCGCCGGGTCGGGCGCCAGGCGCTGAGCCTGGACACACCCGTGGACGACACCGGCGAGACCGTGGTCGGCGACCTCATCCCCGCCACCGACGTACTCCAGGCACCGCAGGTCGCCGAGTACCGGGCGCTCGCCGAGGAGCTCAGGGACGCCCTGGGTGTGCTGGCTCCCCGCGAGGCCATGATCCTCAGCCTGCGCTACGGGCTGCACGACGGGCATCCGCGCACGCTGCAACAGGTGGCCGACCAGGTGGGACTCACCCGGGAACGCGTCCGCCAGCTGGAGAAGCAGTCACTCAGCCGGCTGCGGGCACCCGAGACCGGCGAACGCCTGCTGGACTGGGCGAGCTGACGGCACACCACTCGGGCTGCCCGCCCGCGAACGCTGTTCAGGCCCGGGCGTCCGGGCCGCTCGTCCCGCCGAGCGTCGTGGGCCGCGTCCGGCGCGGCCGGGAGCCGCGGTGCCGGCCGGCGTGTGCCGCCCCACCCACCAGGATCGCCAGGCCCGCGCAGAAGATGAGCGCCAGCGCGAGTCCGGAGCTGAACACGGCGAGGCCGCTCATCGCGGCGACGTCGTGATCGAGGACGGACACCGTGTAATCGGGCCCGCCGGACAGGTTGCCCGCGATCGCGAGGGCCGTGAAGGCGCCCGCGCCCGCGAGAAGGAGCAGTCCGATGAACCGCATCGCAGTCATCTCCTCGTCCCCTCGTCTCTTCGCACCGCAGTGTCGGTCGGGCGGGTACCCCGCGCCTCCCCGGTCATCCCGGGCGGTTCGGTCGTATGCCCGTGCCTGCCCGGGGTACTCCGGTCGCATGGCCGGTATCGAACTCAGAAGCGCAGCCTTCAGTGATCACACCATGATCCCGCGCCACCACGCCCATGACGCGGACAACGTCTCTCCACCGCTCACCTGGTCCGGGATACCGGACGACGCGGCGGAACTGGCCCTGGTGTGCGAGGATCCGGACGCACCGTCCGGGACCTTCGTGCACTGGCTCGTCACCGGCATCGACCCCCGCGTCGGGGGCCTGGACGCCGGCGAGACACCACAGGGCAGCCAGGCGCATCGCAACGGCTTCGGGGAGCGCGGCTGGGGCGGCCCGCAACCCCCGGTCGGCGACGAGGCCCACCGCTACTTCTTCCGGCTCTACGCCCTTCCCGCCCCGGTCTCGCTCCCGGACCGGGCCACCGCCGACGACGTACACGCCGTTCTCGACCGGCAGCAGCTGGCTAGCGGCACCATCGTCGGGCTGTATCAGCGCTGACGACGGCGGCAGGCATGCCCGTCACCTCCGTCGGCGCCCGGTCCTGCCCGCCGCCCCACGCCGTACGTCCGGACGCGCCTGCCCCGAGGCGATGTACCCGCTGCCGCCTCCCGGGGCGTGATGTTCCGTGACGCCTCCGGACCGGAGCAGCCCGCCCTTCCCCGATGAGATCGACATCGCCTTCCACGACGGCGTGCTGGGCCGCATGCGCAGTCGTGCCGTGGGACGACCGCGGCCGGACATGCCCGAGGTCGTCCTCGTGCAGGGCATGAGCGTGGCCGACTACCTGCTGCCCGGGCTGGCCGCGCTCGGCCGGTGGACCCGTGCGCATCTGCTGGAGCTGCCGGGCTTCGCGGGCAGCGGGGATCCGCCGCACGAACTCGACGTGCCGGAGTTCGGCCGCTCGGTCACTGACTGGCTGCGGTCGCGGGGTCCCGCCCGTACCGTGCTCATGGGTCACTCGAGCGGGACCCAGGTCGCCGCACGCGCGGCGACGGCCGCGCCGAACGTCGTCGCGCTGGTGCTGGCGAGCCCCACCGTCGACCCCTTCGCAGGCACCCTGCCCCGACTGCTGCTGCGCTGGCGGCTGGACTCCCGGCACGAGCCCTCCGGCCTGTCCGAGTCGCACCGTCCGGAGTGGAAGCGGGCCGGACTGCGGCGCATGGTGCACATCGCGCGGGTCCATGCCGAGGACGACCTGGAAGACGCGGTCGCCCGGCTGCGGGTGCCCCTGCTCGTGATCCGCGGCCGGGACGACTGGATCAGCACCCCCGAGTGGGGCAGGCGGCTCACCGCACTGGTGCCGGACGGCACTTATCTGGAAGTGCCGGGGGCGCACACCTTCCCCTGGCCGTTCCCGGATGCCTGGTCCGAGCCGGTACGGGTGCTGGCCGCAAGGGCCCGGTGAGCCGGCCGGGCCCGTGCGGCCATCGCTGATCAGCCTGCGGACCCGCCGCCGACCGCCAGCACCGCGTCGTCGATCCGGTCGGCGAGCTCCAGGTCGAGCGGGGTCACGGCCTGTACGGACCGGGTCTGGACGGTGAAGCGCACTCCGTCCTCCGTCCGCTGGGTGCGGGGGCTGTGACCGAGGTCGTCGGCGGCGCGCTCGACCTGGGTCATCAGCAGCTGAACCCGGTCGGCCGGGAGCGTCACCGTACGGGACAGCTCACGGGTGTCACCGGACCAGCCGGGACGCTGCCGCAGCGCCGCGGCGATCTCCTCCTCGCCGAGGGGGGCCGGTGCGTACGTGGCGCGGCTGGACCGCTCCGGAAGCGGATCGGGCTCCGCGAACAGCGTCCCGAACTCGTCCGGGAGGGCGCCTTGCAGTTCCGCCTCCAGGGCCGTGTCCTCGGCCGTGAGCCGGCAGACCACTGTCCGCGCCAGGAACAGCGCCTGCTCCAAGGTGGCGTCCACGGGCCGGGCCACATCGGCCAGCAGCTCGTCGAGCCGCATCGCGGAGTCGTCAGCCGCCTCGCCGCCGTACGTCAGCGCCCCGCGTTCATGGGCCGGCACGGCCTGGCGCAGATGCTCACGGCACGGCGCGTCCAATCGACTGCTCAGCGCCGCGAGAACCAGGTGCACGGCCGCGTCGGCGGCCTCCGTGTCGTCGAGCCGGGTCCGCGACGCCACCTCTTCCACCAGTTGCCGATGGCTGATCATGCTGCCTCCCGCTGGTGAGGACGGGGTCATGCCCGAGGGATCTGGTGGCGGCCCTGAGGACCGCGTTTCCACGGGTGCCCGTGGGATCGACGCGTACACGGGATGACGAGACCGCCGTACGCGGCACACGCCGAAGTCTCCACGAGCGCGCGGCACATATCGCTGCGAAACAAACATGGATCGCCGCATCCGTCGTAGTCCGGCAAGCGCGCCGGCACGGCGTGACGACGACATCCCGGGCAGCGGCTCGCCCCTCCCCCGAGGCGCCGTTGCCGCTGACGAGTAACCGCCATGTCCGGCGTGCTCACCTTTCCCGGCGGTCGATGGCCCAGTGGCCGTCGTTGCGGATTCCGGGTAGGGATGGATCATGCAACGGATCACGGCGGAGGTCAGTGGCCGGCCGATGGTGGCCTGGCGGATCGCCGGACGCAGGCCGCCGGTGGTGTGTGTCCACGGTGCCGGGGTCTCCAGCCGGGAGTTCCTGCCGTTCATCGAGGTCCTCGGCCATCGCCACGACGCCTGGACCGTCGACCTCCCCGGATTCGGCGCCAGCGCCGGCCCGCGCCACCCGCTGGGGTTGCGGGCGCTGGCCGACGCGCTCGCGGAGTGGCTGGCCGCCGTCGGCCTCGGCCAAGTCGTGCTCCTCGGCGGATCCTTCGGCTGTCAGGTGGCCGTCGATGCCGCCGTCCGGCATCCGGACCGCATCGCCGGGTTGGTCCTCGTGGGACCGACCCTCGACCCGGCCGCCCGCGGTTTCCTCCGTCAGCTGCTGCGCTGGCTGCGCAACGCGCCCCACGAGCGCCTCTCGATGGCACCGCTCAACCTCGCCGATTACCGTGACGCGGGCGGACGCCGCATCGCCGGCGCGTTCACCGAGTCGCTGCGCGACCGTATCGAGGACAAGCTGTCCCACGTCGTCGTGCCGACGCTGGTGGTGCGCGGGGCGCAGGACCGGATGGTCCCCCAGGAGTGGGCGGAGGAGGTGACCCGGCTGCTGCCTGCGGGACGGCTGGCAGTGGTGGAGAAGTCCGGCCACATGGTCCCCTACCGGCAGCCGCACTCGCTGGCCGGGCTCGTCACCGATTTCCTCGCCCACGAATGCGCGGGCGACCGGGCGGGGCCGCAGGAGCAGAGGTCGGCGACATGAAGGCGTCCAAGGCGGTCGCCTCGTTCGACTCGGCCACCGGCATGCTGCGTGCCTTGTCGCGTTTCCTCGCGGGGCGGGACACCCCGGCCCTCGGCACGCTCCCCGCCGTCTTCGAGCTGCCGCTGTCCGGCGTGCTCGGCGCCCTGAACCGGCTGCCGATCGCGGCCCGGGAACGGCTGTACGCGGCGAGCGGCTGGGCGGAGGCCATCCCGCGGCACCGCGTCGGCGACGTCCGTTCGGAGGCCCTCGCCGAGTGGGTCACCGGCCACTACCCCCGGCGTCGCTACCCGGTGATCTTCATCGGGTCCGCCAATGGCGCCCTGGTGCACCTGGCCGCCGCCCTCGATGCGGCCTGGCTGCCGCAGACGCTGCTGCTGCCGGTCCGCCGTCGCGGCGTCGCTCCGGACGATCCACGCGGCGACCTGGCCGCCGTCCGCGAGTCCGGACGGGCGCTGCTCGCGGCCAACCCCGACCTCGTACTGCACCACATGCACGATCCCAACCAGGACCGCCTCATGATCGCGGGAATGACGTACTTCCGGGTCAAGTGGCGCAGGCTCCCCCTCGCCTACCGCCGGTTCGTCCGCGACCGTCTGGCCCCCGGCGGCCTGCTCGTCATCGCCGACTGCACGCTGCGCTGGCCCACCACCAGGATCGACGACCGGTACGTGTTCCAATTCGGCGCCCTCGGTGACGCCACCCCCGAGGAATACCGTCAGGGCGGGCCCCGCGTCGCCGACCTGCTCGCCCGCTACGGCGCCCCGGCGCGCCATTGGGACCCGCCCGCCGCCGACGGCGAGAGCCCGGAAGCCGAATGGGGCCTGGATCCGGCGCTGCTCGATGACATCCGCGCCTACGCCGGACAGCACCGGCTCGATGCACATCTGCTGCGCTTCGACACGCCACAACGGCTCAGCCCCGCCGTGGCCGACCTCCACCGAGCCTGGTACGCGGACCGCGGCCTGCCGACCGGACGACTCCTGGTCGAGTCGTTCCTCCTGCTCGAACCCTGGTGGACCCTCCGCACCGGATCGGTGCCGTACTGGACCGTCTTCGGCACGGAGGCTTCCCGCGCGGGCCTCGACTCCTACCTGGACGCCTCCGCTCCCTGCGACGAGATCCGGATCCTGCTGTTCAACCACGGCACCGACTCCATCGGCCTGGCCCACGCGCAGGACTGGCAGCGTACGGCCGCCCGCGCCCGCAAGATCGGCCTCCTGACCGGCGTGGATGCCAGCGCATACCCACGCGACTTCGCCGGCTTCGTCCGCTCGCACCGGGAACTGACCAAAATCCGCACCCGCTATCCACTGCCGCTACCGCTCGCCGCTACCGACGCGGTCACGGCACTCACCGCCCGGGACGACATCGTCTGGCGTCCGGTGCGATGAATCGCCCAGCACGGCGTGATCAACTTGCACTGTCACAGTGGCCGGCCGCTGCCGACCTTGAGACCGAGCAGGCCGTTGATGTCGTCCTGGTCGTGCCCAGGCAGCGCGTCACCTTCTCCGCAAGGGGCGGCTGATCACGCGCCCGCGGCGTGTCGGGCGTGCGCGTGTGCGTGCACATCGATGCGTGCGGGCGAGTGTGAGGACTCCTCGGCGGACGGCACATGGGGCGTCGCGACGTCGTTCGCCGAACCCTCCGTACCCTCCGTATCCGCTGTCGCGCCCTCGTTGGCGACGGGGCCCTTCGCCACGGGGGACGCACGGTGGCCGAACAGGACGGCGGCCAGTCCGAGCACGCTCCACAGGGTAAGGACAGCGATGTGGCCCGCGCTGTCATTGCCATTGAAGTAGGCCGTACCGCGCACGAGGCTCGCGCCGGCGCCCGGCGGCAGCCACTGGCCGATGTCATCAACCGCCTTGGGCAGCAGCTCTGGTGCGGATGTGCTGCCGGAAAACGGGTTGCCGACGAAGACCATGAGCACCGCGCTCAGCCCAAGCCCCGCCGAACCCACAAGCGCGACTGCCCCGGCAGTGGTGGCGCTGATAGCGAAAACGGTGAGTGCCAAGGAAGCCCAGGTCGCCAGATGGTCGTGCGGCAGTGCGCCGAGGAAGCCCTGGGCGACCACGTAGACCCCGAGGGCTGCCGCTCCGCTCATCACGATCAAGGCCATGAGACGCGACACGGGTCGCAGCCGCAGTGACATCGCAAGGACCAAGGCAATCATGATGCTGCAGATCGTCAGCGGGAGAAGCGCCGAACTGAAGACGACGCCGCGGGGGTCATCTGCCGAGGTCTGAACGACATCCACCGTCCCCACTCGGATCCGCGCCGGCTTCTCGGCACCGGCCTTGCCTCTCTTGGAGCGAGCGGACGTGCCGTGGGCAGCCGAGGCAGCACGGTCCGCGGCCGCCTTGGATGCATGGGCGGCCAGTTGTTGGCCCGCCTTGCCCAGCAACTGGGCGACGGTCGGGCTCGCGGCAGTGGACTCCAGCACGGTGAGACTGCCGGGGGTGACGACGAAGGCACCGTACACGTCCCGCTCCCTGATACCGGACCGCGCCGACGCCTCGTCGGGGTAAAGACGGAAGTCAAAGCCGCCCGGCTCGCTGTGAGCCAGGCCCTGGACCGCGCCCTGGCTCGCCGTACTCGTGCCCACGATCCCCACCGGCAGGTCACGCGGCGCAATGCGCGCCGCAGGCCACGCATAGGCCATCACTGCCAGTGAGATCACCAGCGGCAATGCCACTGCCATGATGGCCACACGACGCCATGACTGGTTTCCCGCCAACGGGGTCTGCACGGTCCTGCCTCCAAAGACGAATGATCGTTCTCCAGGAATCCAGTCTGCTAGGCTCGCCGACAGCGGGTCAAGGCGAACATTCGTTTTTCTTTGGAGAGGATGCCCCCATGCCCAAGGTGTCCCAGGAGTACATGGACGCTCGCCGTACCCAGATTCTGGATGCGGCCCGGCGATGCTTCCTGCGCGACGGATTCCACTCGACGTCGATGCAGGATCTGTTCGCAGAGTCCGGACTCTCGGCGGGCGCGGTTTATCGGCACTTCGCGAGCAAAGACGAGATGATCCTGGCTATCGCGGAAGAGAACATGCGTGAGGTCGTGACGCTGGTCCACACCGTCGCCACAACTCGGCCGAGGAGTTCCCTAGGGGCGGTCATCGCCGATCTCCTCGATCTCGTGTCAGCTCGATCCGCGGAACACGACGTCGCGAGGCTGGCGGTGCTGGCCTGGTCCGAGGCCCTGCGAAACCCCACGCTGGCCGGGCAGTTCAGCACCCTGCTGACCCAGATGCGCTCCGACCTCGCAGAGGTTGTGCGCGAGCACCAGGAAAGTGGCGCCCTGCCCGAGGAGGTGACTGCCGAGTCGATCGCCGGCGCTCTGGTCTGCTTCCTACCCGGCTACATCCTCCAGACGGCCATGCTCGACCCCACGCTCGTGGAGGGGGTCGGCGACGCGGTGCGGGCTCTGTGGCCGGATCCGGCCACGCGCTGACCGCCTACGTCGTCGGACGAGCAGGACCGTCCACCCGGCGACACCGATCAGTCCTGGGTTGAGGGTCCGGTAAAGAAGATCAGCGGCCGTGGCGGCCGCCATCGGCATTCCGCCGTGATGCAGAGTCAGGACCAGAGCCGCGTCGAGAGGGCCAAGTCCCGCGGGCAACAGAGGTAGAGCCGATACGGCCGTCATCGCGGCGACGTAGGCGAGCAGCACCTTGTCCGAGGCCGGGGCCGAGCCCACCGCATGGCACACGGCGAGCACACACACGAGATCGCCGGCCCAGTTGATCAGGGCAGCGCCAAGCCCCAGGACCCAGAAGCGAGCTGGAGGCCGCATGGCAGCCAACTCCCCCAGCAGGCCATCGGCCGAGGTCTGCCCGTCCTTGCCGCGCCGCAGTCTCTGCCACACACGAAGCAGAGCGCTCACCGGCCGGCGCAGCACATGGGTGCGCCGCACGAGCGCGAGCGCGGCGACGGTGACGACACAAGCCGCTGAAAGTCGAATGGCCGCCCCCGCAAGCTGGGCACTGTCCCCGGCCAGAGTCCCGCCGATCCCGGCAAGCACGACAAGTGCGGCCGCGCACAGAACACCGGTGGCAGCATGGGTAAAGCCGATCAAAGGCACACTGGCACCCCAGGTACGCATACGCCGTGTCCGGTAGGTGATCGACACCAGGCTGCCGCCGGGCAGAGTCGCACTGAGAGCGTTCCCGGCGAACACGGCGGAAACCGCAGCGCCCAGTCTCACTCGCAGCCCGCCCGTACTCAGCGCCAGGCGCTGCAGCCGGGCGAAGGCCGCCATCGACACCATCTCCGCGGCGACAGCCAGCAGAAACCAGGCGGGTTGAGCGTGGGACAGCTGGTGTGCCGCACGACGCGCGTACGGCGCGACAAACACCAGCTCGGTACACAGCAACACCACGACGGCGCCCATGGTGAGCACGACACGTGGCCGAGAGCGTGACCGGGATGCGGAACCGTCGCCCTCGTCCACCTGTTCCGCCCGGACTTTCGCCCTCGAAGCCGCGATCCGGTCGTGTCCGCGATCGCCCGGCTCGGCCTGGTGCGCGCTGCTCATCGCTGCACCGGCCACTGGGGCAGCAAGCGCACCAACCCCTCCACGTGCACGTGGCACCACGTCTGCCTGGGGAGGGCCAGGCCCCATACGCGGGCACGAAATGGCACGTCAACGCCTACGGCTGCAACATGGCCCCCGCCGCCCGCGATCGACGGCAGAGGACCGACGACATTCAACCGGCCAAGAGGGACGGCATCGGTGATGCCGTTGAGCGTCAGCATGGCGGTGACCTCTTCCCATGCGGCGCTCTGGTCGCCGTCGTAGTTGCGGACCAGCCGCAGCTCCCCGCTGGTTCCTGCCAGTTGGTGCTTGAGGTCTGCCGAATGCCGCCAGGGCCGCCGGTCACGGCCGGATGTGCCGAAGTCGGATATACGGAAGCGTGCCCGCCCGCCGATCAGTTCCTCAGTGTCCGGGCTGACCAAGAAGGCGTCTTCGAGGTGCAGCGGCAGACAGGCGCCGGCCCACCCTCCGCGGCGCCTGCTGTAGAGCCAGCTGCTGGACCCGCTCTGGTCGTTGCCGTGTTCCGTGTCCTGCCGATGGAGATCGCGATACGGGGGATCCTCATCAGGGCGTGGGGGCAGCCCCAAAGAGTAGATCATGGTGAGTCACCTGGAGGGAGTCTGTGTGAGGGGGCCGGGGAACGCCGGACCGGGCGCCTGGCTCCGGCCCAGCACAGTCCTCGCCAGACGGAATGAACGTTCCTTTTTTTCATCACCCCACCCTAGAGGCTCCGGTGAGGCCGAGTCAAGACGAACATTCGTTTTGTTGGCTGCCTGGGTTGTAAAAAACAATCGTTCGTTTTACTGTCAGGGGGCGGGCGTCAGGGGACAGCCGCCCGCGGCCCGCCTCACTGAGCAAGGAAGGCGGGCGGCCCCGTCCCCGTGAGAGGCCGTAGCGGACATCGCGGGGCGGGGCCCTTTCATGCCGGCGCGGTCACTTGGAACGCCGCCTCCGCTTCCCGGGTTCGCCGGCCGGTTCAGGAGAGCCAGTCCGTGTAGTGGGTGGGGGCGATGCGGGCGTCGCCCCCGGCGGTGAGGACGTCACCGTGGACGACGGCGTACATGCCGGCGGTGTCATCGGTGATGACGGAGCGCCCGTCGCCTTTGGCGGCGAGGGTCAGCCGGCCGATTTCGTCGAGGGGGTAGACATCGGGTCCGGCGATGTTGAGGACGCCGTTGAGCGGGGTACCGGCGGCCACTTCGGCGACGATGCGGGAGACGTCCGCAGCGGCGATCGGCTGGAGCGGCGTACGCGGCAGACGGACGATCTCGCCGTCGGTGGTCCAGGACAGGATCGCGTCCACGAACTCCATGAACTGCGTGGCGCGGACGATGGAGTACGGAATCGGGCCGGCCTTGAGGATGTCTTCCTGAAGCACCTTGGCCCGGTAGTAGTCCAGTTCGGGCACCTGGTCCACGCCGACGATCGAGAGGATGACGAAGTGTCCGACGCCGCCTTTCGCGCTCGCGGCAAGAAGGTTGTCCATCGACGTCCGGAAGAAGGCAGGCGAGGTTTCGCCGAAGGTCGGGGAGTTCGTCAGGTTGATGACGACATCGACGCCCGCCACGGCTTCCTCGACGCCCTGGCCGGTCACGAGGTCCACGCCTGTGGCCGGGGAGTGCGGGACGGCCTGGTGGCCGGCCTCGTCGAGGATCTCCACGACCCGTGACCCGATCAGCCCGGTTCCGCCGATGACCGCGAATTTCATGGTGCCGCCCATCTCCCGATGGCTACGTCCAGTACGTAACTTTATGCACCAAATACGCCCTCGCAAGGCGTCGATGCGCCTGAACGTTAGCCGCACCGCAAGGGAGCGGCGGGACCAGGCGACACGATCCCTCGTGACCACCGCACCGGCAGGCCCGAGATCCACGCAGGTGCCGTAGAGGTCGGGGGCTGGGCCTGCCGGCGGCTCCTCCCCCGCCGCGGGTGCGGATGGTTCCCTCCCTGCACTGGTGAAGGCGACCGGGCGACATGGGCTTTCCGGGCACAGCGCCCGACTCTAATTACCAATTGGCTAGAATACGGGCATATAGGAAGGTGGGCGATCTTGGACGTCTATGAGGCGGTCAGGAGCCGACGGGCGGTGCGCGGATTCACCGACCGGCAAGTCCCGAGGGAGGTGCTGGAGCGCGTCCTCACCGCCGCGGCTTGGGCGCCCTCCGGATCGAACCTCCAGCCGTGGCACGTGTACGTCCTGACCGGTGGGCCGCTGGCCGAGCTGAAGAAACTCGCCGGCGAGCGCGTGGCCGCAGGCGACCCCTGGGACGAGCGGGAGTACGAGATGTACCCACCCGCACTCAAGTCCCCCTACCGCGAGCGCCGAACCGCCTTCGCCGAGCAGCGCTACGGCGCACTCGGTATTTCGCGCGAGGACGGGGAGGCGCGCCAGAGGGCCGCCGCCGCGAACTGGGACTGTTTCGGTGCGCCCGCCGCCCTGTTCTGCTACATCGACCGCGACATGGGCCCGCCCCAATGGGCCGACGTCGGCATGTATCTGCAGACCGTGATGCTGCTGCTCCGCGCCGAAGGGCTGCATAGTTGCACGCAAATGGCGTGGTCGGTGTATCGCAAGACCGTCGCCCAGGTCCTGTCGCCCCCGGACGGGCTCATCCTCTACTGCGGCATGGCGATCGGGTTCGAGGACGGCGCGGTGGGTTACGCCCGTACGGGCCGGGCACCGCTCGACGAGACGGTCACCTTCGTCCAGGGCTAGCCGGTCAGTGGTCGAGGGGGGAGATGCTCTTCGCGCTCGACGTCATCCGGAGGAGCACATGCAGACCCGCGACGTTCGGTGCAGGCTGACAGTGGAGGGTGGCACCCTCGCAGGCCCCGGCAGGAAGGAAGCGCGATGGAGATCAAAGGATCAGTCGCCCTGGTGACGGGAGCCAATCGCGGCATCGGCCACGCATTCGCTCGCGCGCTGATCGACCGCGGAGCGGCCAAGGTCTACGCCGCCGTCCGCGATCCCGAGAGCGTGAGCGACGTGGACCTCATCCCCTTGCGTCTGGACGTCACCAAGGCCGATGAGATCGCCGCGGCGGCCGCCGTCGCGGGGGACGTCACCATTGTGATCAACAACGCCGGTGTCGGCGGCTTCACCACCAAGCTCCTGACGGGCTCCTTCGACGGCGCCCGCCTGGCGATGGAGATCAACTACTTCGGAACCTGGGCGGTGTCCCGGGCCTTTGCCCCCGTCCTGGCCCGCAACGGCGGCGGCGCACTGGTGAACATGCTGTCGACCGCCTCCTGGACCTCACGGCCGGACTACCCCGGCTACGCGGCCTCCAAAGCGGCCCAGTGGTCGTTGACGGGCGCGCTGCGGGAGGGCCTGCGCGAACAGGGGACGCTCGTGGTCGGCGTCCACGCCAGTTTCGTGGAAACCGAACTCAGCTCCTTCACTGACGCACCCAAGATCAGCGCCGCCGATGTCGCGGAGCAGACCCTGCAAGCCGTGGCCGACGACCGGGTCGAGGTTCTCACCGACGAGCGGACCAGGCAGGTCAAGCACGCCCTGTCGCAACCACTCGACCGGTGAGGCCGGCGGATGATCGGCTGGGAGAACACCGCGATCAGTAGTCGCCCCATCTCGCCTGCAGGCCGAGGAGATCAGGCGCGCGCGTGAGCAACTGGTCAGCCTTCTCCAGGGATTCGGTCCGCTTTCCTCCTCAGCGCCCCGAGCGGTCGCCGTGCGAGCGTCCGGGTCTCCTCCGAGGTGCCGGATCCGTCGGTGCTGTCCCACGGTCCGGCCGTCGCACTCACCGGTCACCTTCCCGACCGCCGGCTGACGGTGGTGTGACCCACGTCCCGTACAACGACGAGGAGCCGTCATGGACTCCGAGACCTTGCTGGCACGAATCACCGACTACGCCCGCCGCCCCAACCCCTACCCGCTGTACGCGGAACTCCGCGAGGCCGGCCCGGTGGTGTGGCAGGCGGGCGGCAACTGTCTGGTCGGCGGCTACCACCAGATCGCCGCCCTGCTGCACGACCCGCGGATGAGTGCCGACCCCCGCACCCGCGGGGAAGTGCCCCACAGCCTCCGTTCCTGCGGCTCGACGACCCCGAACACCACCGACTGCGCACGCTGGCCATGCGCCCGTTCGGCCCGCCGCACAGCCCCGCCCGGGTCGACGGCATGCGCGGTGAGATCGACCGGATCACCAAGGAGCTGATGACGTCCTTCGAGGCGGGCCGGCAGATCGACATCGTGGACGACTTCGCCTACCCGCTGCCCGTCACCGTGATCTGCCGCCTGCTCGGCGTGCCCCGCGAGGACGAGCCGCTCTTCAGTGCCTGGTCCAACGCCCTGGTCGCAGCCGCCGACGTCAGGCCCGACGAGGACACCACCGAGACCGATAAGGCCGGCGACCAGGCGCGGATGGAGATGGGCGGCTACCTGGTGAACCTCGCCGAACAGCGCCGCGGCAGGCCGAGCGAGGACCTGCTCTCCGCCTTCGTCAACGAGCCCGACCCGGCCCTGCGGCTCACCCAGGACGAACTCGCGCAAACCGCCGTACTGCTGCTCATCGCCGGGCACGAGACCACGGTCAACCTCATCACCAACGGCGTGCTCACCCTGATGCGCCAACCGGACCAGCTCGACCTCCTGCGCCGCGAACCAGACCTGATGCCACGCGCGGTGGAGGAACTGCTGCGCTACGAACCACCGGTCCACATGCGCGAGCGCATCCCCCACGCCGACATCGACCTCGGCGGCACCACCATCGCCCGAGGCACGTCCGTCATCCTGGCCCTCGCCTCGGGCAACCGCGACCCCAAGCGGTTCCACGACCCCGACCGGTTCGACCCCACCCGCCCCGACAACCAGCACTTCGGCTTCGGCAGCGGCATCCACCTCTGCTACGGCGCACCCCTCGCCCGTCTCGAGGCCCAGGCCGCACTCGGCGCGCTGCTCCCCTACCTCGGCACAGCACAACTCGTGGAGGACCCACCCCCCTACCGTCAGAACGCCATGCTCCGTGGACCCGGCACCTGCCCGTCCAACTGTGAGGCCGCGCGGCCCGGCTAGCCGGGAACGGCCTTGGCCCAGCCCTGGTTGACCGTCTTCCTCGCCTTCTCCAGTTGCTCGTCCGTCGGGAACTGCGGCGTTCCCTCGACCGACGGCAGTCGTGCGGCGGCGGCCTTGTCGAGGGTGCCGTTCTGCTTCATGACGTCCATGAGCACCGGGCGGGCGTAACCGAGCAACCGGAGGTTCTGGCCCTCCGGGCTGAAGAGGTACTCCTGCCACAGACGGGCAGCCGCCGGGTGCGGGGCGTTCTTGTTGATCGCCAGCGCGAAGTACTGGGCGAAGCTGCCGTCGAAGGGAATCGCGACCTGCCAGTTGACGCCCTTGTGGCGGAGCTGGTCGGCGTAGTGGAGGTTGATGTAGTCCCAGTTGATGCTGATGGGGGTCCGGCCGTCATCGACCGTCGCCATGGTGGAGTAGAGGCGGTTGAAGTTGCCGGTCTTGTTGAGCTCGGCGAAGAAGTCCAGGCCCGGCTGGATGTTGTCGAACGACCCGTTGTTCGACAGCGCGGCGGCGTAGACGCTGTCGAAGGCGGTGGCCGACCGGGTCGGGTTTCCTTCGAGTGCGACCATGCCCTTGTAAGCGGGCTTCAGCAGGTCGGAGAAGGTCTCGGGACAGGTCTTCACCCGGTTGGCGTCGCAGCCGATGGAGATGTAGCCCCCGTAGTTGTTGGACCAGCGGGCCTTCGAGTCCTTCTGGTTCCCTGGGATCGAGTCGTATTCGGTGACCTTGTACGGCGCGAGCAGATTCTGCTGCGCCGCGCTCCGCGCGAACGTGTCGCCCACGTCGATCACGTCGAGGGCCGTCGGCCTGCTCCCCCTCCTCTTGAGGGAGTCGATCTCGTCCTCGCTGTGGCCGTGCGGATCGTCGATCGTGACCTTGATCCCGTACTTCTTCTCGAAGCCGTCGATCAAGCCGCCGTAGTTGGCCCAGTCACGGGGCAGCGCCATCGCTCTGAGCCTGCCCTCCCCTTTGGCTGCGGCGATCAGTGCGCGCATGCCGCCCGCGTTCGCGGCGGAGGTGGCCAGCGACGGCTTCTGGGGTCCGGTGCTCGGTGGATGCTCGCAGGCGCCCAGGCCCAGTGCCACGAGAGCGGAGCAGCCGAGGGCGACCGCTGCTCGGGCACGGGGTCTGGTCACCGCTGCTCCTGGGGTAGGGGGATTCGGTTGTCGCCGAGGCCCGTCGCGCCTCCTGCTTCCCTCGGTAGCCTGCGTCCATCAAGTGGTCATCGAGGCCAGAGTACCCGGCCGCGCCGATGCTGAAATCCCGCGCGGAATGCCTGCGATCAGCGTCTTTCCCTCGCGGAACGCGGCCTGCGCACTCCTTTGGCCGCGCTTCGTACTCACCCTGCCGTGTCATCTCACGGCGCCGTGTCGTCCCACTGGTCGAGCAGGATGTCGCCGAGTCCTTCCACCTCCGGCGCGGCGCCGTCGTGGAGGGACTGTTCGGCCCAGATGACCTTGCCGGTGGGCGTGTAGCGGGTGCCCCAGCGTTCGGCGAACTGGGCGACCAGGAAGAGGCCGCGGCCGCCTTCGTCGGTGGCTTTCGCCCGACGCAGCCGGGGTGAGGTGCTGCTGCCGTCGGCGACCTCGAAGATGAGGGTGCCCGCGGCCGGGCCGCTGACGGGCTCCGTGCGGAGCAGCCGGACGACGATGGGCTCGGCGCCGTAGCGGACGGCGTTGGTGATCAGCTCGCTGAGGATGAGTTCGGCGGTGAAGACGACCTGTTCCAGACCCCACTCGGTCAGCCGGCGGGCGCAGGCGGAGCGCACCGGGCCCACCGCCGCCGGGTCCTGGGGCACGTCCCACGCGGCGACCTGCGCCGGCCCGAGCCGGCAGGTGCGGGCGACCAGGAGCGCGATGTCGTCCCGGGGCCGGTCGGACAGCATGGTCTCCATCACCGCCGCGCACGTGGCCTCCGGCGTGCGCTCCGGCCCTGCCAGGGCCTCGCGCAGGGCCTCCAGACCGGCGTCCAGGTCTCGGGTGCGGTCCTCGATCAGTCCGTCGGTGAAGAGCACCACCCGGGAACCCTCGGGCACGGCGAGTTCGGCGGTCTCGACAGGCAGGCCGGCACCGAGTCCCAGGGGTGGGGAGACGGGCAGCTGGGGGAAGTCGACGGTCCCGTCGGGCCGGACGACCGCCGGTCCCGGATGGCCGGCGGTGGCCAGGTCCAGCCGCCCGGAGGTGGGGTCGTAGACGGCGTACTGGCAGGTCGCCCCGGTGATCATCCCCTGCCCGTCCTCCGCGGTGGCGATCTCCTCGGCGTCGATCTGGGCCACCAGCTCGTCCAGCCGGATCAGCAGCTCCTCCACGGGCAGGTCCAGGCCGGCGAAGTTGCGCACGGCGGTGCGCAGCCTGCCCATGGTCGCCGCCGCGTGCAGGCCGTGGCCGACGACGTCGCCCACGACCAGCGCCACCCGGGCGCCGGACAGCGGAATGACGTCGAACCAGTCCCCGCCCACCCCGGCCTGGGCCGGCAGGTAGCGGTAGGCCACGTCGAGGGCGGACTGTTCGGGCAGGCCGCGGGGCAGCAGGCTGTGCTGCAGGGTGACGGCCATGGCGTGTTCGCGCGTGTAGCGGCGGGCGTTGTCGATGCACAGCGCCGCCCGGGCGGCCAGTTCCTCGGCGAAGGACACGTCGTCGTCCTCGAACGGCGGGGAGCCCTCGGCGCGCCAGTAGTCCACCACGCCCAGCACCACGCCGCGGGCTCGCAAGGGCACCACGAGCATCGAGTGGACGCCCTGCTCGATGATCTGCCGGGCACGTTCCGGATCCTGGGCCAGCCAGGCTTCGGAGGCGCTCAGGTCTCCCGCCAGGACCGGTCGGCCGTCCGCCATCGCCAGGGAGACGGGGTGACCCGGGATGAAACCGATCAGCTCGCCGACGGGGTGGAGGAGATGGGCCGAGTCCAGGCCGGCGACGGCGCTGCGCCGCAGACGGCTCGTCCGGGCGCTCCCACCGGAGGGCTCCTCGCCGCGCAGGACCGGGTCCAGCAGTTCGACGGTGACGATGTCGGCGAACCGGGGCACCGCCACCTCGGCCAGTTCCTCGGCCGTCCGCTTCACGTCGAGCGTGGTGCCGATCCGCAGCCCGGCGTCGTAGAGCGCCTTCAGCCGTTCGCGCGCCACCTCCGCCCGGCCGGAGAGAGCCTGCAGCTCTGTGGTGTCCCGGAGCGTCACCACGCTGCCGACCGAGCCGTGAGGTGCGGTGAGCCGCTTGTTGACCGCGAGCAGCCGGTCGCCCGCTCGGTAGACCTTGTCGGTGGCGGGGCGGTCGGAGGCGAGCAGTTCGGCGAGGTCCTCCTCCAACCCCAGATCGGCGATGTGCCGCTTCTCCGCGTCCGCCGGCAGGTCCAGCAGCCGCCGTGCCTCGTCGTTGGCCAGCAGCAGCCGGCCATCACCGCCGACGATCAGCACGCCTTCCCGTACGGCGTGCAGAACCGCGTCGTGGTGCTCGTACATCCGGGTCATCTCCACCGGTCCCAGGCCATGGGTCTGCCGCCGCAGCCGGCGGCTCACCAGGGCCGACCCGCCCGCGGCGACGGCGAGGGCGACGGCGGCTCCCCCGAAGAGGACCGGCAGCTGCCGGTTCACCATGTGCTGCACCTTCTGGACCGTGACGGGCACGGAGACGATGGCGATGACCTGCCCGTCGGGTGCCTTGACGGGGACCGCCGAGATGACGGAGAGCCCGAGGGACCCCTGGAAGGTGCTGGTGAACGGCTTGCCGTTCGCCGCCTTCGCGTACGGCCCGATGACGCGTTTCCCGATCTGGTGCGGGTCGCTGTGGGTGAGGGTGACGCCGTTCAGCCCGTACACGATGATCGCGTCGACGCCGGCGGCCTTGCCGGCCGCCTTGGCGTACGGCTGCAGCGCCGCCGACGGGTGCGCGCTCTGCAGCGCCGCCACGATCCCCGGGGAGTTGGCGAATGTCTGCGCGGTGGAGAGCGTCCGGGTCTTGGCGTCCGCCATGTTGTCGCGCCGAGCCTGTACCACGAGGGCCAGCAAGGTGGCGGCGACGAGGAGCACCACGACCGCCAGTTGGAGAAGGAAGACCTGGCCGGCGAGGCTGCGCACGCTCAGCAGCGACCGCCACGCCTCTCCCCTCCGGCGGGGCGGATCCGGCTCATGCGTCCTCGTGGACGCATCACGCGCACCGCGCCCGGATCGACCCGAAACTTCACCCATATCCCCTTTCTATCGTTTCCGGGTGCCCAACACCGAGGCGACCGGGTCGACCCGGTTCGCGGAGAGCCGCCGAGGACGTGCCCGCGCAGCCGGGCCGAAGGGTCCGCAGTGGATGCGGCGCACGCCGTCAGGCCTCCGCGAGCGGCGGGGCGGTCGTGCCTCTCACTTCGAGGAACGGGGTGGCGAGGTCGACCTCGCGCGGTCGGTCCGGCTCGTCGATCCGGTCCAGCAGCCGCTGCGCGGCGCGCCGGCCCACGTCATGACTGGCGTTGTCCACGGTGGTCAGCCACAGATGGCGCAGCCGGGAGAGGTAGGTGTTGTCGTAGCCGACCAGGGAGAGGTCCCGTGGAACCTGGAGACCGGTCTCCTCGGCGGCGGAGAGCGCGCCGACGCAGGTCATGTCGTTGACCGCGAAGACGGCGGTCGGGCGCCGCGCGCGGCTCAGCAGCCGGACGGTCGCCCGGTAGCCGCCCTCCTCGGTGAGGTCGCCCTGTTCCACGACGGCCGTGCCGGCGAGGCCGTGCTCGCGCATGGTGGCCTCGAAGCTGCGCCGGCGCAGGTCGCCGACCGCGCCCTGACCGGCGATGTGGGCGATGTGCCGGTGGCCGAGGCCGATGAGGTGCTCGGTGGCCAGGCGGGCTCCGAGTTCGTCGTCGTTGGCGACGATGTCCACGCGGGGCAGCACCGGTTCACGGGTGCCGGCGACCACCGTGGGGACCAGGCGGGCGGCCGTGCGCAGGGCCTGGGGGTCCTGGAGCGTGCCCACGGCGATCAGGCCGTCGACGCGGAGTTCGGTGAAGGTCCGGGTGAGGTCCTCGCCGAGGCGCCGGTTGAGGTGACTGTCGGCGAGCAGCATGTGCAGGCCGCTGTCGTACAGCCGTGCGTTGAGGCCGTCGAGCAGTTCCACGAACCAGGGGTTGCGCATGTCGTTGAGCAGCACCCCCACCGTGCGGGTGCGCCGCTCGCTCAGACTGCGCGCGGCGGCGTTGGGCCGGTAGCCGAGCGCTTCGACCGCGGCGAGGACAGCCGCGCGCTTCTCCGGCCGGACACCCTCCGAGCCGCGCAGCACGAGCGACACCAGGGACTTGGACACGCCGGCCCGTTCGGCGACGTCACGAATAGTCGGAGTGCTCATGGCTGGAACGTTCCATGACGACCCTGCCCGTGTAAAGACCCTTGACACCCGAGAGACGCAGGCCGCATGGTGAGCGCCCAAGCTCTGGAACGGTCCAAAGAAGGGCGCTCATGGTGAATACGCTCGGCGTCGCCGTCGTGGGATTCGGCTGGATGGGTCGGGTGCACACCCAGGCGTACGCGCGTGTGCCGCACCACTTCCCCCAGCTGTCCGTACGGCCCGAACTGCTCGCCGTCGCGGACGAGGTACCGGGCCGGGCGGAGGAGGCGGCCGGGCTGTACGGCTTCGCCGCCGCGACCCGCGACTGGCGGGAGGTGGCGGCCGATCCGCGCGTCCAGGCCGTCAGCATCACCGCCCCGAACTTCCTGCACCGCGAGATCGGCGCGGCGATGGCCGAGGCCGGCAAGCACATCTGGATCGAGAAGCCGGTCGGGCTCACCGCCGACGACGCCCGGGCGGTGGCCGACGCGGTCGCCAAGGCCGGCGTTCAGGGCACCGTCGGCTTCAACTACCGCAACGCGCCCGCCGTCGAGGCCGCCCGCGATCTGATCGCCTCCGGTGAGATCGGCACGGTCACCCACGTCCGCATCCGACTCTTCAGCGACTACGCGGCCCACCCCCAGGGCGCCCTGACCTGGCGCTACGAGCGGGCCCGCGGCGGCAGCGGGGTGCTCGGCGACCTCGCGTCGCACGGCGCCGACCTGGCCCGGTTCCTGCTCGGCGACATCGCCTCGCTCACCGCCGACACCGCGGTCTTCCTCCCCGAACGCGCCCGGCCGACCGGCGCCACCGCCGGGCACACCCTCGCCACCGGCGGCGAGCCCGGGCCGGTCGAGAACGAGGACTACGTCAACTGCCTGCTGCGCTTCGCCTCCGGCGCCCGCGGCGTGCTGGAGGCCTGCCGCGTCTCGGTCGGCGAACAGAACAACTACGGCTTCGAAGTACACGGCACCAAGGGCGCCGTCTTCTGGGACTTCCGCCGCATGGGCGAACTCGCCGTCAGCCGCGGTACGACCTACCAGGACCAGCCGGTCAGCACGGTGTACGTCGGCCCCGGCCACGGCGAATACGCCGCGTTCCAGCCCGGGGCTGCCACCAGCATGGGCTACGACGACCTCAAGGTCATCGAGGCCTACCGCTTCCTGCGCTCCATCACCGACGGCACCGCGGTCGGCGCCACTCTCGGCGATGCCGTGGCAAGCGCGGTGGCGCTGGAGGCGATGGAGCGCTCCGCCGCGCAGGGCACGTGGGTGAGCTTGGCGTGAAGACCGTGCGCATCGGGGTCATCGGCGCGGGCAACATGGGCGCCGACCACGTGAACACCCTGCACCGCTGGGTGTCCGGCGCCGAGGTCGTGAGCGTCGCCGACGTCGACGGGGAACGGGCCGCCTCCGTCGCCGCGGTGGCCGGGGCCCGGGCGACCGGCGACGCGCATGCGCTCATCGCCGACCCGGAGGTCGACGCCGTCGTCATCGCCTCGCACGACACGACCCACGCGGACCTCGCCGTCGCCGCCGTACGGGCCGGGAAACCGGTGATGTGCGAAAAGCCGCTCGCGCCGACGACACGAGACTGCGTCCGAGTCGTCCGCGAGGAGCGGCGGGCGGGGACCGGACTGATCTCGCTGGGCTTCATGCGCCGCTTCGACCCGGCCTACGGGGACCTGAAGGCGGCCGTCGCCGAGGGAACGTACGGCGCACCGCTCCTGCTGCGCTGCGTCAGCCGGGGCGTCGTCTCCGCGCCCGGCTGCACCGACGAGTTCAGCGTCACCGGGTCGGCCGTCCACGAGTTCGACACCGTGCCCTGGCTGCTGGGCTCCCCCGTCACCGAGGTGAGCTGGCACGCGCCCCGCACCACTTCGACGGTGACCGGCCTGCGGGATCCGCAGCTGATGCTGCTGCGCACGGCCGACGGGGCCCTGACGACCGTCGAGACGTTCCTCAACGCCGGTTACGGCTACGACATCCGCTGCGAGATCGTCGCCGAGCACGGCGCCCTGGCACTGTCCGACCCGGCCCGCCTGGTGTCCGACGCGGCCCGTGCCCGGGCCACGGCCTACCCCGCCGACTGGCGGCCCCGTTTCGCCGACGCCTACCGCCTTCAGCTGCAGGCCTGGACCGATGCCGTGGCACAGCGCGAGCCCTCGCCGCTGGCCACCGCGTACGACGGTCTGGTGGCCACCGCCGTGGCCGAGGCCGTCATCGCCTCCATGAAGGACGGCGGCAAAACCGTCCCCGTTCAGGTCCCAGAGGTCTGAGCGACGATGCCCGTCTTCCCCGACGCTCTGCCCACCCCGCGCACCCCGGACCCGATGGACGCCCCCGCCCTGCGCTGGGGCGTCCTGGGAACCGGCTGGATCGCCGAGCGCTTCGTCCGCTCCGTCCAGCGCCACACCCGGCAGCGCTTCACGGCCGTCGCCTCCCGCGACACCGCCCGCGCCAAGGACTTCGCCGACTGCCACGGCATCCCGCGCGCGTACGGCTCGTACGAGGAGCTGACCGCCGCGACGGACGTCGACGTGGTGTACGTCGCCACCGAGCACACCGCCCACCTCGCCTGCGCCCGTCTCGTCCTGGAGTGCGGCAAGCACGCCCTCGTGGAGAAACCGCTCGCGCTCGACGCGGACCAGGCCACCGAGATCGCCCGGCTCGCCGCCGAACGCGGGCTGTTCTGCGCGGAAGCCCTGTGGACCTTCTTCCTCCCCAGATTCGACGTCGTCCGCCAGCTCCTCGACTCCGGCGTCCTCGGCGACATCCACACCGTCCTGGCCGACCACGGCGAGCGCTTCACCGGCGGTCACCGCATCCTGCGTCCCGAACTCGCCGGCGGCCCCCTCCTCGACCTCGGCACCTACCCGCTGTCCCTCGCCACCTGGATCCTGGGCGCCCCCACCGGCATCCAGGCCATCGGCCAGCCCCATCCCGCCGGTGTCAACGGGCAGCTCGCCGCCATCCTCAGCAACGCCGACGGCCACCAGGCCATCGTCCACACCACACTCTTCAGCAACACCCCCACCAGCGCCACCGTCGCCGGCACCCACGCCACCCTGAGCCTGCCCGGCCCCTTCTACCAGCCCGGAGACCTCCTCCTCACCCCGGCCGGCAGCGGCACACCCCTGACCTACACCGAACCCCGCACGGCCCACAACGCCCTGCACTTCGAGGCCGCCGAGGCCGCCCGCTGCATCACCACGGGCCAACTCCAGTCCCCGCTCCGGACGTTGACCGACTCGATCACCACACTCCGCGTCATGGACGACATCCGCGGACTGTGCGGCATCACTTTTCCTCCCCAGTGACCCGGTGAGGTCCGGTGAAGGCCGCGCGCAGGTCGCCGTCACGTCCGGGGACCCGCAGCAGATCGGCCCGCTCGGCCGTCCGGCTGCGGGTCAGGGTGCCGTAACGCCCGTGGCGGCGGTGGCGAGGGGGAAGCCGGCCGTGCCGGCGCGGCTCCACCCGATCGGGCGGTAGGCGAGACGGTGGAGGCGCCGGTCTCGCCGTCTAGGATCCGTAGCCGTGGCAGAGGTCCCCGATGAGTTGATCAAGCTGGAACGTACGGCCGAGCAGGAGCGCGCGAAACTCGCTGGCCTCGCCGGTGGCGAGTACGAGGCTCAGCTCCGCCGCTGGCGCGAGGCGTCCGACGCCGTCCAGGCGGCCATCACCGCGCATGCCGCAGCCACCGGGGCCGGCCCGCACGAGGTTGAGCAGGCCGTACAGAAGGCTGTGCGACGCAGCCAGGAGGACCCGGCCGTCGAGTAGCCGACCACGTTGTTTCCGTTGCCCCGCCATGTCGAGCAGACAACGCGGGCTGGTTCGGCGATGCTGGACAAGGGTGGCATCCTCCATGCGACAAGGAGCACGGCATGCCCACAGATACGGTCGGACGATTCCTGGCAGCCCTGGATCCCGATCACCGGGACGAAGTCGGCGCCAAACCGCGCCAGGAGCAGGAACAACTCGCCGCGGCCTGGGAACGGGAACTGGAATTCGACGACGAGCTCGACACGCTCGACGAGCTGTCCCCGCCCGCCGCGGAAGCCGAGGCCGCCCGCCGCGTCATGAGCCGCGGCACCGGCTAGGGACGAGGATCGCAGGCGTGTGCCCCCACATGCCATGATCTTGCCTCATGGGTGACCGTTCGCTGTCGTCTGCCTGGCTGGCCGCGTGGGTGTGCAGGGTCTCCGATGCCCTGAGTGCGATGACAGACGACTTCGAGCGCAGGCAGGGGTATCCGCCGGGCATCAATCACGTCCGGTCGGCCGGCCGTGACGATCAGGCCACGGCTCGCATACTGGCCCGAGTGGACCTCGCTCCTGCCGACCTCGTCACCTTGTACACCGGTATCGGCGACGTCACCTGGACGGACGTCGGCAACGGCTACTTCATCGATCCGGCTCGTGATGCGCTTCTTCGGCTCAAGGAGTACGGGGCTGTCGATCTCGGCGCGCACCAGAAGGCCCGCGGATTGGTTATGGGCTCGAACGGTGGCGGACTGTGCTACGTCACCGGCCCCGACGGGGCTGTCCACCGAACGCGGACAGCATCACTGGACGAACCGGAACTCGACAAGGTGGCCGACGACCTGCGGCAGTTTCTGGAGCTGCTGGAGAAGTCCCTGATGCGGTTCATCGCCAACGGCGAGCCGGGATACCTGTAGGCACGGTATCCGGGTCTTCACCGTGTCACGAAGGCCCCTCCCGCACATGGCGGTCGCCGACGAACCGCACGGAGACAGGCCCGTACCGAGACCACTTTCTTCACACCTTAGACCAGCGATCTGTCACCCTCGACGATCCTGGACGACTTCCGCCTGGACGCCGGCTCCTACATCCTGTGGGCCCAGACCACGGATCAGTACGGCGGGACGCTGCACTGGACGCCTGCCCGGGACAACAACGTCGACTGGGAGAAGGCCGGCGCCACGACCAAGTGGCCGGACCGGCTGGTCACGGTGAACACGGACACGAAGGACTTCACCGTCCGCGACGAGCTGTACACGATCGGGCAGTTCGCCAAGTACCTGTCCCCGGGCGATGTCCGCCTCGACTCCAGCGCCGCCGAGAACGACGTCAGCAACGTGGTCTACCGGTCCGGCAACGGCAGTTACGTCGCCGTCCTCGGCAACAGCGCCACCACCGACCGCACGGTGCGCATCACCGTCGCCGGGCACTCGTTCGTCGTGACCGTTCCGGCAGGTTCCTTCGCCACCTGTCACTGGAAGGACCGCACTGCCGCAGACCCCCAATCCCGAACCCCCTGATCCGGTGTTCCGGGCGGCTCGCGTGTGGCGTCAGCCGGCGTCACACGCGTGCCGTGCGACGGGTGAACCGCTGTGAGGTTCGGGCCCCTATCTCACCGAGGTGACAACGGCGGAGACGATGACGGTCGTGACGAGGCTGCCGATCATGACCAGTCCCACGCCGATGACGAAGAGTCCGCTGGAGTCGTCCGACCAGTCGTAATAGGCGGCAAGGGTCAGACCGACCGTGGGGCCCAGCACAGCGGCGGCGAGGTGGCGCCGGGATGCCGCCCAGCACACCGGCACGAGCAGAGTGAGCACCAGTCCGATCACCTGCCATGCCTCGTACGGGCCGGTCGTCGAGCCATCGGGGTGCACGTCACGGTGCTGGTCCCAGCCCAGCCATGCAGCCCACGCCGCGAGCGACAGCCCCGCGAGCACGAGGATCGGCAACAGGTGGGCGACGGGTCTCATCAGTCCTTCTCTCATGGCCCGAGCGTGCCGGGCCACGCCTGTGCCGGGCAGAGCACATGTACTCAGGTTCCGATGAGTACGTGAGGACCGCGCACGGCGGTGGACCGCGCCGGCGGCCGATGCCATGACGACGGGCCTTGTGGGACCATGCGCCGATGCGCGAGCTGACTGTGCTGGGTACGTGTGGCGCCTGGCCGGAGGCCGGGCGGGCGGCGAGCGGCTTCCTCCTGGAGGTCGACGGGTTCCGGCTGGTCCTGGACCTCGGTTACGCGACGCTGCCCCGGCTGCTGGAGCGGTGCGCGCCGAGCGAACTCGACGCCGTGGTGATCACCCATGAACACCCCGATCACTGCGCGGACCTGAGCGCGCTGTGCCGAGCGCTGCTCTTCGGCGGGGAGCGCGCCGGGCGGGTGCCGTTGTACTGCCCGCCGGGAGTGCTCGGGCGGGTACAGGCGATGGAGCCGACCGAGGCACTGCGCGACGTCTTCGACCCATACGAGTTGCCGGGCAGCCATGAGGTCGGTCCCCTCCGGCTGGACGGGCGGGTCCTTCCGCATCATGTGCCCCACGCGGGCGTGCGGTTGACGACGCCCGGACTGACGGTGGCCTACAGCGGCGACGCCGGTCCGGATCACGCGCTCGGCGAACTCGCGGCCGGGGCCGACCTGCTGATCGCCGGCGCGACACTGCAGGGCCCGGCGACCGACCCGTATCTGCTCAGCGCGGCCCAGGCCGGCCAGTGGGCCACCCGCGCGGGCGCGGAACGCCTGCTGCTCACCCACTTCTGGCCCGGCGACAATCGCCAGCGGTCGGTGGCGGAGGCGCGTGCCGCGTACGACGGCGAGATCCTGGCCGCAGAGGAGGAGACGGTTCTCGGCCTTTGACCCACCGTCTTCCGCAAGCCCGCCGAGGGGCGTAACCCCCTCCTGTCATGCGCCCGCTTCGAGGGAGACCCTCTGCATCACTCCACCGGCACCTTGTCCGACAGGCCCAGCGCGGCCGAGACCTGGCGCCAGATGGCGGTGAGGGCCTTGTCCAGGGTGACCGTCGGGTCGCGGAGCATCAACCGGATGCCGTAGCCGTCGCTCAGGGACAGGATCAGCGTGCTGAGGTCGTCCACGTCGACCGGCGTGAACTCGCCGGATGCGATGCCGCGCCGCACCGCGTCGGCCACCCAGGTGTGCAGCTGCGCGTACAGGTCCACGGCGAAGGCCCGGGTCGTCTCGTCGCGCAGGGACCGGGCCCACAGCTCCTGCCACAGCCGCCAGTCCTGGTGCAGTTCGGGATCGGTCGGCAGCAGGCTGCGCAGGATGCGGGCGAGGACGACCCCGGCCGGGGCGGACTCCGCGTCACGCTCGACGTCGAGGGCCGTGTGGGCGAAGGAGTGGGTCATCGCCTCGGTGAACAGCTTCTCGCGCGTGTCGAAGTGGTAGTGCAGGAGCGCCGTCGACACGCCTGCCCGCTCGGCGACCATGCGCATGCGGATCTTCTCGAAGCCGATGTCGGCGATCACTTCGCACGCCGCGGTCAGGATGCGCTCGCGCGTGTCTGCTGTGCGCACCTTGGTGGACACGCTGCCGCTCCCCTCGTTCGGTGGCCGTACGCCGTGGCCATCTTCCCTCACCTCGTCCCCCCCGTGCGGTCCGGCCGGTGCCTCGGCGGCACGCTGCGTCTGTTCGTCGTACCTGTGGAAGCCGCGTCCGGACTTCCGCCCGAGCAGACCGGCCTCCACCATTCTCGACAGCAGGGGAGGCGGCGAGTACTGGGGTTCGCGGAACTCGGCGTACAGCGATTCGGCGATGGCACGGGTGGTGTCCAGGCCGATCAGGTCGGCCAGGGCCAGCGGGCCGAGCGGGTGTGCGCAGCCCAGGACCATGGCGCGGTCGACGTCCTCGGCGGTGGCACCGCCCGACTCCACCATGCGGACCGCCGCCAGCAGGTACGGGACGAGAAGCGCGTTGACGACGAAGCCGGCCTTGTCCCGCGTCCTGACGACCTCCTTGCCGAGGGTGCCGGTCACGAAGCGCTCGGCCCGGGCGACGGTGTCGGGCGAGGTCAGCAGCGACGGAACGAGCTCCACCAGGCGCAGGGCCGGTACGGGGTTGAAGAAGTGCACCCCGACGACGTTCTCGGGCCGGCCGGTCGCGGAGGCGAGCCGGATGACGGGGATGGAGGAGGTGTTGGTCGCGAGGAGCGTGCGGTCGTCGGTGAGGACGGAGTCGAGGCGGGTGAACACCTCGGCCTTGAGGCGCTCGTCCTCCGCCACGGCCTCGATCACCAGGTCACGGTCGTGCAGTGCCTCGATCTGGTCGACCACGGTGATCCGGGCGGCGACGGCCTCGCGCCGCTGCTCGGTGAGCCTGCCGTGGGCGGTGGCCCGGTCGAGCGAACCGGCGATCCGCAGGCGGCCCGAGCGGGCCGCCTGCGCGTCGCGTTCCACCACGGTCACCGGCAGGCCGGCCCGCGCACAGACCTCGGCGATGCCCGCACCCATCAGGCCGCAGCCGACGACTCCGACGCCTTCGATGTCGGTCATCCGAGCTTCCCTTCGATCTGTGTCGGCCGTCGTGTCAGGCGGTGGGCAGGTCCAGCACGCCCGTACCGCGCTTGATCAGCTCGCCCGCGATGATCAGCCGCTGGATCTCGGAGGTGCCCTCCCAGATCCGGTCGACGCGCAGCTCCCGGTAGAGCCGCTCGACCGCGTAGGTACGGTCGTAGCCCCTGCCGCCGTGGATCTGCAGGCACCGGTCGATCACCCGGCCGGCGGCCTCGCTCGCCGAGAGCTTGGCGATCGCGGCCTTGGCGTGCAGCAGCTTGCGGTCCTCGGCCGGGGCCTGGTCCACCTCCCAGGCCACCTGATGGGTGTAGGCACGGTTGACGGCGATGTCCACCGCGCAGTCCGCGAGCATGCCCTGGATCAGCTGGTATGAGGCGATGGGCGCCCCGAACTGCTCGCGCTCCACCGCCCAGTCACGGGCCAGTTCCAGGGCCCTCTCGGCGGCGCCCGTCGTGCGGGCCGCGATCATCAGGCGCTCCTCCGTGAACCACGAGCGGGTGATGTCGTACCCCTCGCCGATGCCGCCGAGCACCGCGTCCTCGCCGACCTGGACGTCGGTGAAGGTGAACTCGGGGTGCTCGTAGACGAAGGTGTGCATGAAGCGCGGCACGCGGGTCATCTCGATGCCGGGCGTGTCCTTGTCGACGAGGAACAGCGTCGGGGCACGGTCCGGACCCGCCGCGGCGAGCACGATCATGAAGTCGGCGTGGTCGCCGACCGTCACGAACCACTTCTCGCCGTCGAGCACCCAGCCGCGGTCGTTCTTCGTGGCCGTGGTGGCGAGGTTCTGCGGGTCCGAGCCCGCGCCCGGCTCGGTGACGGCGTAGCAGTCGCGCCGCTCGCCCTTGATGACGGGAACGAGGAACCGCTCGCGCTGCTCGGGGGTGCAGAAGCGCAGGGCGTTGGCGGGCCGCCACACCATGTCCCACAGGGCGCCGGTGAGCCGTCCCAGTTCCTCCTGGACGGTGACCTGCTCGGCGATGGTCAGGCCGGCGCCGCCCCACTCGGCCGGCATGTTGACGGCCTGGAGTCCGGCGTCCAGGACCGCGTCGCGGATCTTGGTGTGTGCGTCGGCGGGCAGGCCGTTGTTCTCCTCGCACTGGATCTCGTAGGCGGCGATGAGGTCGGTGAGGGCGCGGGCGTCGGCCTTGAGCCGGGTCTGGCGCGGGGTGAGACGAAAGTCCATGGAGGTCCTCGCTTCGCGGTGCAGGGGCGGTTTCAGTGCGTGGGCAGGGCCAGGGCGCGGGTGCCGCGCTTGATCAGCTCGTTGGCGATGATCAGCCGCTGGATCTCGGAGGTGCCCTCCCAGATCCGGTCGACGCGCAGCTCCCGGTACATGCGCTCGACGGGGTAGGTGCGGTCGTAGCCGCGGCCGCCGAAGATCTGCAGACAGCGGTCGGCGACCCGGCCGGCGGCCTCGCTGGCCGCGAGCTTGGCCGTGGCGGCCTTCGCGTGCAGCGTCTTGCGGTCGGTGCCCGGCTGGTCGGCCTCCCAGGCGACCTGGTGGGTGTAGGCGCGGTTGACGGCGATGTCGACGGCGCAGTCGGCGAGCATGCCCTGGATGAGCTGGTACGAGGCGATGGGCGCCCCGAACTGCTCCCGCTCCACCGCCCAGTCACGGGCGAGCCCGAGGGCGCGCTCGGCCGCGCCGACGGTGCGGGCCGCGATCATCAGGCGTTCGTCGGTGAACCATTCCTTGGTCAGCTCGTAGCCGTTGCCGACGCCGCCGAGCACATCCTCGTCGGCCACGACGACGTCGGTGAAGGTGAACTCGGGGTGCCCGTTGACCGCGGAGTGCATGAAGCGCGGCACGCGGGTCATCTCGACGCCGGGCGCGGCCTTGTCGACGAAGAAGAGGGTGGGCAGCCGGTCCGGGCCGGCGTCCGCCTGCACCAGCAGGAAGTCGGCGATGTCGCCGCAGGTGACGAACCACTTCTCCCCGTTGAGCAGCCAGCCGCCGTCGGTGCGGGTGGCGGTGGAGGTGCCGGAGGAGGGGTCCGAGCCCGCGCCCGGCTCGGTGACGGCGAACGCGTCGAACCTCTCCCCGCGGATGACGGGAAGCAGGTACGTCTCGCGCTGCCGCTCGTCGCCGTACGCGAGGACGTTGGCGGGCCGCCAGGGGATGTCCCAGAGGCAGTTGGTGACCTTGCCGAACTCCTCCTCGACGATGACCTGGTCGAGCAGGCCGAGGCCGGCTCCGCCCCACCCGGCGGGCATGTTGATGGCGTAGACGCCGGCGTGCATGGCGGCCCGGGTCAGTTCGGTGACGAGCTGCTGCGGCAGGGGGCCGCCGGCCTGCTCGGACTGGTCCTCGTACCGCATCAGCAGGCGCGCGTAGTCGGCCGCGCGGCGCTTGAGGTCGGCCTGCTCGGGGGTGTAGCGCATGTCCATGGGGGCCTCTTCGGTTCGGGGCGCGAGGGGATGGGTCAGGCGAGTACGGCGCGGGAGTCGAGGGCGAGGACGCCGTCCGGGCGGACGAGCAGCGGATTGACCTCGATCTCGGCGATCTCCGGGTGGGCGGCGGCGAACACGGTGATCGTCTCGACGGCCGCCGCGGCCGCCGCGGCATCGACGGGAGGCCTTCCGCGCACCCCGTCGAGCAGGGCGGCGGTGCGCAGTCCGCGCAGCAGGTGCAGGGCGCGGTCGGCGGGCACGGGAGCCAGGGCGAAGGCGACGTCGTGCAGGGCCTCGGCCAGCACTCCGCCCAGGCCCACCATGGCGACGGGGCCGAAGCGGGGGTCCCGTTGGACGCCGACGATCAGCTCGACGCCGTCGGTCAGGTCCGCCATGGCCTCCACGGAGTAGGAGGGGGCGCCGAGCCGGGCGTGCATCTCCCGGAAGGCGGCGCGGAGTTCGCCGGGTCCGGCCAGGCCCAGTGCGACGCCGCCGGCGTCGGACTTGTGCAGGAGATGGAGGGCCTTGAGGACGTACGGACCGCTGAACTCCTCGGTGACAGCGGCCAGTTCGGCCTCGTCATGGACTTCTCGGGCCGCGGGGAAGGCGAGTCCGGCCGCTTCGAGGGCTCGGCGCGTCCGCAGGTAGCCGCTCTCGCGGAGCGGTGACGCGGGCGGGGGGAGGGGTGTGACGCCGGTGTGCGGTGCGCGGGGTGCCGTGGCGGCGAGGGCGCGGGCGGCGTCCTCGGTGGCGGAGAAGACCGGGACACCGGCCGCGGCGAGGGTACGGCAGCTGGGCGACTCGGGGTACATCGACTGCACCACGAGGGGTTTGGCGGTGGCTCGGTGGCGGGCGGCGATGAGGCGGGCGGCGGCCTGTTCCCCGTCCGCGAGGACCGCGCCGCCTGCGCCGAGGCCGCCGTCGGCGGCCGCGTACCCGCCGAAGTAGCCCGTCATCAGGACGGCGTCGGTCTCCTCGGCCGCGAGCAGCGCGGTGACGGTCTCGGCGTACGAGCCCGCGTTCTGCTCGCCCATTCCGGCGAGGTCCACCGGGTTGGCGACGGCCGACTGGTCCCAGAGGATCTTGCGGAGTCCGTCCCGTGTCGGCCGGCGCAGTTCGGGGACGGTCAGGCCGGCCGCCTCGACGGCGTCGGCGGCTACGGCGCCGTGCCCGCCGCCGTCGGTGAGGACGGCAACCCGGCGTCCGGTCGCGCGCCGCGCGCTGTTCAACCCGGCCAGGACGACAGTGAGTTCGCGTGGGGTGGCGACGAGTTCCACTCCGGCGTCCCGGCAGGCCGCGCTCACCACGTCGGCCGAGGTGGTCAGCGCCCCGGTGTGGGACTGCGCGCCGCGTGCGGAGGCGTCGCCGCGTCCGGCGGTGAGCAGGACGACGGGCTTGCCCGCTTCGGCGGCGGCTTCGGCGAAGGCGCGTCCGTCGGCGAAGTCCTCCGCGTAGACGGCGATGGCGTGGGTGCCCTCGTGCCGGGCGCAGTCGGCGAGCAGGTCGACGAGGGTGACGTCGGCCTGGTTTCCCAGCGAGACGAACCGGGAGAAGCCGAGGCCGTGCGGGCGGAAGCGGAGCTGGAGTTCCAGGGCGAGGTTGCCGCTCTGGCTGAGCAGGGCGACACCACCGGGGGTGAAGGTGTCGGAGGCCAGGAAGAGTTCGGTGGTGTTGTCGGCCAGTCCCAGGCAGTTGGGACCGACCATCACGGCACCCGCGGCGCGTACGCGTTCGGCGACGGCGTGCTGGCGGGCCCGCCCGGCGTCGCCGGTCTCCGCGAAGCCGGCGGTGATGGCGACGATGGCCCGCGCCCCGCATGCGAGGGCCTCGTCGACGGCGTCCTCGAAGCCGGCGGCGGGTACGGAGACCACCGCCAGGTCGACGGGTTCGCCGATCGCGCTCAGGCTGGGAGCGGCGATGCGGCCGAGCACCGTGCCGCCGCGCCGGTTGACCAGGTGCAGGGGGCGGCGGCCGTTGGCGCGCAGCGCCTGGGCGGCGATGGCGTGGCCGTACTTGGCGGGGTCGTCGCTGGCCCCGACGACGGCGACGGAGACGGGGTCGAAGAGAGCCGACAGGTCGCGTCCCATGTCATTTCGCCAGTCGCAGGGCGGAGTTGGGGCAGGCGGCCACGGCGGCCTCGGCGGCGGCTTCGGCACCGCCGGGCGGTAGGTCGCTCACGAGCACCTGTGCATAGCCCCACTCGTCGAGGTCGATCAGCTCGGGCGCGGGTTCATGGCAGAGGCCGTAGCCCTGGCAGCGGGTGGAGTCGAGGAGGAGTTTCACGGTGCGGTCCTTTCGGGGGCGGGCTTTGGACGGGATGGGGAGCGGGTCAGGGCACGGGCACCGCGAACCGGCGTCCGTCGTCGGGTGCCACATCGGTGCAGTCCGGGCAGCCCGAGCCGCGGTGGGCTTCGAGCCGGTCGGGGAAGTGGGTGAGGAGCGTGGCGACGATCCGGGCCGCCGCGTCGAGCAGCCCGCAGGCCCCGCGGCCGGGCAGCTGCCACGACCAGCGCCGCAGCTGCTGCGTCGGGCCCGCGCCCGCTTCGCCGCGTGCGAGGGCCGCGAGGGTTCCGGCCAGTGCCCCGGTTCCGGAGACGCACACCCCGCACTGCCGGGCGCTCTGTGCCTTGAGGTAGGCGGTGGCCTCGGTGGCCAGGGCGACGGGACAGTCCCCGGGACGCAGGAAGTGCAGCGCTCCGCAGCCCAGTGCTCCGCCGGCGGCCTTCAGCCCGTCGTGGTCGAGGCGGAGGTCCGTCCAGCCGGGACCGTACAGCCCGCCGAACATGCCGCCCAGGAGGACCGCTTCGGCCATCCCGTGCCCGCACAGGTCGGCGGGGACCGTCAGATGCGTACCGGCGGGCACCTCGATCAGCGCGGCGGCGGAACCGCCCGGTCCCGATACGGTCACCAGATGAGCGCGCGCCAGGACCGGCGCGACGTCGGGGCACGCGTGCATCACCGCGATCCGCGCCAGTGTCTCGACGTTGGCGACCAGCGTGGGCGCGCCGCCGACCCCTGCCTCGAAGGGGCGCGGGGGCTTCGCCGTGGGCAGGGCCGGACCGCCCTCGATGCGACGTACGACCGCGGTCTCCTCCCCCGCCACGTACGCCTGGTCCGTCCGTACGACGTCGACGCGCGGACCGGCCGGACGCTCGGCGAGCGCGTGCCGGACGGCCTGCTCGGCGCGGGGGTCCGAGAGGTAGACGACCCCGCGCCGGGCACCGGTCATGGCCGCGGCGAGCCGCAGGCCGTCGAGGATCAGGTGCGGTCGGTGGCGCAGCAGCCACCGGTCCTTGACGGATCCGGGCTCGCCCTCCTCACCGTTGGCGACGACGACGGGCCGGCCGGGTGCGTCGCGGACGGCGCGCAGCTTCACGGCGGCGGGGAAGCCGGCGCCGCCGCGGCCACGCAGTCCTACGGCGGCGATCAGATCGAGCAACCGGTCCCGCGCGGTCAGCGGCGCATAGCCGCCTGCGGCGAGATACCGGGCGAGGTCCTCGACGCCGCGGTACGGCTCGGCACCGAACACCGGTGAGACGAGCAGGCCCGGCTGTCCGGCGGGAAGGAGCGAATGGACGCCGGTCATACGGTGCTCCCGGGCTCGAAGCGGCCGTCGGGGCCGGGGCCGCCCCGGGCTCTCAGGCGTGCCAGCGCTCCTTCCAGGTCCCGGCGCTGTGCGGCGGTGCGTGCGTACGCGGGGCCGGGCAGACCGATCAGCATGCGGTGGTGGTCGAGGACGACCTCGCCTGCCACCAGCGCCGGCCGGGGGTCGGCGGCCGCGGATTCCGCCGCGGCCTCGACGACCAGGTCGGTCACCTCGCGGAGGTAGCTCAGCCAGCCGCGTTGGGTGCCGCGCAGCACCAGCCGCTGGACGCGGTGCCGCTCGGCGGCGACCAGGGCCGACGACGGGCGGCCCGGTGCCGGGGCCCGCAGCGCGGCCACCGCGGTGGGCAGTTCCTGTTCGGGCTCCGGCGTGAGGCCGAGCCATACCAGACTCCGGCGAGCGCTCATGCGTGCCTCCTGGGTCGTACCGCTCCGGACGGCCCGGAGCGGGGTGGCGCGGCGATGGCAGGGATGGGGTGGCTCCGGTGCCCGAGCGGTGCGGGCCGGAAGCGGGGTGCGGAGTGCCGGCCGGGGCCGTGCACGGCGTGGACAGCGGGTGTCCGGGGCGGTGCGAGGTGCCACGGCCGAGCCGTGCACCGCCCGGACCGGGGGTGTCCGGACTCGGACGACCCGGTGGCGCGGAGCGAGGTCCGCGGGCTTGCGGAATGGGTCCTGGAAGCCCTTCGCGGGCCCTGGCCTTCCGCCTGCCACGACACTAACTAACTAATTAGTCAGCCCACAAGTCTTGACTTGCCGCCGCACCGACCCCACTCTGACTAACCAATTAGTCAGCTCGACGCCGACAGGCCGGAAAGCCACGGCCTGCCGTACCGTCCCGACGCAGCCTCACCGCCCATCGCCGCCGCCGCGGCGCGGAGGAGGAACCCATGCATCCCTCGACCACCCGGGCAGCCACCGTCTCCGCTGCCCCGCCCAAGCCGCCTCCCGAGCATCCGGGGGAAGCGCTGCCGGCCCGCTACTACACGGATCCGGCCATCGCCGAGGCCGAGACCGAACGCATCTTCGCCCGGTCCTGGCAGCTCGTCTGCCACGAATCCGACCTTCCCGGCCCCGGCGCACGGCTCACCGCGACCGCGGCCGGGCGCGAGGTGCTGGTGGTCCGCACCGAAGACGGCGCCCTGGCCGCCCACCTCAACGTCTGCCGGCACCGCGGCACCCGCCTGGTCACGGAACCCGAGCCGGCGGGCAAGGCGATCCGCTGCCCTTACCACGGCTGGACCTACAAGCTGGACGGGCGGCTCGTCGGCGCCCCCGAGGCCCGGCGGATCCCCTGCCTGGACAAGCCCCGCCTCGGGCTGCACCCGGTCAACGTCGAGTCCTTCCTCGGCTTCGTCTTCGTCAACCTCGACATGGAGGCGACCCCGCTCGCCGAGAGCTGCGCCGGCCTCGCCGAGGCCGTCGGCCGTTACGCCGGGCCCGGCCTGGAACCCGTCGGCAAGCACCGCATCCACGACGCGCGGGGCGGCGAGCACCAGAACGCCAACTGGAAGGTGATCGTCGACAACTACCTGGAGGGCTACCACGTCCCCGTGGCCCACCCCGCGCTGATGCGCCTGCTCGACTATCAGGCGTACACGGTGGACGTGCGGGAGAACTACGTCCTGTTCGAGTCCCCGCTGCGCGACAAAGCCTCCTCGAACTGGACCGAGCGGCTCTACCAGCGGCTGGCCACCCCGATGCCGGGACTGACCGAGGCCGACCGGCGGGTATGGCGCTACGCCGTGATCTATCCGAACACGCTCATCGACTTCTACCCTGACCACGTGCTCGCGTGGACCGCCCTGCCCACCGCCCAGGACCGGGCGGCGATCCCCGGCGCGTTCTACACCAAGCACGGCGAGAGCGTCCGCACCCGGCTCGCGCGGCGGCTGAACATCCACATCGGCTGGGTCACCAACGACGAGGACGCCGAGCTGGTGGAACGCGTGCAGGCCGGACTGACCACACCCGGTTTTGAACCGGGGCCGCTCTCGCGGCGCGAGGCCGCCGTGGGCTGGTTCGCCCGCCGGGTCCGGGCCGACCTGGAGGGGGACCCGAGGTGACGTCCCCCCGCGCACCGCACACCGCACGCCTCCGGACGGACTTATCCCTTCCCCGCTGACGCACGCTCGCACCCTCCCCAGACCGGTCTTCGCACGGAGTCAGGGCCTCCGTGAGCCGACCAGCCGGTCCAGCCCTGGAGTTGTGCCGTTCCTCGACGGAGAGGACGATCCGTGTCCCCCGAGGTACTCCCACCGACGCGACGCGCCGTGCTGCGGGCAGGCGCCTGCGGCCTGCTCGGCACCGCGGTCGGCGGCTGCGGGTTCATGCCCGCCAAAACGCCCAGCGCCCAGCAGCTCGCCCCGGTCGAACCGCGCGTCGACGGCGATCTCGTCTACTTCAACTGGGCCGACTACGTCGACCCGTCCGTCTTCAAGGGCTTCGAGAAGGAGTACGGCGTCCAGGTCGTCCAGTCGAACTTCGACTCGATGGAAGGCATGGTCGCCAAGCTCAACGCGGGCAACCGCTACGACATCATCTTCCCCTCGGCCAAATGGGCGCAGCGTCTGGTCCGCGCGGGCCGGCTGCGCCGTATCGACCACACCCGACTCATCAACTCCCACGCGATATTCGGCACGTACGCCTACTTCGCCGATCCCTGGTACGACCCGGGCTCCGCACATACCGTCCCGTTCACCGCGTACAAGACCGGCATCGGCTGGCGCCGCGACCGGATCGGCGAACTGACCGGCTCCTGGCGGGACCTGTGGAGCGACAAGGCCAGGGGCAAGGTCTTCCTGCTGGACGACCGTGACGAGGTGCTCGGGATGGGCGCCCTCGAACTCGGCCTGGACGTCAGCACCGGCGACTGCCATGACCTCGACCGCATCACCTCACTGCTGAGCACCCTGCGGCCCCGGCTGCGCGGCTTCTCCAGCGACAGCTACAACAACCTGCTCAACGGCAACGCGGTCATGACCCAGGCGTGGAGCGGCGACATGGCCGCCATGCTCAACCAGGCCAAGGACCCCTCGGTGTTCGGCTTCGAGGCTCCCAAGGAGGGCACGCCGATCAACTCCGACTGCTACGCCATCCCCTGGAACGCCCCCCACCCCGGCACCGCGATGCTGTTCATCGACTACATGCTGCGGCCGGAGAACGTGAAGAAGAACATCGAGTACATCGGCTACCCGATGCCGGTGGCCGGCACCGAGAAGACCTACGCCGCACTGGTCGAGCCCTTCCCCGAGTGCCTCGTCAGCGAGGACGACCTGAAGGCCGGCCTGTTCTTCCGCAACGCCGGCCGCGCGGCGGAGGACGCCCGCGACACCGCCTGGACCCATGTGAAGGCGGGCTGATCCATGACGCTGCTCCCCCGCTCTTCCCGCGCCCGCCGCCGCGGCCCGGACACCACGGGCAACCGCATGTGGACCTGGTTCATGCTGCCGGGCACCCTCTGGATGACCGGCTTCCTGATCGCCTCGCTGGTGCTGGTCGCCGTCCTCGCGGTCGGCACCACCGACGACCTCGGCAATCCACGCTTCGGCTTCGACCTGTCCGGCGTGCGCGCCCTCGCCGACCCCGCCTACACCGAGGTCATGGCACGTTCCCTCGGCTACGCCCTGTTGACGTGCCTGATCTGCCTGCTGATCGCCTACCCGGTGGCGTACACCATCGCCCTGCACGGCGGACGGTACAAACACGCGCTGATCGCCGCCATCGTGGTCCCGTTCTTCGCCAACTACCTGGTCCGCATGTACGGCTGGTCGGTGGTCCTCTCCGACGACGGTCCGGTGCTGCGCACCCTGCGTGCGCTGGGACTCGCCGATGAGAACACGAAAATCCTCAACACGGGCCTCGGCGTCGTCGCGGGACTCGTCTACGGCTTCGTCGTCTTCATGATCATCCCGCTGTACGCGGCCCTGGAACGCCTGGACGTCTCCCTCGTCGAGGCCGGCCGCGACCTGTACGGCGGCCCGGTCCGGACCTTCTTCTTCGTCACCCTGCCGGCCACCCGGCAGGGCGCGGCGGCCGGGCTCGTCCTGGTCTTCCTGCCCGCCATGGGCGACTTCGTCAGCGCGCAGCTCATGGGAGGGCCTGACCAGATCATGATCGGCAACCTCATCCAGGACAAGTTCTTCCAGGGCCAGAACTGGCCGCTGGGCTCGGCGCTCACCATGATGCTGATGCTGGTGCTGCTGATCGGGATGTTCGGCTATCTGCGGCGCACCCGCAAGGACGAGGCGGAGGCTCCCCGATGACCCTGCTGCGTCCGCCCTCCGCCGCCACCCCCGCCCTGCCCGCCGCCCGGCCCCGCGGCCGCCGCGGGCGCGCCGACCGCAGACCGCGGATCCTCATCGCCGTCACCGGGCTGTTCTTCGCCGTGCTCTACCTGCCCATCGCCGTGGTGGCCCTGTTCTCCTTCAACTCCAAGAAGTCCCTGACCGTGTTCGGCGGGTTCAGCCTGCGCTGGTACCGCGCGTTCGTCCACGACGACGTCCTGATCGCGTCGCTGGGCACCAGCCTGCGGATCTCGCTCGTGGCGATGGCCGGTTCGGTCGTACTCGGTGTGGCGCTCGCGCTCGGCCTGGTGCGCTGCCGTACCCGGCTCGGTTCGCTGGCCGGCCTGATCATGCTGGTGCCGCTGATCACGCCGGAGATCGTCACCGGCGTGGCGTCGATGCTGCTGTTCAAGGGCCTCGGCATGGCCCTGTCGACCGGCACGGTGATGCTCTCGGAGATCACGTTCTCCATCTCCTACGTCACGGTCATCCTCCGGTCCCGGGTCGCCGCGCTCAACCCCGAGGTGGAGGAGGCCGCGATGGACCTGGGTGCCACGCGCTGGCAGGCGGTCCGCCTGGTCACCCTGCCGGCCCTGCTGCCCGCCGTGCTCGCCTCCGCCGTACTGATCTTCGCGCTCGTCTTCGACGACTTCGTCCTCGCCTACTTCACCACCGGCGTCGACCCCCAGCCGCTGTCGGTGCGGATCTACTCGGCGATCCGCTTCGGCCTGCAGCCGACCGCCAACGCGGTCGGCACGCTGATGCTCGCGGGATCCATCTGCCTGATCGCGCTGGCCCTGTTCATCCCGCGCCTCTTCGGCCGCCGCGGCGGCCTCGACATCCTCTCCGGGGAGTGACTTCGATGGACGCGACCCCCGCCGTCCGGCTCGACGGCGTATCCAAGCAGTTCGCGGACTCCTACGCCGTCCACCGTCTCGACCTCGACATCGAGGCGGGCCACTTCTTCTCCCTGCTCGGCCCCTCCGGCTGCGGCAAGACCACCACGTTGCGCATGATCGGCGGATTCAGCGATCCCACCGAGGGTGCGGTGCTGCTCGCCGGCGAGGACGTGACCGCGTTGCCGCCGAACCGTCGCAACGTCAACACGGTGTTCCAGAGCTACGCGCTGTTCGACCACCTGAGCGTCGCCGACAACGTCGCCTTCGGGCTCAGGCGCAAGGGCGTCGCCAAGGCCGAGAGCCGCCGGCGCGTCGGCGAGATGCTGGAGCTGGTCCAGCTCGACGGCCTCGCCGACCGCAGGCCCCGTACCCTCTCCGGCGGCCAGCGGCAGCGCGTCGCCCTCGCCCGCGCCCTCGTCAACCGCCCCGCGGTCCTGCTCCTGGACGAGCCGCTGGCCGCCCTGGACCTGAAGCTGCGCCGGCAGATGCAGGTGGAGCTGAAGCAGATCCAGCGCGAGGTCGGCATCACCTTCGTCTTCGTCACCCATGACCAGGACGAGGCGCTGACCATGTCCGACCGGATCGCCGTGATGAACGAGGGGCGCATCGAGCAGTGCGGCACCCCCGAGGACGTCTACGAGCATCCCGCCAGCCGGTTCGTGGCCTCCTTCATGGGCACGTCCAACCTGATGAACGGCACCTACCGCGGCGGCGAGGTCGCCCTGGAGCAGGGGCCGGCCGTGCCCGTCGGCCCCCGCACCGGCATCGCGGACGGCACCGCCGTCAGCGTCTCCGTACGCCCCGAGAAGATCTGGCTGTCGGACTTCGAGCCCGGCATGTCGATGCTGAGCGGCGTGCTCCGGGAAACCGTCTACAGCGGGCCGACCACCACCTATCTGATCGAACTCGCCCCGGGCGTCACGCTGTCGGTGCTGGAGCAGAACACGGCCCGCGCGCGCATGGAGGACCGCTGGAGCGGCGGCGAGACGGTGGAGTTCGGCTGGCGGCCCGAGCACTGCCTGGTCCTGGCCTGACCCCGTACGCCTTCCGCACCGACGAAAGCGAAGCTGATGCATCACGACGTGATCGTGCTCGGCGCCGGTCTGGCAGGCCTCGCCGCCGCCCGGGACCTGGCGGCCGCCGGCACCGACGTGCTCGTCCTGGAGGCCCGGGACCGCGTGGGCGGCCGGGTCGAGCAGACGAGGACGCCCGACGGCCGTACCGTGCAGCTGGGCGGCGAGGTGGTCGGCCATGCCCATACCGCGTACCTGCAACTCGCCAAGGAACTCGGTCTGGAGCTGGTCCCCAGCTACGTCGCCGAACCGGGCCGCATCACCCGGGCCACGCCCGAGGGTGTCTCGGCCGGAGACCCACCGCACTGGTTCGGCCCCGGTGACCTGGTCCAGCACGAGCGACTCGGCAGGGAGTTCGGCGAACTCGCCGCCACGGTCGACCCCGACGACCCCTGGTCGCATCCGGAGGCGACCACTCTGGACCGGCTGTCCGTGGCCGACTGGCTGCACTCTCGGCACGCCGCACCCGCGGTGGTAAGGCTGTGGGAGATCGGCCAACTGGGCCTGGCCGGTGGGTCGTACGAGCGGATCTCGCTGCTGGCGGCGCTGCGCAAGAGCGCGGCGGTTCCCGGCCCTGGCGACTACGACTACGAGGCCTGGGAGGGGCTGCGCCTGGCGGCGGGGTCGGCCACCCTCGCCGAGGTCATGGGCCGCGAACTGGGGCCGCGCGTCCGCCTCGGCTCGCCCGTCGCCGCGCTGGACATACGCCCGGAGCGGTGCACCGTACGCCTGGTCACCGGTGAGGTCCTCACCACCGCGGCCGTGGTGAGCGCCCTGCCGGTGGGGCCGCTGCGGTCGGTCGCCGTCACCGGTGTGAGCGAGGCCCGCCTCGCCTCGCTGCACCGGCAACGTCAGGCGGTCGCCGCGAAGTTCGCCGCCGTGTACGACCGTGCCTTCTGGCGCGCCGACGGCCTGAACGGCCTGTCCGAGTCCGAGGGGGTGCTGGGCAGCACCTGGCCGCAGAACGAGGGCGTGCTGTCGGCGCTGGTACCGCCGGAGCGCTACGGCGTCCTGCTGGGAGTCCCGCCGCGGCTGCGCGCCCGAGAACTGCTCGCCGAGATGGCCGGCATGTTCGGCGACGAGGCGCTGCGGCCGACCGCCTGCCATCTGCGCCTCTGGGGCACCGATCCGTGGACGCAGGGCTATGTCACCCAGTGGCCACCGGGCGAGGTCACGGCGGTCGGTCCGTTGCACGGCGCCCATGAGCCGCCGTTCTACGTCTGCGGCTCCGATCAGTGGGTCGCCGGATACATGGAAGGCGCCGTCCGCACCGGTCGCGCCGCCGCCGAGGAGGCACTGCGCCGTGGCTGAGCACAACCGCCTCACGACCGTCCTCAACCACATCGGCGGCAAGGAGGTACCGGCCGCGTCCGGGGCCGTGCTGCGGCTGATCGATCCGGCGACCGGACTCCCGCACGGTACGGCGCCCCGCTCCGGGCCCGAGGACGTGGGCGCCGCCTGCCGTGCGGCGCAGGAGGCCTTCGACGGCTGGTCGGCCACGACTCCGGCGCAACGGCAGTCCGCGCTGCTGCGGATCGCCGACGCCGTCGAGCGGGAGGCGGCGGCTGTGACGGCGGCCGAGGTGACCGACACGGGGAAGCCGCGGGCGCTGTTCCTGGCGGACGAACTGCCCGCGATCGTGGACGTGCTGCGGTATTTCGCCGGAGCCGCGCGGAACCTGCCGGGCGCAGCGGCCGCCGAGTACACACCGGGGCGCACCTCGGTCCTGCGCCGCGAGCCGGTCGGCGTCTGCGCCCAGATCACCCCGTGGAACTACCCGCTGATGATGGCCGTCTGGAAGATCGCTCCCGCGCTGGCCGCCGGGAACACGGTGGTCCTGAAACCGTCCGACACCACGCCGTCCTCCGCCGCGCTCCTCGCACGGCTGGCCGCCGAGCACCTGCCGACGGGGGTGCTGAACGTCGTGTGCGGCGACCGCGACACCGGGCGTCTGCTCGTCGCCCATCCCGCCGTCCGGCTGGTCGCCGTCACCGGCAGCGTGCGCGCCGGGCAGGAGATCGCGGCCGCCGCGGCGCACGACCTCAAGCGACTGCATCTCGAACTCGGCGGCAACTCACCCGTGCTGATCCACGAGGACGCCGATCTCGACGAAGCGGTCGAGCAGTTGTCGTACCTGTCCTTCTACAACGCGGGCCAGGACTGCACGGCCGCCGGCCGGATCCTGGTTCACCGGCGCGTTCACGACACCTTCCTTCAGGCCTTCGCGAGCCGGGCGGCCCGGCGCGTGCCAGATGCACCCGACGACGCGCACGCCGGCTTCGGCCCACTCGCCCATGGCACCCAACTCGCTTCCGTGCGCGGCCTGCTGGAGCGCCTGCCGGCCCACGCCGAGGTCGTCACCGGTGGCACGGCCCTGCCGGGCCCCGGCTACTTCCATCGGGCGACGGTGGTGGCCGGGGTCCGGCAGGAGGACGAGATCGTACGCACCGAAGTGTTCGGGCCGGTCGTCACCGTCCAGCCCTTCGCCGACGAGGCCGACGCGCTCCGCATGGCGAACGCCGTGCCCCAGGGGCTGGCCGCGAGCGTCTGGACCCGCGACCATGACCGGGCCATGCGGGCGAGCCGGGCGCTGCACACCGGCATCGTCTGGGTCAACACACACGGCACGACCGTTTCGGAGATGCCACACGGCGGGGTACGCCACTCGGGTTACGGCAGCGACCTGTCCCTCACCGGCCTGCTCGACTACACGCAGGTCAAGCACGTCATGCTGTGAGGTCCGCCCGGCCGGTTTCGAGGACCTTGAAGGCGGCCTTCGGCCTCGAACGGGCTGTGGACCTCGTCGGACAGGCGACGGAGCCAGTAGCCGAGGTGGTCGTGGAGTCCGCTCTCAGGTCTCCGGTCGTAGGCCAGAAGCCCGATTCGCCCCGTGGCGGACGTGTGGAAGCATCGACCCATGTCTCACTCCTGGCCCAGCCACCTCGACGTGGGAGCGGTCCGGTTCGCCCGGCCGACCGCGAACTACGACGACGTGCTCGTCTTCTACCGCGATGTCCTCGGCTTGCCGGTACTCGCCCAGTGGCGCGGCCATCAGGGTTACGACGGCGTCGTCTTCGGCCTGCCGGGCACACCGGTGCACATGGAGCTTCTGCAGCACGGCGACCCGCCCCGCATCCCCGAGCCGCACCCGGAGAACCAGCTGGTGCTGTACCTCCGTGGCCCCGAAGCCGTGGCCGCCGCCGTCCGACGCCTCGCCGAGCACGGGCACAGCCCGGTCCCTTCGGCGAACCCGTACTGGCCGGAACACGGCGCGGTTCTCTTCGAGGACCCGGACGGCTGGCAGGTCGTGCTGGCCCCCTGGGTCTTCGGCGAAGAGTCCCCACCGGTCGCCTGAACGCCCGCCGGTCGGCAGGGGCCGGTCACCGAGTTCGTGATGGTCAAGGCGGTGACACGGTGGCGGGTCCATGCGCCTCGGGTGGGGGCCGGGGAGATTCCGGCCCCCGACCCCGGTCAGCGGCGCATCAGGGCGAAGACACCCCAGCCCAGGTACTCGCGTTCATAGCGCGCGTAACGGACGGGGTCGGTGCTGAGCTCCTCCCGGAACGCGGGGGCGAGTTCGTCCTCGGGGTTGCTGTCGAGCCAGCGGCGGATGTTGAGCCACTGGGCGGCGCGGTAGCGGTCCCAGCTGTCCTGGTCCGCGAGCACCATCTCGACCACGTCGTAGCCGAGTGAGCCGAACCGCTCGATCAGTCCGGCCAGCGGCAGGAAGTCCTCGCGACTGCCGGCATGGCAGGCTTCGACGGCCTCCTGGCTCGGCGGGTCACGCCGCCAGAACGGCTCGCCGATCAGGATCGTCCCGCCCGGGCGGAGGCTGCTCTGCAGCAGGCGGACCGTGCCCGGGAGACCGCCGCCGATCCAGGTGGCGCCGAGGCAGGCCGCGATGTCGACCGGGTCCTCGGCGACGTGATCCGAGGCATCGCCGTGGATGAAGGTGATCCGGTCGGCGACACCCAGTTCCAGGGCCCGGGCGCGGGCGCGGGCGGTGAACACCGTGCTGATGTCCACCCCGGTCCCGGTGATCCCGTGGTCGCGGGCCCAGGTGCACAGCATCTCGCCCGAACCGCAGGCCAGGTCGAGCACGCGTGCCCCGGGCGCCGGCCCGAGCGCCCGGCCGAGAACGGCCAGCTTCTGGCTGGTGAAGGGGTTGTGGATGCGGTGGCTGCTCTCGCGGATCGTGAAAGCGCGTGGAAGATCCACTTCGGGGGTTCCTTCGATCGGCAGAGGCTGAGCTGTCTGTCTGTCTGTCTGTCTGTCTGTCTGTCTGTCCCCAACGCGGTCAAGCTAAGAGTCATCACGTAATGAGGTGATGCCCACCCGATGTCCGTGCGGGGCCAGCAGGCCGGGGTGGCGTGCTTGCTCCGTTCGGCCGGCTGTT
>NZ_JBITGJ010000031.1:0-96907 GCF_044456925.1 Streptomyces sp. NPDC050743
TGGTCAACTCCCTCAAGGGCGTCTGTGCCCGGCTGCTGCGCAGGGAGTACGACACGCACGTGCGCCGGTACCTGTGGGGCGGACACTTCTGGTCCGGCTCGTACTTCGCCGCAAGCTGCGCCGGAGCGCCGCTGACCGTCGTACAGCAGTACATCGAGCGGCAGCAGCGCCCCGCGGGCTGAGGCATACCGTGCCGACCCGTGCTCACGTGCGGATCAGAGCGGCCTTGAGATGGCCTCCACCACCGCCCCCAAGGGCGGCGCACCGGCCAAGATCAAAGGTAGATGTAGCCGGGGCGCAGCACGGCCGTGTCGGAGGCCGGGGTCGCGGTGCTGCTGCCGTTCGACTTGTGCACGAAGTAGGTGGTGCCCGCCGGGAGGCTGATGGTGCGCTGCGGGTAGTGCCTGCCGCTGTCGCTGCACGGCTTGAAGCCGCTCATCAGAGTGTCGGCGAGGGTGTACGCCTTGCAGCCGCCGCAGCCCCTGAAGGTGAAGCTGCCGGTGACCGGGCCGGTGTAGAGCACGGTGATGTCGTGCGGGCCGTCGTTCTTCACCGTGACGGAGATGCTGCCGCCGGAGGCGGTGGTGGGCAGTTTCCTGCCGGCTTTCGGCAGCGTCTGGGCGACCTCGGCGGCTATGGCGATCTTCTTGGCGCGCGCCCGGTTCCTGTCGTGCCCGTTGCCGGAGACGAACTCCTCCATGGTCTTCTGGGCGGCGTCGAAGTCGCCGTCCTTGTACTGGTCGACTCCGCAGGTGTACTCCCCCGCGTCACCGCTTCTGCCGGCGCGATCGGCGGCCTTGGCCAGCGTGCCGTCCGCGTCACCCGAGGACTTCGACGGTCCGCCGATCCGGGTGTCCAGGTCACGCAACCGCGCCACGGCCGTGCAGGGTTCGCTTCCGCCGACGGCCTTCTCCGCCTTGCGCACGGACGCGTCGACGGCGGGCGAGACCTTCGTCGCGGCCTCGGAGCGCGGGAAGGTGTTCAGCAGGTCGTCGAAGCGCGTGTCCCAGTCCGTCCCGCCGGCCGTGAGGCGCTGGGACCCGCACGCGTACAGCGAGGTCGCGAGCCGGTCGTCGGGCCAGCGGGCCAGCGATCCGAGCTGCTCCTTCGGCATGGTGCCGGGCACGGTGCGCAGGTACGTCAGCGGCTCGATGGCGTCGCAGTAGTCCCGGTGGCCGTAGGCCGCGCCGACGGTCGTGTAGTAGGTCCGCAGGCTGTCGGGGAGCCGCCCGGCCGCGCGGGAGCCGGAGTGGTGCTCCGCGAGGTCGCGGTAGACCTCCAGCGCCGACCGGTAGTCCGACTCGGCGGAGGTGAACGACCGGCGGCCGCTCGTCGCCACCAACTGGTCGGCCTTGGCGAGGCGGTCGAGGAGCGCCTGCTCCACGGCCTCGTCGTGGGCGTCCCGGTACCAGAGCGTGCCACCCGCCGGTACGGCGAGCAGCAGCACGCCCAGCACGAGGGCGAGCGGCGCTCGGGCCGGCCAGGCGAGCCGGGTGCGCAGTCCGGCGGCGGCGCCGTGGAGGGCGGCGAGCAGCAGGAGTACGGCGTAGCCGGCGAGCGCGAGTCCCGGGATGCCGTCGGCGTCCGCGGGCAGCGCCACGAGCAGCAGCACCGCCGTCGCCACCCAGCACAGGGCCGCCGGAACCAGGCGCCGCAGCAGCGCGTATCCGAGGCCGAGACCGCTGAGGTTGAGCAGGGCGACGGCGGCGGCGCGCCAGACGTCCGGGGGCGCGGGTGGCGGGCTCGACGGCATGGGCGGCAGCGGCGGTCCCGGGAACCGCTGGCTCGGACCGTACGGACCCACGGAGATGATCGCTCGCCCCGGTCAGCAGCGCCCCCATGGCTGCGGACCCGCAGTTTACGGGCCCGCGGGCCGACCTGACAGGGGCTCGAACAGGGCCTGTTTCGTCGGGACTTGGGAGCGGCTGCCGTGAGGGCGGCGCCCGCCGGTCACCGGGCGGCCGCCAGTGCCGGCGCCCCCGCCGCCAGCGCCAGGAACATGCCCGGAAAGGCGATGTTGTGGAACACCCGTGCCCGCACATGGGTGATCACGGCCTCGACGTAGAACAGCACCAGCCCGGTGCCGGCCGCGACGCCCAGGGGGCGTGCGCCGAGCAGTCCGAGGAGCAGCCCGGCCGCCCCGGCCGCCTTGAGCACGGCGAGGGTGGGGATCGAGGCTGAGGGCATTCCGACCTCGGCCGAGTTGGCGAGCACGAACGGCGCCTTCGCCAGGTCTGCCGCCGCGATGCCCGCGTTGGCCAGGACGGCCGCGCAGGTGATGGTCACAGAGGCGATGTCCATGGCTCCATCCTCACCGGCAGGCCACCATGACGTCCAATACCGGCGTCCATAACCTGGAGGAATGGATGTCGACACGCGTCTGCTGCGCTCCTTCCTCGCCGTCGCCGAGGACGGCAGCCTCACCCGTGCAGCCGAGCGCGTGTTCGTGTCCCAGCCGGCGCTGACCAAGCAGATCCGGCAGTTGGAGACCCAGCTCGGCGTACGTCTCTTCGAGCGCTCGCGTGCCGGTATGGCGTTGACGGACGCGGGCCGCGAACTCGCGCGTCGGGCCACCGAGTTGCTCGCTCGCTGGGACGACGCGCTGCGCGCCACGAAGGCCGCGGACCGGCAGGCGGCCCGGATCCTGCGCGTGGGGTTCGTGGCGAGCGCGGCCAATGAGGCGACACAGGACATCGTCGCCGAGTTCGCCCGGCGGCGGCCCGGTTGGCGGGTCGAACTCCGGCAGGCCGCCTGGTCGAACCCGAGCGCCGGGCTGGCCGACGGCGAGGTGGACGCGGCGCTGCTGCGCCTGCCGTTCCCGGGCCAGGACGCCCTGCGGGTGGAGGTGCTGTTCAGCGAGGCGAGGTGGGTGGCGCTGCCGAGCGGGCATCGGCTCGCGGAGCGCACCGAGATCGCCTTCCGCGAGCTGTGGGACGAGCCGTTCGTCGCCGCGCCGGAGGAGACGGGCGCCTGGCGCGACCACTGGCTGGCCGCCGATGAGCGCGAGGGCCGGCCGGTCCGCGTCGGCGCGGTCACCGAACAGCCGGACGACTGGCTCAGCGCCATCGCCAACGGGTACGGCATCGCCCTCGCCCCCGAGTCCGCCGCGCGGTTCTACGCTCGCCCCGGCGTGGTGTACCGGCCGGTCACGGGAGTGAGCTCGACGCGGGTGGGCGTGGCCTGGGCCCCGGCCGACGACCGCAATCCGGTCGTGCGGGACTTCGTCCGCTGCTGCGTGGACCTCGCGCGGCGGGTGTGACGGGACGGGGCGACCTCGAACCGTACATCCGCCGAACTCGCCCGGCTCGGCCTTCTCTATCAGGTTCCTCAGGGCGTCGAACACGTCCGGTTCCTCCGCGTCGGTCGCCTGAGCCGACCCGGACCGTGATCCCCGCGCGCGGGACCCCGGTGCTTCGCGGGGCCGGCCCGCTCGCCGTCCCCTGGGCGGCGCAATGGCGGTGCGTCGGACGAGCGCGAAGCCGTGACGGGTGTGACCGTGGTGAAAGGAATGCGCGAGTGAACCGGTGACGAGGAGGCGGTATGTCGGACCGGGCCGGCGTGGGCGGCGAGGGACTCGCCGCCGTGTTGGACGAGGACGGCGTCGGCACGTCCCGCCATGTCTTCGAGCGGGTCGGCGCGGTCGCGGACGCCGTGCTGTACGAGGGCTACCTGCTCTACCCGTACCGCCGGTCCTCGCCGAAGAACCGGGTCCGCTGGCAGTTCGGCGTGCTGCTGCCCCGCGACTGGGTCGAGCGGGACGGGCCGGTCGTGCCGGGGATCGCCGGCTCCGCCGACTCCTGGTACCAGCAGACCGAGTGCCTGCTGCGCGCACCGCGCGCCGACGACGCGGTCGTACGGGTGCGGGTGCGCTGTCTGCAGATGCAGGACAAGCAGGTCGAGGCCGCCGACCCGGACGGACGCCACCGCCCGGTCGAGTCGCTGCGGACGGCCGACGGCACGACGCATCTGTCGTTCGAGGAGGCCGTGCCGCGCGAGACCGAGTTGGTGATGCCCCTGCGGGAGTTGCTGCTCGGCGGTCGTACCGCCTTGGTGGGTGCGGACGCCGGCACGGACGCCGAGGAACTGCCGGGCGGGGCAGGGCGGACGGTACGGCGGCGCAGGGAGCTGCGGGCCGTGACGACGGTCGAGGCCGAGCCGCTCGCGCCGGAGCTGTACCGGTTGCGGGTGCGCACCGAGAACACCGGCGCGGTGACGGATCCGCGGGCCCCGCGCACCGAGGCTCTGCGGCAGGCGCTGCTCGCCACGCACACCCTCGTCGGCGGGGACGGCCTGGAGTTCGTCTCGCTGATCGATCCGCCCGAGGGTCTGGTGCCGCACGCGCGGGGCTGCCGGAGCGCGTTCACGTTCCCCGTGCTCGCCGGTCCGCCCCAGCAGGGCAGGACGGGCGCCGTCATGCTCTCCGCCCCCATCATCCTGCCGGACTGGCCCCAGGTGGCGCCCGAGAGTCCGGGCGATCTGCACGACGCGGCGGAGATCGACGAGATCCTCACCCTGCGCACGATGCTGCTGACCGACGAGGAGAAGGCCGAGGCCCGGGCCACCGATCCACGGGCGGCACAGATCCTCGACCGGGTCGACACCATGCCCCGGGAGGTCTTCGCCCGGCTGCACGGCGCCATCCGCTCCCTGGCCCCGGCACAGAGCCGGTCCGGCGCCGAGCGGCCCGCCTGGTGGCAGGAGGGCGGCGACGCCGGCCTGTCCCCGGCGACCGACACGGTGCTCGTGGACGGTGTGCCCGTCGGCGGCGGCAGCCGGGTCCGGCTGTGTCCGCGCGTCCGGGGCGCGGACGCCCAGGACATGTTCCTCGAGGGACGGACCGCTCAGGTCGCCGCCGTCCGCCACGACGTGGACGGCAGCGTGCACCTGGCCGTCACCGTGGACGACGATCCCGCGGCCGAACTGCACGGCTGGTACGGCCGCTTCCACTACTTCCGGCCCGACGAGGTCCAGCCGGTCGAAGACTCCGACGGACCGGGTCCGGTCCGCTCACCCCGGCCGCAGTCCCCGCGGCCCCCCGAGCGTCCGGCCGACCGGCCGGAGGAGGGACGGTTCGATGGATGCCCCTGAGGGGCCGCGGCACGACCACCCCATGGCCGAGCGGTTGTCACACGACCACGCCGCCGCCCTCGGCCGCGCCCGGGCCCGGACCCTCGTGGCCCCGGCCACCCCCTACGACCGACTCCGAGACCGGCAGCAGCGACGGAGGCCGCAGCGATGACCACACAGAGCGGTACCACCGATGTCCACGGCGAGCCCAGCAGGGCCGAGGCGCGGAAGGGATTCGACGAGATCACCATCCTCTGGATCTCGGAGGGCATGAGCTGCGACGGCGACACCGTGTCGCTGACCGCCGCCGGCCAGCCGTCCATCGAGGACGTCGTGCTCGGCCTCATCCCGGGCCTGCCGAAGGTGAACCTCGTCAACAAGGTGCTCTCGCCGAGCCTGGGCGGCGAGGACTTCCTCGCTCCCTACCGTGCCGCGGCACGCGGCGAACTGGAGCCGTTCATCCTCGTCATCGAGGGTTCGGTCCCGAACCAGAACATCATCCGGGGCGACGGCTACTGGACGTCGTTCGGCAACGACCCCGACACCGGTGAGCCGCAGACCCTGAACTGGTGGATCGACCAGCTCGCGCCCAAGGCCTGGGCGGTGGTGGCGGCGGGGACCTGTGCGACCTTCGGCGGCATCCACGCCATGGCCGGCAACCCGACCGGCTGCATGGGCCTCGCGGACTACCTGGGCTGGGAGTTCAAGGCACGGTCGGGGCTCCCGGTCGTCAATGTGCCCGGCTGTCCCATCCAGCCGGAGAACTTCATGGAGACCCTCGTCTGGGTGCTCCAGCACGCGGCCGGTGCCGCTCCCCCGCCGCCGCTGGACCACATGCTGCGCCCGCAGTGGCTCTTCGGGAAGACCGTGCACGAGGGCTGCGACCGGGCCGCGTACTACGAGCAGGCCGACTTCTCCAGGGACTACAACTCTCCCAAGTGCCAGGTGAAGGTCGGCTGCTGGGGACCGGTCGTCAACTGCAACGTGCCCAAGCGCGGCTGGATGGCCGGCATCGGCGGCTGCCCGAACGTCGGCGGCATCTGCATCGGCTGCACGATGCCCAGCTTCCCCGACGCCTTCATGCCGTTCATGGACGAACCCCCGGGCGGCACGCTGTCGACGATGCTCGTCAAGCCGTACGGAGCCGTCGTCCGCCGGCTGCGCGGCCTGACCAACGACGTCGTGAACCACGAGCCCAAGTGGCGCCACAACAAGCGAAAGCTGACCAGTGGTTACGACCCGCACTGGCGTGCCTGACGCCGTCCGTCCCCGTCCCGCCACCGAACCGCCCGACCCGAACAGCGAGGGGCAGTACCGCAGATGACCACCACCGAGTCCCGGCCCACAGAACGCAAACCCGCCCAGATCGTAGACATGTCCTGGGATCCGATCACCCGGATCATCGGCAACCTGGGCATCTACACGAAGATCGACTTCGCCAACCGGGAAGTCGTCGAGTGCCACAGCACCTCGTCGCTCTTCCGCGGCTATTCGGTGTTCATGAAGGGCAAGGACCCGCGTGACGCCGGGTTCATCACCTCGCGGATCTGCGGCATCTGCGGCGACAACCACACCACCTGCTCCAACTACGCCCAGCAGATGGCCTACGGCGTCAAGCCGCCCAAGCTGGCCGAGCACATCACCAACCTGGGCGAGGCGGCGGAGTACATCTTCGACCACACGATCTTCCAGGACAACCTGGTCTTCGTGGACTTCTGCGAGGCGATGGTCAAGGCCACCAACCCCGGAGTCCTGGCCCGCGCCGAGCGCACCGACGCACCGCGCGGTGACGTCCACGGCTACCGGACGATCGCCGACATCATGAAGGCCTTCAACCCCTTCGAGGGCGAGGTCTACAAGGAGGCGCTGAAGGTCAGCCGGATCACCCGGGAGATGTTCTGCCTGATGGAGGGGCGGCACGTGCACCCCTCCACGATGTACCCGGGCGGGGTCGGCACGATGCCGCAGCCGAACACCTTCACCGACTACCTCAGCCGCCTGATGCGCGTCATCGACTTCATCAAGAAGGCGGTGGCGATGAACGACGACGTCTTCGACTTCTTCTACGAGGCGCTGCCCGGCTACGAGGAGGTCGGCAAGCGCCGCATCCTGCTGGGCTGCTGGGGCGCCTTCCAGAACCCGGACGTCGTCGACTACCGCTACGCGACGATGAACGAGTGGGGCCGGGCGATGTACGTCACCCCCGGCATCATCGTGGACGGCAAGCTGGTCACCAACAACCTGATCGACATCAACCTCGGGCTGCGCGTCATGCTGGGCAGCTCCTTCTACGAGGACTGGGTGAACGAGGATCCGTTCGTCACCCACGACCCGCTCGGCAACCCGGTCGACATGCGCCACCCGTGGAACCAGACCACCGTCCCGGTGCCGCAGAAGCGCGACTTCGACGGCAACTACAGCTGGGTGATGAGCCCGCGCTGGCACCACCCGCAGACCGGCGAGCACCTCGCGCTCGACACCGGCGGCGGGCCGCTGGCCCGGCTGTGGTCCACCGCGCTCAGCGGCCTGGTCGACACGCCGTACGTCAAGGCGACCGGCGACAGCGTCCGCATCACCCTGCCCAAGGGCGAGAGGCTGCCGGAGCAGACCCTGGAGTGGCGCATCCCGAAGTGGAGCAACACCCTCGAACGGGACCGCGCCCGGCCGTACTTCATCGCCTACGCCGCCGCCATGGCCCTGCAGTTCCTGGAGGAGGCCATGGGAATGCTCAGGAACGGCGACACCAAGGTGTTCGAGAACTTCGAGGTGCCCGACGAGTCGATCGGCTGCGGCTTCCACGAGGCTGTGCGCGGGGTCCTCTCCCACCACCTGGTGATCCGGGACAAGAAGATCGCCAACTACCACCCGTACCCGCCGACCCCGTGGAACGCCAGCCCCCGCGACAGCTACGGCACCCCGGGCCCGTACGAGGACGCCGTCCAGGGCCAGCCGATCTTCGAGGAGAACGGCCCCGACGACTTCAAGGGCGTCGACATCATGCGCACCGTGCGCAGCTTCGACCCCTGTCTGCCGTGTGGTGTCCACATGTACATGGGCAAGGGCAAGACCCTGACCACCGTGCACTCGCCCACGTACGGAGCGAACCATGGCTGACGGCGTCGTACGGCTCCCCGACCCGGCGGTGGAGGCGCGGCTCGCCCGTCTCGACGAGGTGCTGGCCGGGCTGGAGTCCGCTCCGGGCCCGGCGCTGGAGGCGGTGCGGCTGCTGACCGAGGTCTACGGCGAGGCCCTCGCCCGGGTGCTGGACCACGCGGACGAACCGCTGCGGGAGCGGCTCGCCGACGACGAGCTGCTCGGGCATCTCCTGGTGCTGCACGACGTGCATCCGGAGTCCCCGGAGCGCAGGGCCGCCCGCGCGGTGGAGAAGCTGCGGCCGGCGGTGCGCGAGCGCGGCGGTGACCTGGAGTGGGCCGGCGTCGACGGGCGGGTGGCCCGGGTGCGGCTGACCTCAGGCGGCGGGTGCGGTTCCGGGTGCGGCGGGGGCTCGTCGGAGGTCACCGAGGCGGTGCGGGCGGCGGTGCTGGCCGTCGCTCCCGAGCTGACCTCGGTGGAGACGGTGCCGGGCGCCGACGAGCGGAAGCCGGCACCCGCGTTCGTACCGCTGAGCACGATCAGGCGACGGGCCGTGCCCGAGGAGGCGCGGTGAGGATGGACGGAGCACTCGCCCGGGTCATCCGCTCCACGGCCGACCGCGCGGCGACGGCCGAGGCCGAGGTCTGCGAGCTGTGCGCCGCCCGCCTGGCCGTCGAACATCCCCACCTGTACGACACGGGTGCCGCCGAGGTGCGGTGCGTGTGCGGCCCCTGCTCGGTGCTGTTCGCCGACGACGGGGCGGGCGAAGGCCGCTACCGGCTCGTGCCCCGGCGCCGGCTGCGGCTGCCGCCCGTCGACACGGCGGTGCTGGGCGTCCCGGTGGGTCTGGTGTTCTTCGTGCCGCGCAGCGACGGCACGGTCACCGCGCAGGGGCCGAGCCCGGCCGGTGCCATGCGATGGGAGGTGGACGCGGCGGCCTGGCAGCGGCTGGCCGCCACGGTTCCGCAGCTCGCCGCCATGGCACCCGATGTGGAGGCGCTGCTGGTGAACACCGTGCGCGGCCTCGACGAGCACTGGATCGTGCCGGTCGACGACTGCTACCGGATGATCGCCCTGGTTCGCCGCGAGTGGCGGGGCCTCTCCGGTGGCGGCCGGGTCTGGCCGGCCGTAGAACAGTTCTTCAGGGAGCTGACCGAACGGTCCTGAGGACCCGGAAGGAGAACCGACATGGGCAGCATCCGAGTGGGCCGCGCCCAGGCGAAGCCCGACACACCGAGTCACGTGCGCGGACTGCACCAGGGCAACAAGGGCCCCTACAAGCACCAGCCCGGACACCACAAGGACGGCAGCTCCGACGCGCGCCGCTCCACCGGTATCCACTGGAAACGGCATGACGCCCTGGTGCAGGACATGCCGAACATCTCGCCCGGATGAGACAGCGGAAAGAGAGCGCCATGAAGGTTGGCATGAGAAGAAGGACCACCACGCGGTCCGGCATGTCCGGACGTCAGCTGCTCGTCGTACAGGCGGCCATGATCGGCGGCGTGGCCATGACCCTGTTCGTCAAGGAACTGCCGGGAATCGTACGCGAGGTGCGCATCTACCGGATGACCGGTGGCATGCGGGCCAACCGCCGCTACCCCTGAGCCGGCCGTGCACGAGCTGTCGATCGCGACCGCGATCGTGGAGCAGGCCGGCGAACTCGCCCGCGCGGACGGCGCGGACGCCGTCTCGGCGGTGACCGTCCGCGTGGGCGAGCTGGCCGGCGTCGTGCCCGACGCGCTGCACTTCGCCTTCGAGGTGGCCCGGGAGGGTACGGCGCTGGCGACGGCCGAGCTGGTCGTCGAGCAGGTCACGGCGCACGCCTACTGCGCGCCGTGCGCCGAGGAGTTCGCGGTGGGCATGCCGCCGTTCTTCTGGTGCCCGCGCTGCGACCGGCCCTCGCAGGAGCTGCGCAGCGGCCGGGAGCTGGAGATCACTCAGGTCGAACCGGTCCCGGCCCCGCGCTGACGGCGGGGCCGGGGGCCGGTCAGCAGATGCGGGGCAACTGCTCGCCCAGCGGCAGATCCACCACCCGGGTGCCGCCGAGACCGGTGGCGACGACGACCATGCCCGGGTGCTCGGCTACGCACTCGCCGATGAGGGCCGCACCGGCACCCTGTGGATGTGCCCGCATCGCCGCCAGGACGGCCTCCGCGTGTTCCGGGGGCACGAAGGCGACCAGTCGGCCCTCGTTGGCGACGTACAGCGGGTCCAGGCCGAGGAAGCCGCAGGCGTTCGCCACCTCGTCCGGGACCGGGATGGCACGCTCGTGCAGCCGCACCCCCGTGCCGGAGGCGCGGGCGATCTCGTTCAGGGACGCGCCGAGTCCGCCGCGGGTGGGGTCGCGCAGGACGTGGATGTCCCGTGTGACCGCGAGCATGGCCGCCACGAGGTCCGCCAGGGGCGCGGTGTCCGAGGCGATCTCGACGCCGAACTCCAGGCCCTCCCGCACGCTCATGATGGCCACGCCGTGCAGGCCGATCGGACCGCTGACGATGACGGCGTCGCCGGGCCGGGCGCGCTGCGGACGGATGTCGACGCCGTCGGGGACGAGGCCGACGCCGGCGGTGGTGACGTACACGCCGTCGCCGTGTCCGGACTCCACGACCTTGGTGTCTCCGGTGGCCACGGTGACGCCGGCGGCCTCCGCCGCCGCGCCGATGGCCCGCGCGATCCGGCCGACGACGTCCAGTTCGACGCCCTCCTCCAGCACGAAGGCCGTGGACAGGTAGGCGGGCCGGGCGCCGCTCATCGCCAGGTCGTTCACCGTGCCGTTGACGGCGAGGTCGCCGAGGCTGCCGCCGGGGAAGAACAGCGGCCGTACGACGTAGGAGTCGGTGGAGAAGGCCAGCCGGGCGCCGCCCAGGTCGAGGACGGCCGAGTCGGTGAGGGCGGCGAGGGTGGGGTTGCCGTAGGCGGGGGTGAAGACCTGCTCGATCAGCTCGGCGGACAGGGCGCCGCCTCCGCCGTGCCCCATGACGACGACCGGCTGGTCGCGCAGGGGGGCGGGGCAGGTCCAGCCGGCGGGGTCGACGACCGAGGCCTCGGGTGGGGCGAGGTCAGCCAACGGGGTTCATCTCCTCCTGTGAGACCTGCGGGATACGCGACCCGTGCGCCGCCGGGGTGTTCATGCGCCGGTACAGGTAGTAGGCCGCGCAGGCGCCCTCGCTGGAGACCATGGTGGCGCCGAGCGGGGTGCGCGGGGTGCAGGCCTTCCCGAACGCCTCGCACTCGGTGGGCTTGATCAACCCCTGCAGCACCTCGCCGGCGCGGCACACGGCGGGCTCCTCGGTGCGGATGCCGGTGACCTCGAAGCGGTGCTCGGCGTCGTAGGCCCGGTAGGCGTCGGACAGCCGCCAGCCGCTGGCGGGGATGCGTCCGATGCCGCGCCAGTTGCGGTCGGTGACCTCGAAGACCTCCTCCAGCATGCGCAGGGCCGCCGGGTTGCCCTGCTCGCGCACGGCGCGCTGGTAGGCGTTCTCCACCCGGTGCTCGCCGCGCTCCAGCTGGTGGACGGCACGGCGGATGCCCTCGAGGATGTCCAGCGGCTCGAAGCCGGTGACGACGATCGGCACCCGGTGCTTGTCGGCCAGCTCCGGGTACTCGGCGGTGCCCATGACGCTGCACACGTGACCGGCGGCCAGGAAGCCCTGGACCCGGCATTCCGGTGCCGTCATGATGGCCTCGATCGCGGGCGGGACCCGGACGTGGGAGACCAGCAGGCTGAAGTTCGCGATGCCCAGGCGGCGGGCCTGGTGGACGGCCATGGCGTTGGCCGGGGCGGTCGTCTCGAAGCCGATGGCGAAGAACACGACCTGGCGGTCGGGGTTCCTGCGGGCGAGGTCGAGGGCGTCCAGCGGTGAGTACACCACGCGTACGTCGCCTCCCTCGCCCTTGACCCGGAACAGGTCCCGGTCGGTGCCGGGCACGCGCAGCATGTCGCCGAAGGAACAGAAGATCACCTCGGGGCGGGCGGCGATCCGCAGGGCCTTGTCGATGACGTCGAGCGGTGTGACGCAGACCGGGCAGCCGGGGCCGTGGATCAACTCGACGCTGTCGGGGAGGAGTTGGTCGATGCCGTGACGGATGATGGAGTGGGTCTGCCCGCCGCAGACCTCCATCAGCGCCCAGGGCCGGGTGACGATGGCGTGGATCTCGTCCAGCAGCCGGCGCGCCAGATCGGGGTCGTTGAACTCTTCGATGTACTTCACCGGGCCTCACTCCCGCTCTCCTGTCGGGCCGCCTGCTCCCAGGCGTCCCCGAACTCCTCGTCCAGCAGCCCCAGTTGCTCGAACAGCTCCAGGGACGCCCGGGCCGACTCCTCGTCCAGGCGCTGCAGGGCGAAGCCGACATGGACGATGACGTACTCCCCCACCCGGACATCGGGCAGGTACTCCAGACACGCCTGTTTGCGCACTCCGCCGAAGTCGATCAGCCCGGTCAGGGGGTCGGCGCTCCGGTCGATGGACACGACCTTGCCGGGCACTGCCAGACACATGGGTCACTCCGTCTCGTGGTTGGTTGCTGTTCCCGCGACCATGAGCTGACCGAGCGCCAACCCTCCGTCGTTCGGGGGTACTTCGCCGTGCCGGAGCACCGTGAAGCCGTCCGGGGCGAGCAGCGCGGTGCACTCCTCCTCCAGCAGGGCGTTGGCGAAGACGCCCCCGGTGAGGGCGACCGTGGTCAGCCCGGTCTCCGCGCGGGCGCGGCGACAGATCTCGGCGACGGCCCGTGCGACACCCCGGTGGAAGCGGGCCGCGAGGACGGGTGCGGGGGTGCCGCGCCGCTGATCGGCGAGCAGCGCCCCGAGCATCGGCGCGGGGTCGCAGGTGAGGACGCCCGTACCGGTGACGCCGAAGGGGTACGCCACCGCGTCCGCGTCCCCGGCCTGCAGCGCCGCCGCCTCCAGTTCCATCGCGGCCTGCGCCTCGTATCCCGCCCGGTGGCACACGCCCGCCAGGGACGACACCGCGTCGAAGAGCCGTCCCATGCCGGACGTCGGCACGCAGGCCACCTGGCGGTCCAACTGGCGTTTCAGCACGGTGAGTTCCATGTCCGAGCAGGCGGTGACGCTCGGCACGTCCGGGGTCCAGGGCAGGCCGGCCGCCCACAGCCGGGCCAGCGCCAGCCGGCAGGGGTTGGCCACACCGGCGTCCCCGCCGGGCAGCGGGGCGGGGGTGAGGTGGGCGAAGCGCCGGTAGCCGGTGTAGTCGGCGAGCAGGAACTCGCCGCCCCACACGGTGCCGTCGTCGCCGTACCCGGTGCCGTCGAAGGCCACCCCGATCACCGGTGTGGTGCCGTCCAGCCCGTGTTCGGCCATCGCGGAGGCGATGTGGGCGTGGTGGTGCTGGACCAGCCGCAGGGGCATGCGGGAGGCGCGGCGGCGGGCCCAGCCGGTCGAGTGGTAGCCGGGGTGCCGGTCGGCCGCGACCAGGGCCGGGGTGATCCCGGTGAGGCGGGTCAGGTGCCGTTCGGCGCGCTCGGCCGCCTCCAGGGTGGCCAGCTCGCCCATGTCGCCGATGTGCGGCCCGAACCACGCCTGGTCGCCCTCGCCCAGGCACAGGACGTTCTTCAGGTCGCCGCCGACCGCGAGCACGGGCGGTACCGGCACCGGGAGCCGCAGCGGGCGGGGCACGTAGCCGCGGGACCGTCTGAGGAGTTGTTCGGTGCCGTCCGGGCGGATCCGCAGCAGGGAGTCGTCGCACGGCGAGGCGATGGGCCGGTCGTGGGCGAGCCAGGCGTCGGCCAGTCCGGCGAGCCGGGTCAGGGCCTCGGCGTCGTCGGTGACGATGGGTTCGCCGGAGCGGTTGCCGCTGGTCATCACCAGCGCCCGGGGGCCTGGTGGATCTCCGGGCAGCCCGAACAGCAGGGTGTGCACCGGGGTGTAGGGCAGCATCACGCCCACGTACGGGCTGCCCGGGCAGACCTGGTCGGCGAGACGGAGGCCGTCCGGCGCGGTGCGCCCGCGGAGCAGGACGATGGGGCGGCGGGCACTGGTCAGCGCGGCCCGTTCGGCAGCGGAGAGGACCGCGATCCGCTCGGCGGTGGCGAGGTCGGCGCACATCACCGCGAAGGCCTTGCCGCCGCGTTCCTTGCGGTCGCGCAGGGCGGCCACGGCCCGGTCGTCGGTGGCGTCGCAGGCCAGGTGGTAGCCGCCGACGCCCTTGACGGCGACGATCCGCCCGGCCGCCAGCAGCGCCCGTGCCGTGGCGAGGGCGTGCGCGTCCCGGGCCGTGCGGAGGCCGCCGAGGGCCGGGATCAGGGTGAGCCGCGGCCCGCAGTCGGGGCAGGCGACCGGCTGGGCGTGGAAGCGCCGGTCGGCGGGATCGCCGTACTCGTGGGCGCAGGTGGGGCACATGGGGAAGGCGGCCATGGTCGTGGCCGCCCGGTCGTAGGGCATCGCGGTGGCGATGGTGAAGCGGGGGCCGCAGTGGGTGCAGGTGACGAACGGGTGCCGGTGCCGGCGGTCGGCCGGATCGGCCAGTTCGCGCAGGCAGTCGGCGCAGGTCGCGGTGTCGGGCGGCAGCTGGGTGCGGCCGCCGGCGCGCGCGGTGGAGCGGATGGCGAAGGGGCCGGCGTCGCCGGTGGCGGGCAGGTCCTCGCCGGCGATGGCGCTGACGGTGGCCAGGGGCGGTGGCTGCTCGGCCAGCGCGACGCAGAAGCGGTCGACCTCGTCCGCCGGGCCCTCGACCTCGATGATCACGCCGTCGCCGGTGTTGCCGACGAATCCGGCGAGGCCGAGGCCGGCGGCCAGGCGGTGCACGTACGGCCGGAAGCCGACTCCCTGCACGGTGCCGCGCACCGTGAGCCGGCGGCGGACCAGGCCGGTCGCCGGGGCCGTCATACGGCGGGGGCGGGCGTGCTGTGGTGGTGGCCGTGCGGGTGCGGCGCGAGCGGTGGCTGGTGGGGGATGCCATCCCGGGCGGCCAGGGCGCGGTCCAGGAGGGTGCCGACACCGACGCCGGTGCGGGCACAGGACCGCACGATCTCCACGCCCGGATTGACCCGGTGCACGTTCGCCCGGAAGGCGGTCTCGTCGAAGCCGGCCGGCTCGGCGAGGTCCGTCTTGGTGATCACGACCAGATGCGCGGAGCCGAACGCGGTCGGGTACTTCAGCGGCTTGTCCTCGCCCTCCGTGACCGCCATCAGCACGACCCGAAGGGTCTCGCCGAGGTCGTACGCGGCCGGGCAGACGAGGTTGCCGACGTTCTCCACGAAGAGCACGGAGGTGTCCGCGGGCAGCCAGCCCGCCAGCCGGGCCCGCACCTGGCGGGCCTCCAGGTGGCACAGTCCGTCGGTCAGCAGCTGCTGGACGGGGGCGCCCGACCGGGCGAGCCGGACGGCGTCGTTCTCGGTGGCCAGGTCCGCGGTCAGCGCCGCCACGGGCACCTCCCGCTGCACCGCGCGGGCCAGGACCCTGCCCAGGAGCTCGGTCTTGCCGCTGCCGGGGCTGGAGAGCAGATTGACGACGGTCACGCCCTGCCGGGCGAGATCGCCGCGCAGCTCCGCGGCCAGGTCGTCGTTCTTCGCCAGGACGGCCTGCTTGACGTCGGACCGGCACATGGGCGCTGCTCCTCGGATACGGCGGTGGAGCCCGGTCCGCGTGCTTGCGGCCCGGGCTCCACCGATCTTCCGCTCAGCCGCCCGCCGTACCGGGCAGCGCAGCCGGGCAGGGGGGCCCGGATTCCACCGGGCGGCCCAACGGGGGCGCGGGCGCGCCGGGGTCGGCGAGCAGAGCCGGGATCAGCGTGTGCAGGGCGTCCACGGCCCGGCCGACGGCTTCGCGCACCGGTGTGCTGAGCCCCGGCAGGAGGTCCTCGTCGCCGGTCGGCAGCACTTCGGGCTCGCAGGCCAGGACGAGGACACGGGGCAGCGGCTCCTCGCCGAGGTGGGTGGCGAGGGCGAGCACCTTCACGGGGTCCATGCCGTGGGCCTCGGGCACGACGCTGCCGTCGGGCGGTTCGGCCTCGATCAGGGAGAGGGTGCCCGGGTCGTGACCGCGCCGCGCGGCGTCCACGAGGACGGCGGTGTCGTACCCGTCGAGGAGGTCGTAGGCGAGGTCCATGCCGCGGATGCCGTAGTCGTGGACCCGCACCACGGGCGGCAGCGGGCGCCCGCCGAGGGCGCGGATCACCTCGGGGCCGAAGGCGTCGTCGGCGAGGAAGATGTTGCCGACGCCCGCCACCAGCAGCCGCGGCGTCACCGGACGGCTCCGGCGGGCACGGCGAGGGGCCGGGGTGAGCCGGACGGTGTCTTGCGGACGAAGGCGGAGCGCAGGGCGTGGTAGGGGGCCTCGGGGTCGTGGAAGATGGTGTGCATCCGGGCCAGTTCGGACTCGCGGTAGCCGGCCAGCGGGCGTTCGTGGTCCTTTGCGGCGCGGGCGGCCTTGGCGGCGATCCGCACGTCCAGGAAGGGCGAGGAGGCGAGCTCGGCCGCCAACTGCCGTACAGCGGCCGGGAATTCGCCGGGCGCGGCCGGTACGAGCCGGTCCACGAGCCTGAGTCGCTCGGCGGACGCGGCGCTGACGGGCAGGGCCTCGGTGGTCAGCCGCTCGGCGGCTTCCGCGCCGACGCGGCGGGGCAGGGTGTACGTCCAGAACTCGGAGCCGTACAGGCCCATGCGCCGGTAGTGCGGGTTGAGGACGACGCCGGTACGGCACCACACCTCGTCGGCGGCGAGGGCGAGCATGGCGCCGCCTGCCGCCGCGTTGCCGGCGAGCGCGGCCACGACCAGCCGGTCGGTGGTGCGCAGTACAGCCTCGACCAGGTCGTCCATGGCGTTGAGGTTGACCCAGGACTCCCGGGCCGGGTCGGGCGCCGCCTCGATGACGTTCAGATGGATGCCGTTGGAGAAGAAGTCGCGGTCCCCGCCGAGCACCAGGACGCGGGTCGGCCGGGAGAGCGCGTACTCGTAGGCGGCGAGCAGCCTGCGGCACTGGTCGGTGCTCATAGCGCCGCCGGGGAAGGAGAAACCGAGGAAGCCGAGGTCGCCGTGCTGCCGGTAGCGGATGTCGGTCCAGGTCCGCCGGTCGGACGGCAGCTCCAACGGGACGGGTGCTTCCGGGAGTTCGAGGGAGGGTTCCCAGGCGGCGAGCACGGAGGCGGCCGGGCGGCGGAAGGGCGCGGGATCGCCGGAGTTCTTGCGGGGGCGCAGTTCCGGGATCCACACCGCGCCGTCACGGGTGGCCCGGCAGACGGCGCCGGCCCGCCGCGCGAGGAGTTCGCCGGGACGGCCGCGCAACCGGTCCTCGGGGTGCCCGCCGTGCAGGAACACCTCCCGGCCGAGGAGTTCGTCCAGGACGCCCGGCTGCGAGTCGGCGCCGCGGAGTTTGCACAGAATCGTTTCGGTGTCGTCCCACTCCCAGTCGATGCGGCGCCGCTGCTGCCGGAAGGCGTCGCGCCAGACCACGCTGACCGAGCCGTCGGACTGCGGCCGGGGTTTGTGAACGCCTTCGGCGTAGCGCCGTACGGCGGTGTGGACGGCGGTGACGGCGGCGTCGGAGGCCTCGTTGCGGTACAGGTCGCTCTTGCCGACGGGCGGTACCGGGAACGGCTCCGCCGCCCAGATCGCGCCCGCGTCCATCGCCGCCTCGGCCTGCAGGACCGTCACGCCCCACTGCCGCGCCCCCTCGGCGATGACCCAGTCCAGCGAGGACGGGCCGCGGTCACCGGGCGGACCCGGATGCACGATCAGGCAGGTGTGTTCGCGCCACACGTCCTCGGGCAGCGCCGTCCTGAGCATCGGTGCGATGACCAGGTCCGGCCGCAGTTCCCGGACGGCGTCCCGGACGGGTTCGGTGCCCTGTGAGGCGAGGACGACGTCCACGTGGTGCCCGTGGTCCGTCAGTTCGGCGTACACGCGCTGGGTGAGGCTGTTGAACGCGCTGGCGACGAGCAAAATGTCCATGACACCGCATCGTCGTCCCTCGCGAGGGTGAGGTGAAGCACCGCCGCGCCCTTTTGTCCGCCTCGGTCAGGTCTTCAGGTCTCTTCCTCCATCCGGATCGCGTTCCGCAGTTCCTCGAAGGCCCGGCTCCCGTCCTCGGCGTGGGCCTCCAGCAGCGCACCGGCGATCGCGTCGAGCTTGCGCTGGATCGCATGCTCGGCCCGCATCTCGGCGTTCTTCAGCAGGGCGAGCAGCAGCAGGGTGACCGCGGTCATGGACTCGCCCGCCAGCAGGAGCAGTTCGAGCCGCAGGTGCGCGACGTGCGCGGCGACGAAGAAGCCGACGAGGAGCAGGCAGAAGAGGAAGAACACCGGCGAGCTGGTGAAGTTGGAGGCGTACTCCGCGAACTGCTCGAACCGGCCGCGGCCCGTCCCGCCGCGGTCCACGGGGTTCTTGAAGGCCATGGCCGAGCCTCACCCCTCGGTGGGCGGGACCGGCCCGCGGACCGCCGGCCCGTCGTACGGCGGCCTCGGCCACGGCCCGGATCCGGCACGGGCCGCCCTGCCGTCGACTGGCACGCGCATCGCCTTCGCCTCCCTGCCGTCGCCCGGAGCCGGCCGCCCAGCCGGCCACGACCCCGGATCAGCTCCGCAGTACCCCCGCGGGGGCATACGACACCGGGCCGGTCCGGCGGATCGCGGGCTCAGGCCGCGAGGGTGCGGCCCGGTCCGAGCCGGTCCAGGAGCTGGTCGAGGTGGAGCTCGGCCACGGGGGCGAGGAGGTCGGGGTGGCGCAGCAGGGCGGCGGCGCGCCGGTCGCCGTCGTCGGGGGCGAGCAGGCGCCGGAACTCGGCCGGCGAGCCCGGGCCGTGCTCGCCCTCGGCGAGTGCGGCGACGGCCAGGCCGGCCAGTTCGGGGTCGGTGAGCAGGCCGGCCGCCCAGCTGGCCACAACCTCGTCCACCCAGGTCCGCCAGGCCCAGTCGTCGTCCGCGCCCTCCTCGCCGGTGCGCTCGGCACCCGTGACCCAGTCCAGCCGGGCGGCGCCGCCGGGGCCGGCCATCGTGACGAGCGCCGCGTCGATGTCGGTCGGGTAGCGCAGCCGCGCAGCGACGGTCACCGCCTGCCGGGCCTGCGCCTCGCAGAGTGCGGAGGCCAGCGCGCCGCCGCTCGGCGGATAGGCGACCGTCAGCCAGCGCGACGTCGCAGCGATGAGAGGGGACAGATCAGTGAGCACAGCCAGGCCGTCCGGGAAGGAAAAGGGAAAAGGGGCTCGACGCAACGGTAGCCCGGCACCGGGCGGGACAGGGAGGGCGTGCGAACCAGGTCATATGTGGCATCCCACACGCCGGCCCGCCTCCGCCGCGCGGCCCCGCCGCCCCTTGGCCGCGTGTCGCCCCCTTGCCCCGGGGAACTCGTTGCCGGCCACGGCAGCACACGCACCGGAGGTCAGGGCATGACGGACGCAGGGCAGTACGACGGCCGGGGCAACGCTCCTCTCGCCGGGTACGCCGTTCTCGCCGCCGTCTTCACGGCGGGCGCCGGGGGATACGCGGTGCTGGCCCGGCGCCGGGGTGTCCGCCTGCCGCAGGAGCTTCCGCCGTGGGACGTCGTGCTGCTGGGCACGGCGGCCTACAAGGCGTCCAGGCTGCTGACCAGGGACAAGATCACGAGCTTTCTGCGGGCGCCGTTCACCCGCCGTGCGGGCGAGGGCGAGGCCGGCGAGGTCGTCGACGAACCGCGCGGCGACGGGGTGCGGCGGGCCGTCGGTGACCTGCTGTCCTGCCCGTTCTGCACGTCCGCCTGGGCCGCCGGCGCCCTGGTGTGCTCCTACGCGGCCGCGCCCCGGCTCACCCGCCTGGTCTGCGGTGGCCTCGGCGCGCTGACGGTCGCGGACTGGCTGCAGTACGCCTGGACGTGGACCCAGCAGAACGCCGAGAGCTGAGCCGGCGGCACCGGCGAACGGCCCCGCTCTTCGCCGTCCGCGGCGGCGCTCACCTCCACAGGGGCGCCGCCGGGCCGGGTACCGGTGGCGGCGACCGGGGTACTCGGCCGGGGCCGTGGGAGACGCGGCCGACTCCGGTGACGGCGCCGTCGGCCGGGAGCAGGTTGCTGCCCGGCCCGCGGCGAGGGGGCGTCACCGTCAGGACTTCGTGAGGAAGGAACCGGCCTCATGCACCACGACGAGATGATCGGAAAGGTGCAGGCGCTGGCCCAACTGCCGGACCGGGGTTCGGCCGAACGGGCCGCACACGCCGTCGTGAGCACGCTGTCGGAGCGGCTGCCGTCCGGACTGGCCCGGCATGTGGCCGCACAGCTGCCGCCGGACATGGCGGCGGCGATGCGGGAGGCGGCCGACGCGTCGGCCGGGGCCGACTCCGGCGTATCGGGCGAGCGGTTCGGGCTGACCGTCTTCGCCGGACGCATCGCCGACCGGGCGGGCACCGACGAGGACACGGCCCTGCGGGACGCCGCCGCGGTGATGGAGGTGCTCGACGCCGCGCTGGCCCCGGAGCTGACCGAACGGATGGCCGGCGCCCTCCCCGCCGACATCCGCGACCTGCTGCCGGTGGGCCGGGCGGCCGAACGCGGCCGCGTCGGCCGGGAGGGATGAAAGCGCGCCGGCCGGTCCGGCATGCGCCCAACCGGAAGGGCAGGGGCAGGTCGGGCGCACGCATGTTCACGCCCTTCGGCAGGGCCCGAGCGGCGTGACGGTGTCTCGCGCTGCTGCTTCAATTGGTGTGCAAGCGCCCATCGAGGGCAGCCGTGGCAGTGACGCTCCCGACCCCGTAAAGGTGCTCCATGGCCTTCTTCGCTCTCTCCCGGCAGCAGCCGCTTGTGCTGCTCTCCTCGACCGAGCTCGCCGCGGAGTACGACCGGCTGGTGACCGAGAACGAGCAGTTGCAGCGCGCTGTGTCCTCGCACGCGGTGATCGACCAGGCCATCGGAGCCGTGGTCGTCGTCGGGCGGATCGCCCCGGAAGAGGCCTGGCGGGCGCTCAGGGACGTCTCCCAGCGCACCAACACCAAACTGCGGACGGTCGCCGAGCACATCCTGGACTACGTGCAGGGCGGCACACTCCCCGAACCGGAGCGGGTCGAGCTCGGCAAGGCGATCCTCCGCTACCGGCGCTGCGCCGGCCTGGACGACGGCACGGCGACGGGCCGATAAGAGCCTGCCGGCGACGGATCAGCGGCGGCCCGCCCTCAGACGACGGCGCCGACGGTGCCTGGTGCGGCGGGCCGTCGGCGGACGCAGGATCCAGCGGTCCTCGACCTGGTCGAGGCCGAACAGCAGGACCGTGAGGACGGGAAGCAACAGCACGGCGACAGTGATCACTGGCTGATCCCTTCTGCCGACGACGCTCTCCGGGTGCCCCGCCCCTGTCGGGCCACCCACGGCGGTTGTGAATGTCCTGTGCGCACCTGCTCCCGACGCCGGTCGCCGACGGAGATCTGTGGTGTGAGCGCGCAGGTGGGGCCGCCGTGTCGAGCGGGTGTTCGTAGGGGGGACATGTGGAGGCGGGGATGCGCCGGGCGGGACGGCCTTCGGTCACATGCGGCGGCCGGCCCGCGTCGATGCCGCGGAAGGCGGAGTCGGCCCGGAGGTCACCCAGGTGGATGTGTACGAGGCGGTGGCGAGCCTGCGGGCGGGCGGGCCTTCACGGACGAGCCGGTCCCGCGTGCGGCGCTGGAACGGGTCCTGGCCGCCGCCGCGCGCTCGCCCTCGGGCGGCCATCTCCAGTCGTGGCACGTCCATGTGCTCACCGGTGCCCCGCTGGCCGAACTGAAGAAGCGCACCGTCGAACGAGCGGCCGCCGGTGATCCCGGGGACGAGCGGCAGTACCGGATGTATCCACCGGAGCCGAGGTCTCCCTGCCGGGAGCGGCGGTCCGCGGCGGCCGCCCAGCGCTTCGGCGCACTCGGGATCCGGCGCGGGGACGCGGAGGCCCGCCGGACGGCCGTCGCGGCGAACTGGTCCTGTTTCGGGGCCCCGTGTCTCCTGCTGTGCTACATCGGCCGGGACATGGGCGCGGCGCAGTGGGCCGACCTCGGGATGTACCTGCAGACGGTGATGCCGCTGCTGCGCGCCGAGGGGCTGCACAGCTGCGCGCAGATGGCGTGGTCGGTGTACCACCGGACGGTCGCGGAGGTGGTGTCACCTCCGAAGGAGCCGATCCTGTTCGCGGGTGTGTCGATCGGCTTCGAGGATGCCTCGGCGCCGTTCCCCCGCATCGACCGGGCGCCGCTCACGGAGACCGCCACGTTTCTCGGCGACGCGTAGGGCGACGGCGATCCGGCCGTGAAACGTCCCCGTCCGGGGGAATCCGCGCGCGGGCGCGTTGGGCGCGCCCCTCTCGCGCCGTCCGCTTACGGTTCTCTACAAGTGACCGACCGTCATCAAGGGTGACGGAGAGGAGCCGGAGCGGTGGTGGGCGATGCGCGTCGGCGGGCGGCCGGGCCGGATGGCCGACGCCGCAGGGGGCGGGTGCTGGGCAGCCGGCCGGCGTACACCGTGCGGCTCCCGGCCGTCCCGCGCACCGAGCCGGTGCCGGCGGCCGAGCGGACGGTGCCGTGGCTGCGGGTCGGGGCGGCCTACGCCTGGCGGCTCATCCTCGTCGGCGTCGTCGTCTACGGCGTCTTCAGCATCCTCGGCAGCTTCCAGCTCATCGCCGTGGCCCTGTTCCTCGCGCTGGTCGTCACCTCCGTGCTGCGGCCGCTGACGGACCAGCTCAACCGGTTCCTGCCGCGGCCGCTGTCCGTCGCCGTGGCGCTGCTGGGCAGCATCCTGCTCCTGCTGGCCCTGCTCGCCCTGGTGGGCAACGCCGTGGCGGGCGAGTCGGCCAGGCTGACGGGTGAGTTCCGGGGCGGGGTGCACCGCATCGAGCAGTGGCTCCAGCGGCCGCCGTTCCGGCTGAGTCCCGGCCGGCTGTCCGAGCTGGAGAACCAGGTGACGCACTATCTGGCCGCACACCGGTCCAGCCTGCTCAGCCGTGCCGTCAGCGGGCTGAGCCGGGTGGTCGAGCTGGTCACGGGGGGCGCGCTGGCGCTGTTCGCCTCGGTGTTCTTCATCCACTCCGGCGAACGCCTGTGGCGCTGGGTGCGCGACCAGTTGCTGCCGATCGGCGCCCGTCCGGCGTGGGACCGGGCGGGGTGGGCCGCCTGGCGGGCCTTCGCCGGGTACACGCGCGGCATCATCATCGTGGCCGCGACCAATGCCGTGCTCGTCGGTGTCGCGCTGCTCGTGCTGCGGGTGCCGCTCGCGCTGCCGCTGACGCTGCTGGAGTTCTTCGCCGCGTTCGTGCCACTGGTGGGCTCGCCGGTCGCGCTCGCCGTCGCCACCATCGTCGCGCTGGCCGGGCGGGGGCCGCTGACGGCTCTGGCCGTGCTGGCGCTGATCGTCGTGATCGGCCAGCTGGAGGGGCATGTGCTGCATCCGCTGGTGATGAGCTGGGCGGTACGGCTGCATCCGCTGGTCGTCGCGGTGTCGGTGATCGCCGGCAGCATCATCGCCGGGGTGATCGGTGCCGTGGTGGCCGTGCCGCTGGTGTCGGTGGTCTGGGCCGTGCTGCGCGCCCTGCGAGCGGCGCCGCCGTGACCTCGGGCCACCGTCAACTGCCGTGAGCCACAAGGGGCACAGGGCCGCTCTGATGCGTACCGCCGCCGTCGTCGTACCGCTCAGCGCAGGGTGGCCGTCACGAGTCCGCGGATCTCCTCCTCCGACACGCTCCCGCCGTTCACCAGCCGGCGAAGACCAGGCCGTCCACGCAGGTCAGCAGCGTCACCGTCCGCTGCTCCGGGTCGGTGTGCCCTGCGCGGCGAGGAAGTCGCACAACGCCGAGCGCCGCCCGCGCTCGCAGGCGGTCGCCCGTGCGGCCCGGCAGGCGGGCCGGATGGGCCGGCGGCTGTCCCATCCGCCGGCCGTGGCCCTGCGCAACACCGCACTGCGGGTCACCCCGTCCCGGGTGGCGACGCGGGCGATCCTCCGGCACGCCGACCGGACGCCGCCGAGCCTTGGGTGATGTGCCCGCGGGGGCCGCCCGGGACATTTCCTCCGGTCATCGGACGCGCGGTGGGCGCGGGCAGAGCCGCTGTTCCCCGGCCGGACACCGAAGCGGGGCGGACGGCGGCGTGGCGGCCCGCACCCCGCTCGTCGCGGTCCGCCGAACCGGTCCCAGGCCGATGTGTCGGCGGGCGGGTGAGGACACGCAGTTCTACGGCTGGTGTTCACCGCGCTCACCCCGGTGGTGAGGGCCGCAGCAGAAGGCGGGCCCGTGCCGGTGGTCGCCCGTCGGCGCCGTGCTCGCCGCGCCCACCGGCACCGCGCACCGCGCTCGCTGCGCGCTGTCGACCATGCGATCGCTGTCGGAAGCAGCGTTGGCCAGGCTCGCGCAGCACACCGTCAGCAACAGGGCGCCGGCCAGGAAGGGCAGGCTGCGCCGGGCCGGGGGCGGCGCCAGCAGAGCCCGTACTCGCTGGGGCACTTCCCCGCCGGTCACGGCCAGCGAGGCGGGGCGGGAGGCGCCCGCCGACGCGAGTGCGGCGCGTCCGACCGCGCGGGCGACGACCACGCGGTCGCCCACCTGTGCGGCGGCCTCCTCGTCGGCCCAGCGCTCCAGGACGAAGGCGCCGGTGTCGGCCAGGGGGCGCAGCAGCGGGTTCAGGGCAGCCGTGAGCCGCCACAGGCTCAGAAAGAAGTGGTGCCGTCCACGCAGATGGGCCCGTTCGTGCGCCAGCAGGGCCTCGCGCTCGTCGTCGGCGAGACAGCGCAGCATTCCCCGGGACACCACGATCCGACCGGGGGCGCCGGGAAGGGCGAACGCCAGGGGTGTGGCGTCGTCGAGCACGGCCAGTTCCGTGTCACCGCGCAGCCCGGCACACTCCCGCCGCGCCCGCGCGACCTGGCGGACCTGGCGGAACGAGGCCACGGCCAGCGAGACGGCGCTCGCGGCCAGGACGACCGCGCTGACCGCCGCGACAACGGCGTACACGGGGTCCTCGGCGCGCAGCGCGGCCACCGACCAGTGGCCCTCGGCCGCGACTTGGGGAATCTGCGCGATCCCGGTGAACGCCAGCAGGGCGAGCGAACCGGTCCAGCCCACCGCGGTGACGAGTGCGGCGCAGGCCAGGGACCAGGCGGCGGGGCGCGGGGTGAGCCGCCGGGCCAGCCGCGGCGCGAGCAGCGTGAGGACGGCCGTGACGGCGAACGGAACGTAGACGCTGATCAGCACCGGCTCACTGCCTTCCGTCGGAGCGCTCGTGCCGTGGGTCGTGCCCGGACAGCAGTTGGTGCAGCAGTTGCTCGTCCCGCGCGGAGAGTTCGGACACGAAGCGGGTCAGCACCGCCTCGCGATCGGAACCCTCCTCCAGCAGCGACCGCATTTGCCGGGCCGTGTGCGACGCCTCGTCCCGGACCGGTGTGTAGGCGTATCCGCGCCCCTCCCGGTTCCGTACGAGCATGCCCTTGTCGTAGAGGCGGGACAGGATGGTCAGCACGGTGGTGTACGCCAGGTCGCCGGGCAGGCGCTCAAGGACCTGACGGGCGGTCAGCGGGCCGTCGGCGGCCCACAGTGCGGCCAGCACGTCGCTCTCCAGTTCGCCCCGCGCCCGCCTGCCGGATCCGCCGGCCGCTTCCTCGCCCTTCGGGTCGCTCACCGTCCGCCCTTCCTCCGCTTTCGTCCGGACAGGCTACCCGGTCATCTCCTACTAGCTGTAGGAGGTATGCTCCGGGCTTCGAAGCGCGATCTACTACATCTTGTAGAGCCGCCAGCTCTCCCGAGGCCCGGAGGACCAGCCCATGCCCTACGCCGGACGCACGCTTCCCGGGCCCGCGCCCGCGGGTCCCGTACCGCGCCCGCGCAGCGAGCCGACGCCCTCCGGCCGCATCGCGATCATCTCCGCGAGCGTCGGGGCGGGTCACGACGGCGCCGCCGCCGAACTCGCCCGGCGCCTCGTCGCGGACGGCTTCACGGTCGACCGGCACGATCTGCTGGACCTGCTGCCCGCACGACTCGGCCGAGCCGTCCAGGAGGGCTATCACCGGATGCTCGTCCGGGCACCGTGGGCCTACCAGCGGATCTACTCCAGCACCGAGCGGGCCGGGGGCGGCGGCCCGGCGGCGCGGGCGCTGCTGCGCGCGGCGGAGAGGCGGGTGCTGCGTGCCCTGGCCCCGTCGACCGGCGCGGTCGTCTCCACCTACCCGGGTGCGAGCCGGGTGCTGGGCGACCTGCGCAGGGACGGGCGGCTGACCGTCCCGGTCGTGACCTATCTGACCGACTTCTCGGTGCATCCGCTGTGGGTGGCGGACGGCGTGGACGTCCACCTCGCCGCCCACGCCGTGCCCGCCGCCCAGGCACGGGCCGCCGGCGCCGGGGACGTGCGGGTGTGCGGGCCGGTCACCGACCCGCGGTTCCGGCCCTGCGACCGACGGGAACGCGACCGCGCACGGGCCAGGTTCGGGCTCCCGCCGCGCACTCCGCTCGCCCTGCTGGTCGCCGGGTCCTGGGGCGTCGGGCCGCTGCGGCGGGTGGCACTGGAGGTGCGCGACTGCGGCGCCGCCGTACCGGTCGTCGTCTGCGGCCGGAACCAGGCCCTGGCCGAGCGGTTGCGCGCCGATGGCATCGAGCATGCCTACGGCTGGGTCGACGACATGCCCGGGCTGATGCACGCCGCCGACGTCCTCATCCAGAACGCCGGCGGACTGACCTCCCTGGAGGCGTTCGCCGCGGGCCTGCCCGTCGCCAGTTACCGCTGCATACCCGGCCATGGCCTGACCAACGCCGCCGCCCTGGAGGAGGCCGGAGCGGCGGCGTGGATCCGTGACGCGGTCGACCTCAAGGCCGTGCTGCACGACCTGATCGACGGCCCGCTCGGTCCGCGTCAGCGCGAGACGGGCCTCGCCCTGTTCGCCGCGACGCCGGAGAGAGGCCCGGCGGCGGAGATAGCCCGCCTGCACAACTCGGGGCTCCCACGGCACGACCCGCGCCGCCGCGCGAGCCGGGGCGGCACGCCACGGCGGCTCGCCACCACGGCCGCCGTCGCGTGCGCCGTGTGGGCGTGCGCCGTCGGCGCCGGAATCGTGACGGCGTACGACGGCCCGGCACTGGCGCACGCCATCGACCACGGCCTCGATCTGGACGACCGCACCCCGCATCACGCCTCACAGCCGGAAGGCCGCCACTCGTGACCGCCGCCCACGCCTTCCGCACCGCCGCCCTGGCAGCCCTGCCCGCGCTCGCCGCCGCCCATGCGGCACCCGTCGTCTCCACCTTCGGCCCCCTGCGCAACCGGCTCATGCCCCGTCTCGCGGGCCGCGGCCGTCCAGGCCACGTCGCCCTGACCTTCGACGACGGACCGGACCCTCGCTCCACCCCGCTCTTCCTGCGACTGCTCGCCGAGCGCGGGGTGCACGCCACCTTCTTCCTGCTCGGCGCACAGGCGCACCGTTCACCCGGTCTGGTCCGCGAGATCGCCGGGGCGGGCCACGAGATCGGCATCCACGGCTGGCTGCACCGCCCGCTGCTCCTGCGCGGCCCGCGCGCGACCCACGACGACTTCGCCCGCGCCCGCGACACCGTCGCCTCGATCACCGGGCGGGCGCCCACCCTCTTCCGGCCGCCCTACGGCGTCATGTCGACCGCCGCCCATCTGGCGGCCCGCCGCCTCGGCCTCACGCCGGTGCTGTGGACCTGCTGGGGGGAGGACTGGACGGCCCGGGCCACCCCGGCCTCCGTCCACCGCACCGTCACCCGCGATCTCGACGGCGGCGGCACCATCCTGCTCCACGACTCCGACTGCACCTCCGCCCCGGGCGCCTGGCGCTCGGCGCTCGGCGCGCTGCCCCGCATCCTCGACACCTGCGCGGAACGGGACTTCGCGGTCGGCCGGCTGGGCGACCACGGATGGCCTGCGGGTGCGTGAGCCGTCCATCGGCAGGCAGGACCGCACTCGGCCGCCGCACGGGCGATCGCGGGCTGCTGCTGCCGGCCGGCACGGTGATCGTGCGGGGCGAGGTCTCGGCGCACGCGGCCGCCGCGCCACCTGAACAGGGCCGAAGGCCGGTGAAGGCGCGTAGGGGTTGGGCCGCTGGTCACCCGAAAGGTATGCGATGCGGGCGGACGATGCGCGGGCGTGCCCAGGGTGGCACCCGGCGCGTGCGAGTGACGTGGCAGGCGCTGGGGCACGAGGCGACGGCCGCGGCGCACGGTCTGGCACGAGCGTGGGCCGGACCGTGCCGGGAGCGCGATCTGGCCGCGCAGGCGGTGAAGGCGGCCCTGGCCGCATGGCTGGCCTGGGCGGTGGCGGGCTGGTGGCTGCACGCTCCGATGGCGTTCGTCGCGCCCTGGGTGGCAGTGGTCCTGGTGGAGTCGACCGTGTACCGGTCGATCGCGCACGGATTGCAGCAGCTCGCGGCGATCGCGGCCGGCACGGTCGTGGCCACCGCGGTGGCGCTGCCGGTGCACGACACGGTGGCCGCGATGGCCGTCGTCCTGCCCCTCGCGATGCTGCTCGGCCAGTGGCGGCGCCTGGGCAGCCAGGGCATCTACGCGGCCACCGGCGCCCTCTTCGTCCTGACCGGCGCAACCGTCACCGTCGCCGCCTCCGCGGCCCGGCTCGCGGAGGCCCTGTTCGGGGCCGTGGTCGGCATCTCCGTCAACGCGCTGGTGCGGCCGCCGCTGTACTTGCGGGACAGCAGGGCCGTGCTGAAGGACGCGACCGAGGAGGCCCACGACATCCTGCTGGCCGTCGCCGAGGGGCTGGCCGAGGGACGCTGGGACGCCGAGGAGGCCGGTGCCCGGCACGAGCGGGCCCTGCGGCTGCACCGGCTCGTGGAGCAGGCACGCTCCTCGGTCGAGTGGGGCCGGGAGAGCCTGCGCGGCAACCTGCGCCGCCGCACCGGCGCCGGGCCACCGCCCGGCAAGGGGTACGACGACGCGATCCTGGTGCTGGACTACGCGGCCGTGCACACGGCGGGCGTGACCCGCACCGTGCTGGAGGCCGCCGCCGAGGAGCTCGCGGCACCCCGGCCGCACCCCGAACTCGCGCACCGCTACGCCGAGTTCCTGCGCCGCACGGCACACGCGCTACGGCTCTACAGCCACAGCCGGTTCGGTGACGACCGCGACGGGCACGAGGACGAGCTGCGCGCGGCCGTGGCCCGGTTGCGCGCGACGCTGAACGAGCTGCGCCGGGACCTGGTCCGTTCCACGAGGGACGACCCGGACGAGGTCGCAACGTACGGCGCCCTGCTCGCCCAGGCCCACCGGCTGGCCGATCAACTGGCCGTCTCGGGCACCTGACCGGGCCCGGTCACCAAGCGGCGACGCCGTCGGCGGGGCGCCGGGCCGAGGGGGCGGGCGGGGCGGTCACAGCGTCTTGACCTGGCCCCCGTCGATGGTGAACTCGGCTCCCGTGATGTTGCCCGCCAGTGGCGAGGCGAGGAAGAGTGCCAGGTCGGCGACTTCGTGCGGTTCGGTGACCCGCCCGGTGGAGATGCCCATGCTCTGCGGCACGACGACATCGATGGCTTCCTGCGCGGTGGTGCCGGCCTGGGCCGCCGTGGCGTCGGCGAAGCCACCCGGCGCGGTCCAGAACGGAGTGCGAACCGGCCCCGGAGCGATCGCATTGACCCGGACGCCCTGGGGCGCGAACTCCTCGGACAGCGACTTGGTCAGGCTGGCCAGGGCGGCCTTCGCCGCGGAGTAGTCCACCACCGCGGGGAAGGGCAGGCGCGCGTTGATGGAACTGATGTTGACGATGGCACCGCCGTCCGCGGCCAGCAGGTGGGGAAGCGCCGCGCGGCTGGTCCGGACCGCGCTGAACAGGGTCAGGTCGAAGATGCGCTGCCATTCGGCGTCGTCGATGTCCAGGAAGCTCTGCCGGGGCGTCGCGGCACCCAGGTTGTTGACCAGGATGCCGACCCTGCCGTACTGCTCCACCGCGAGCCGGACGAGTGTGCGGGGTCCGTCCGCGGTGGCCAGGTCGACCGGTACTGCGGTGACGCCGTACTTTTCGTGCAGCTCTTCGAGCTCCGGGGTGACGCTTCGGCTGCCGGCGACGACGCGCACGCCCTCTCGGGCGAAGGCGTCGGCGAGGGCGAGGCCGATGCCCTTGCTCGCTCCCGTGACGACAGCGACATTGTCCGTGAGCTGGAGGTCCATGGCGGTCCTTGTCCGGGTCGGCCCCCTGTTCTCACGGTAGGCGGTTCCGGCATCACCGGCTCAACGAGCAGGGCTGCCTAGGCGGGACCCGGCTCGCGCACCCCGAACAGGGCCGGGCCCACGGTGAGGGTGCCGTCGGTCAGGGGGCGGCAGCGCACTCCCCCGCCGCCGCGCAGCGCACGCTGCGCGCCAGGGCCGAGGGTGGTGTCCATCCAGGCACAGGGCCGGGCCGCACTGCGCACCTCGAGTTCCACGGGGCCGGTGCCGGAGTCGAGGAAGACGGTCGCGCCGACGCAGGCGTCGATGTCGATTCCGCGCAGCAGGACGTTGCGCCGGGTGCGCAGCAGGTCCGCCGGGTGCGGACCCGGCTGCAGAAGCCGTTCGACGGCCATGAGGGTGATCGAGGCGTTGCGGTGGGCGGCCTGGTTGAAGTACCGGTCGCCGACGAGCCCCAGCCCGGCGCGCACCTCTGCGGTCGTCACCAGTTCCCCGGAGGGCAGTTCGGGCATTCCGTCGCCCGGCCGGCCCGCGAGCCGGTGCACCGGGGAGACCAGCAGCTGAAGGATTTCGACCTGGAACACACAGCGAGCCTACGACGGCGACGACGCGTGCCCGCGCTCGGCCGGTGCCCCGGCCGGTGCCCGTCCGAAAAGAAGTTGTCCGGCGGCCGCGCTGCCGCCACGATCAGCGCATGATTTCGCCGACCCCCTTCCTGCCGTCCACCGCCGCCGACCGATCGGTGAGCGACCGACAGCAGCGCGGCCCACGGCGGAGGCCTACGCCCGCGCACGCATGACCGCGGCGCTGGTCGCGGGGCTTCTCGCGGGCTACGGCATCGCCGTGCCCGTGGGGGCCGTCGGGACCTATCTGGTGGCGTTGACCGCCCGGACCTCGATGCGGATCGGCGCGTGCGCCGCGCTGGGGGTCGCGACGGCGGACGGCCTCTACGCGCTGATCGCCGTGCTCGGCGGATCCGCGCTGACGCACGCCGTCGAGCCGATCGTGCATCCCCTGCGCTGGGCCGCCGGCGCGGTGCTCGTCGTGCTGGCGGTCCGCGGCGCGGCAACGGCGATCACCCACTACCGCACGCCGCGGACGGCCTCCCGTACCGACGAGACACCCCTCCGCCCCGCCCGGGCCTTCCTGGGGCTGTGGGGCGTCACAATGATGAATCCCCTCACCGTGGTGTACTTCGCGGCCCTGGTGCTGGGCAGCCAGACCTCGGCGGCACCGGACCACCTCGAACGGGCCGTGTTCGTCCTGGCCGCCTTCGCGGCATCGGCCAGCTGGCAGCTCCTCCTGGCCGGCGGCGGAGCCTTGCTCGGCCGGCTCCTGACCGGCAGCCGGGGGCGGCTGCTCACGGCCCTGACATCCAGCGCCGTCATGACGGCACTGGCCCTCCGCGTGCTCTTCGCACACGGCCACCAGGGATGACAGGTGAGTACGCGTGCCCGGCATGTCGGCGCCGTGTCAGCGGTGCGGCACCGTGGTTCTCTTGAAGGCTCCCCTCTCTGGAGGGAGGGGATGCGTCACCCTCCAGGGCTGTGCGGGGATTTACGGCTCAGGCCGCCGCCGGAGCCGGCGGCTCGGGTGGTCTTACGCCCTCGACACCGTCCGGGTTCCAACCTGCCCGGACCAGCATCACGCGGGCGGAGTTCTTGTCCCTGGGGGACACGGCTCCGCACACGGTGCAGGTATACGTTCTCATCGACAGAGGCAGTGCGTGCTTGGTTCTCGCTCCGCACGTGGCACAGTCCATCGTGGTGTGCGCCGGGTGCACGAGACGGACGTCCCGTGCGTGCTTGCGGCCCATCTCGACCAGGGCACGCTTCGTCGCGGCGATGGCGGCATCGGCCGCCTTGCGGGCCATGGTCGTCTTCGCCAGGAACCTCGGCCTGAAGTCCTCCACCGCGACCCCGTCGTGGCCGCGCATCACGGACTTGGCCCACTTGCGGGCGGTGTCCTCCCGCTGCCGCGCGATCTTCTTGTGCAGCTTCGCCGCCTGTGCCTGCGCCTTGCGGTAGCCCGCGGATGCGGGCTGTCCCTTCGGACGGCGCCGCCGGGCCATCATCCGCTGGTACCTCGCCAGCCGCTGCGCGGCCCGCCTGCCGTGCTCGGCATGGGGGAGATCGTAGGCGTCGTCGGTGGTGGTGGCGGTCTCCTTCACACCCCAGTCCACCCCGAGCACGCGCCCCGTGGGGGCGAGCGGTTCGCTCTGCGCGGCAACGACGAAGGACGCATACCAATGGCCGAGGCTGTCCTGGTACACGCGCACACTCGACGCGTCGGCGGGCAGATCCCGCGACCACACCACCGTCAGCACGATCTGGCCCGCAAGGTGCAGGCGGCCGTCCTTGAGGCGGAAACCGCGCTTGGTGTAGTTGAGGCTGGGCCGCGCCTCCCGCTTCTTCTTGAAGCGGGGCATCCCGGCCCGCCGGTGCATCGGCAACCGGTCCTTGATGTCCTTCAGCGCTTTCGCCCTCGACCTGGCGAAGTCGCGTATCACCTGCTGCTGAGGCACGCTCGCGCCCTCAGCCAGCCAGGGCGTCGCCCTGCGGGCCTCGGTCAGCATCTTGTCGAGCTGAGCCGGACCACACGTCAGCTTCTCGCCACCCGCTTTGCCCTGCACGTGGACCTGCTGGGACTTCGCGACGCACTCATTCCAGATCCACCGGCAGCGATCCCACTCGGCTTCGAGCCGGCGCCTGGCCGTGTTCGACAGGCGCACACGGAAGGTGTACCGGGCATGCCCGGCGTCCTTCGTGGTCGCCTCTGTCGTCATGCATCCGAACCTACCCGAGCGGACTGACAGTTGAGAGCTCTCGATCATTGCGGGCGACATCACCGCCGTGCGGGGCGGACGCCGGATCGCCCTGACCGCGATCCGGCCATCCCTGCCCTGCCCCGCAGGAGTCCGATTCCTCCCCGGCCTGACGGCCAGGGCATCCTCGGAGGAACCCGGTGAACGGCACGGGAGACCGCAGCCGGGAGCGAGGAGAGGTGCCCCGGAGTGGCTTGTCGGGGACCTGAGCGCGTCTCACGGTCGGGCCTGAACGGTCCGCGCAGGCTCGAATCCTGCCCTCTCCGCCCGATCCTGACCCCGCGCCGGGCGTGCCCGGCGCGGGGTCAGCCGGCCGCGAAGGACTTCAGCCCGTCCAAGGGGCCGTTGAAGCGGTCGTGGTCGCCGACGGTCTTGCCGGAGGACGTGTACTGCCACATGGTGTACGACGACCAGCCCGACGGCAGCGTCCCTGCGGTCGAGGCATAGCGGGCGATCCACAGCGGGTTGCCGCCGAAACCGGCGTAGTCGCCGGTGCACTGGGTCCACCAGCTGGTCGCCGTGTAGATGACGGCGTCCCGTCCGGTGCGGGACTTGTAGCGGTTCAGGAAGTCGCGGATCCAGCCGACCATGCCGCTCTTGGACTTGCCGTAGCAGGCGTCGCCGTACGGGTTCCACTCGATGTCGAGCGCGCCCGGCAATGTCCTGCCGTCGGCGGTCCAACCGCCGCCGTGCGCCAGGAAGTAGTCGGCCTGCGCGGCACCGCCGGCCGAGTCGGGGGTGGCGAAGTGGTACGCCCCGCGGACCATGCCCACGCTGTACGGGCCGGTGTACTGCTGGGCGAAGTAGGGGTTGGTGTAGGAGGACCCCTCGGTGGCCTTCGCGTACGCCCAGGTGGTGCCGTCGGCCCACAGGGTCGGCCAGTCGACGCCACGCTGGTGGCTGGAGACGTCGACTCCCTCGGTCTGGCTCCCCCGGGTGGTGGCCGAGCCGTAGGGGCCGCGTCCGTCATGGGCCAGGACGCCTATGCCCATGTACGCGCTGCCGCGCGGGGGTGTGTCCGGGGCCGAGTCGGACCGGGCCGCGGGGCTGGACAGGGCGAGGAGGAGGCCGGTCAGGGTGCCCGTGAGGGCAAGGCGTGAGCGGCCGCGCTGAAGGGATATGGAGCTTCGCACGGAAACCATCTGACCCGCGGTCGGGCCGTACCGCACTCCGGGTACCGCCAACGAAGCCATCTTCGGCCGCCCTTGGTCCGTATGGGTGGCCTCCGGGTGGCGTACGGGCCGGTCGTGGGCCCGGGGGTGCGTCCCACGACCGGCCCTCGCCGGATCAGCCGTCGATGCGGTGCTGGGTCCAGAAGGAGGTGAGGTCGGTGCTCGTGGCGGCCTGGGCGGCGGACTTGAACTCGGCCGTGGTGGACACGCCGTACCAGTGGGCGGTCGCGTAGTCCTTCAGCAGCTTGCTCATCGCGGTGTCACCGAGGGCGCGGCGCAGGTCGTGCAGGGCGCACTTGCCGTAGCCGTAGACGACGGTGGAATAGCGCGAGGAGTGCGCGTCCCAGTAGGCCATGGAGTTGCTGATCTTCTCGGCGCTGGAGGCCCAGGAGACGCTGCTCCAGCAGTTTGCGCCGGTCTTGCCGAGGGCGAGGTCGGTGGCGTAGTCCGTGAACGCCTCGTCCAGCCAGGGGCTGTTGTACTCGTCGTCGCCGACGATGCCGTACCACCACTGGTGGCCGATCTCGTGGGTGAGGGCGGTGGTGCTGACCACGTCCAGGACGAATCCCGGGTACTCCATGCCGCCGAACCAGTAGTTGTTGTCGATCACGGCGTCCAGCTCGCCGTAGGGATAGGCGCCGAAGCGGGCCGCGTGGGCGTCCACGGCGCTCTTGGCGGTGCTCAGCATGGACTGGGCGCTGGCGGAGCTGATGCCCGAGACCGAGTAGACGTTCACCGCGACGCCGGCCGCCGAGGTGCCGGATATCTTGGCGAAGGGCCCGGCGGCCCAGGCGAAGTCACGGACCTTCGACGCCGTCGCCGTCGTGACCGTACGGCCGCTGGAACCGGGCGTGTCGGTGGAGGTGCCCGTGGCCGGGACCAGCAGGCCGCTGGGGTGGTCCAGGGTCACCTTGAAGTCGGCGGCCAGGGAGTAGAACGACTCGCCGTTGTCCGTGTAGGGGTCGAGGTGCCAGCCTGCGCTGTCGCGGACGGCGAGGACGGGCAGGGCGTTGCCGATGAAGCTGTAGGCGCCGTCGTGGCCGAACCGGTCGGCGCCGCTGGGCACGGTGATGCCGAGGTCGAAGCCGATGGTGGTGCTCTGGCCCTGGGCGAGCGGGGCCGGCAGAGCGATCTTGAGGGCTGTACAGTCCACGGAGGGCGCGCCCGCGGTGCCGCCGGTCACGTTCGTGACCCGGATCGGCATGGCGTCGCAGGTGCCGTGGTAGTTGTCCCACAGCCTCAGGTAGACCTCGGTCAGTGCGGTGGCGGAGGCATTGCTGAAGGTCGCGCTCTCGTGCCCGGTCCACACCGTGCCGCTCGTGTCGCTGCTGAGGTTCGCGGTGTACGAGGGCGAGGCCGGGGTGCGCGTGGAGTCGCCCGGCGGGGGCGCGCTGCCGCCGGAGGTGTTGAGCGCGATGTCGTCGAGGACGAAGCTCGTCTGGAGGCTGGAGTCCTCGGTCCCGGTGAAGGAGAGGGTGACGCTCTGCCCGGCGTACGCCGACACGTCGATCGACTTCTGGACGTACCCGGTGTTGTCGTCGAGGTTCGAGTAGGTGGCCAGCGTGGTGCTGCCGATCTTGGCCGTGAGCTTGTCGTACGCGACGGAGGAGGTGGTCTCGTCGGTGTCGATGTGCAGCCAGAAGGTGAGGGTGGCCGTGTCGCAGCCGGCCGGGACGGTGACGCTCTGGCTGAGGGTGTCCGTATGGGTGCCGCCGACTCCGTCCAGCCAGGCGTAGGAGCTGCCGTTGTGGGCGGTCTGTCCGAAGCGGCTGGTGATGACGGTGGAGGAGGACGCCGACCAGGGCGAAGTCCCGTTCTCGAAGCCGCCGTTGCCGACGACTTGCGTCGGAGTGCAGGCGGCGGGTGCCGCGGCCGGCCGGGCCGCGGCGGGCGTGCCGGGGAGCACGAGGGCGGCCACCACGGCGACGGTGAGCGCACCGGCGCCGAGGACCTTGTGGGGGGTCGATCTCACACGCTACTCCTTTGCGGCGGCCGGGATTCCCGGCCTGCTCGATGGCCGCCGGCCGGCTGGGTACGCCGGGGCGGCCGCTGACGGGGCTTGCGCGATCGCTGCACCGGCAGGTGCGCCGCGCCCTTATGGGGTCGGGGCGCGGGATGCCGGACTTTCGAGAGAGTGCCAGATGTGACTGGACCATGCCAGAAGCGTGGCGGCGCTTCGCGCGAAGGCGCCGGTCAGTCGGTGCGCAACGTCACGAAGACCGCCGTCAACGCGGTGCCCCGCGGGTCCTGCCAGCCGCGCGCCACATGGCCGACCGCCCCCGCCGGGCACAGGGGCGGGTTCTCGGAGACGGGGTCCAGGACCCGGTGGACGTGGAGGACCGTGCCGTGCGGGGCGGGGATGCGGGTGCCCTCCTGGTCGTCGGCCGGCTCGGGGGTGAAGCCGTCCAGGGTGAAGGGGCCGCCGGTGCAGGAGCGGATCACCTCGGGGTCGGGGGCACCGTCGACGCTCTGCGCCTGCGCCTGCGCCTGGCCCTCGATCAGCGACAGCAACTCGGCGACCAGCACCGGGTCGTGGCAGCCGTCGTACACCCAGCGCTTGCCGAGTACGCCGTGCTCCAACGTGCCCACCAGTGCGTGCCGAGACCCCTCCAGCGGCGCGCCGCGATAGGTCAACGGGACCATGTAGGCGGTCGGTTCGGGGGTGGAGGTGTCGGTGGCCACCATGAACTCGATGCCGACCTCGCCCTCCGGGTCGTCCAGCCGGAAGCCACCGGACTTGGTCAGCACCGGGGCGCCCGGACCGCCGCGGTACCAGGGGCGCGAGGGCAGCCAGTCGGTGAGCAGCTCCAGCTTGGTGGGCTTGAGCGTGGTGTGGTGGATGATGGCCATTCCGGCAGGGCTCCTCCGTGGTGCGGATGCTGACCCGCACCAGCCTCGCACACGTTCCCGCAGGTCATCCGCCCGCCGCGATCGGCGATGGGCTCAACTGGGCCCAGCAGTCACGCGGTTCGCCCAACAGCCGTTCTGCGGAAGGGCGTTGAAAGCAGAGCCCGCCGCTCACCTCCTTGCCCTGACTCCCGCCGGAAACCCGTGGACGCCCCGCCCGACGAGGGCGTCGTCGTCGGGGATGTCGAGCGGGCAGATCCCCCAGTCCCGGGCGATGGTCATGACGTCCTGCTCGTTCGGCATGGCGGCGTGCCACTCGTCCCAGTCGGACTCCTCCCACTCTTTCCAGCCGTCCTCGAGCCAACGCGTCCCTACCCCCGACTCCCGCTCGACGGCGGTCGGTTCGCCGAGATGGAAGGGCACGTCGCCGTGCGCGCCGTGATAGCAGTACGCTCGGACCAGCCGGCCCTCCTCCACGTTGGCCCAGGCGTGGCAGTCGCCGACACGGTCTGTGCAGAAGAACTGCAGGTCGCCCAGGCGGGCCGCGAGGGCGAGCAGCCAGTCGGGGAAGTCCGGGCCTTCGGGGCCACGACCCGGGGTGAGATCGATACGACCGTGGGCGAGGGTCCAGCCGTCGACGGGAGCGGCGACGTAGACGCCCTCGCGGTAGGCGGCGGCGGTGCCCTCGGTCCAGCCGGCCTCGCGCCGGCCGCCCAGCGCGAGCGCGTCGGCGACCTCCGCCACCGTGGCCCCGCGCACCGCGAGCCAGGACGTCTTGTACCCGAATCCCATGACCTGCTCCCCAACAGCGCCTGAACTCATTGCTTCCCGCTTCTGGTCCGCGAGACCTACCGGACGGTATACAGACCCAGTCGAAAGCGCGAGGGCCGCTCTGCGGAGCCGGCGCCGTGCGATGAACCGGCCTCAGGGGGAGGATCCATGGCGAACGGCACGGGTGCGGCGGGCGGGGCGAGAGGCCGGCGGGGAGCCGCCGTAGTGGGGGCGGCGCTGGGCGGTTGCGTCCTTGTCGCGGCCGCCACGGCACCTGCCTCCGCGCACTCCGCGGGACACGGACACGGCATCGACTACGTCGCCCTCGGCGACTCCTACACCTCGGGCCCCGGTATCCCGCAGCAGGCGGACGCCAACTGCGCCCGCTCCGACCACAATTACCCCTCGCTGGTGGCGGACGGGCGCCAGGTGAGCACCTTCGAGGACGTCAGCTGTGCCGGAGCGACGACCGCCGAGATGTGGCAGGCGCAGGGCACCAACGCACCCCAGCTCGACGCCGTGCGCCGGGACACGGACCTGGTGACGGTGCAGATCGGCGGCAACGACGTCGGCTTCGGCCCGATCATCAACACCTGCGCCCACCTGGCCGCCCAGGACCCGACGGGCAACCCCTGCGAGCGCTCGTACAAGGCGTCCGGCTACGACCAGCTGGCCCTCGCGATCGCACAGGCCGCGCCCAAGGTCGACCGGGTGCTGCGGGCCGTCCACGCGAGGGCGCCGCACGCGCGCGTGGTCGTCGTCGGCTACCCGGACCTGCTGCCCGACGACGGCAGCGGCTGCTTCCCGCAGGTGCCGTTCGCGCAGAAGGACTTCCCCTACCTCCGGGACACCGAGAAGCGGCTGAACCTGATGCTGCGCCTGGTGGCCGGGGTGAACCGGGCCGAGTACGTGGACACTTACGGCCCCACGGTCGGCCACGACATGTGCAAGGCGCCCGCGGACCGCTGGATCGAACCTCTCCAGCCGGCCGCGCCCGCCGCCCCGGCACACCCCAACGCCAAGGGAGAGCAGGTCATGGCACAGGCGGTGCTGAACAGTCTGGAGGAGGACCGCGGCCGCGACTGACCGGGCCGGGCGGGATTCCGCGGCGGGGCCGGTCTCACCGGCCGGGCGAACGCCCATGCCTGCCGGCCCGGACTCCATGGAGCCGAACCCCGTGGCGAGGCCGGGCTCCTGGCAGGGCTGGGAACACACGGCCGGCCCGGCCCCGCTAGGCCGGGCCGGGCTCCTGGCAGGACTGGGCCTCGTCGCAGGGGCCGGGGCGCCCCGGCCTTGGCCGGACCCGTTGCCCGCGCCGGACCCGTTGTCAGCGCCGGACCGCGCGGCGGGCGCGACCGGCCCCAGCGCGCCGCAAGGGTCGTCGCCGCGTGCCGGGCCGCCCTCGGCACCTGCCGTCGGTCCGGCCCGCGCACCGGGTCGGCCCGACCCGGTGCGCGCAGGCGCCCGCGGTTGTCTCAGCCGTCGAGCGCGCCCAGCACCACGGCCTGGGCCTCCTGCTGCACCCGGGCGAGGTGGTCGGGGCCGAGGAAGGACTCGGCGTAGACCTTGTACACGTCCTCGGTGCCCGAAGGGCGGGCCGCGAACCAGGCGTTCTCCGTGGTGACCTTGATACCGCCGATCGCGGCGCCGTTGCCGGGCGCCTCGGTCAGGACGCCCGTGACGGCCTCCCCGGCGAGCGTGTCGGCGGTCACCTGGGCCGGTGACAACTTGCCGAGCAGTGCCTTCTGTTCACGGGTCGCGGGCGCGTCGATGCGGGCGTAGGCGGGTTCCCCGAAGCGGGCCGTCAGGTCGGCGTAGTGCTCCGAGGGCGTCCGGTCCGTGACGGCCGTGATCTCGGAGGCGAGCAGGGCCAGGATGACGCCGTCCTTGTCGGTGGTCCACACCGAGCCGTCGCGGCGCAGGAAGGAGGCGCCGGCGGACTCCTCGCCGCCGAACCCGATGGCACCGCCGACCAGTCCGTCCACGAACCACTTGAACCCGACGGGAACCTCGACCAGTCGACGGCCGAGGTCGGCGGCGACCCGGTCGATCATCGTGGAGGACACCAGCGTCTTGCCGATGCCGGCGCCGGCCGGCCACTGGTCCCGGTGGCGGTACAGGTAGGAGATGGCGACCGCGAGGTAGTGGTTGGGGTTCATCAGGCCGGCGTCCGGGGTGACGATGCCGTGCCGGTCGGCGTCGGCGTCGTTGCCGGTGGCGATGCGGAACCGGTCGCGCTGCTCGATGAGGGAGGCCATCGCGTACGGCGAGGAGCAGTCCATGCGGATCTGGCCGTCCCAGTCCAGCGTCATGAACCGCCAGGTGGGATCGGTGTGCGGGTTGACCACGGTGAGGTCGATGCCGTGCTGTTCGGCGATGCGCCCCCAGTAGGCGACGGAGGCCCCGCCGAGCGGGTCGGCGCCGATGCGCACGCCGGCCGCGCGGATCGCGTCCAGGTCCAGCACGCTCGGCAGATCGCCGACGTACGCGCCGAGGAAGTCGTACCGCCGGGTCGTCTCCGCGGCGAGCGCCCGTGCGTACGGCACCCGGCGTACGTCCTTCAGGCCGCCGGTGATGATCTCGTTGGCCCGGTCCTGGATCCAGGAGGTGGCGTCGGAGGCCGCCGGGCCGCCGCTCGGCGGGTTGTACTTGAAGCCGCCGTCGGCGGGCGGGTTGTGGGAGGGGGTGACGACCACGCCGTCGGCGAGGCCGGAGGCGCGGCCGCGGTTGTGGCCGAGGATCGCGTGCGAGACGGCGGGGGTGGGCGTGTAGCCGTCGGCGCTGTCGATGAGCACGGTGACGCCGTTGGCCGCGAACACCTCCAGCGCGGTGACCTTCGCCGGCTCGGACAGGGCATGGGTGTCGGCGCCGAGGAACAGGGGGCCGTCGGTTCCCTGCGCCGAGCGGTACTCGCAGATGGCCTGGCTGGTGGCGGCGATGTGGTCCTCGTTGAAGGCACTCGCCAGGGACGAGCCCCGGTGCCCGGAGGTGCCGAACGCCACCCGCTGCGCCGGGTCGGCCGGGTCCGGGTGCAGTGCGTAGTACGCCGTGACCAGCCGGGCCACGTCGACAAGGTCCTCGGGACCGGCCGGCCGGCCGGCTCGCTCGTGCGGCATGAGTCCGTTCCTCCGCGTCGTCGGATCGATCGCTCACCGCCCATCTTTCCTCGTCAGGGCCCTGACACGCGAGTGGGCACCGGCCTATGATCCAGTGCTCCGATCTTCGCGCCGTTCTGCCGCCCGTACCGGGCGCCTTCCACAGACAGGCTTCAGCCGTGACCGCATCCGCCGCCCAGGCTCCTTGGTTCCTCGCGCGTTGCGCCCAGTTCGCCGTGGCAGTGGCGGCCGGCGGCGAACTGGTCCGCGCGCTGACGGCCCGTGCCCATCTGCTGCATCCGGAGACGACCACGGCGTCCGATTTCGGGCAGGTGTCGATGATCTTCGTGTACGTGGAAACGGCGACGATCGTGTTGTTCCTGGTGTGGTTCGCCCGCTGCCGGCGCAACGCCGACCTGCTCTCGCCCGGCCGGGTTCCCGGTTCCGTCACCTGGGCCGTCCTGGCCTGGCTGATACCGGTGTTCAACCTCTGGGTGCCTCGCGGGCTGGTGCAGGACGTCCACCGCGCGAGCGCGCCCGACGGCGCCGGCCCGGGCCGCTCGGACGCCCTGGTGAACGTGTGGTGGGCGGCCTGGATCGGACACGTGGTGCTGAACCTGGCGTTGGCGCGCCTGGGCGGCGGCACCTCGCTGCCGCTGCTCGTTGCGGCCCAGACCCTCGACGTCCTGGCCGCCGTGCTGGCGATCGTCCTGATCCAGCGCATCACAGCGCGACAGGCCGCCGGGCTGCGGACGGTGACTCCGGTGCCCGCGCCCGCCGGCCTGCCGCACGCCTCGTAGCGGCCGCCGGTCAGCCGATGTGGTAACTGTCCCCGTACACCTTCCAGTCGAGCGGGGTGTGCAGGTCGAGGTTGCCCTTGCGCAGGAAGACCCGCTGCTCGGTGTCGACACGGCTGGTGTCGCTGTGCGCCTCCTCCTGCTTCATGGCCCAGACCCGGGCGTCGAGGAAGGCGTTGAGGTACGTCGTCTCGTCGCCGCCCTGCGCCGGCGGCTTGGCGCTGCGCAGGGCGCGCCCCCGGATGTTGCGGAAGCTGGTCGGGTCGTCGCCGTCGCCGTGCATGACGATGGCGTCGTAGTAGCAGAACTGGCCGAGGGTGCGCAGACCGTCGGCCTTGCCCTGGGCGACCGCCGGGTTGAAGTAGACGCGGTCGCGCTCGTCGTTCTGGCACTGCTGGAACACGGTGTCCTGGGCGGCCTTGCGCCAGTCCTTGGGGTAGTTGGGGTCGAGGCCGCTGTGGGAGTCGGTGCCGTTGACCTTGCGCAGGGCGGGCAGGTACTTGGCGAGGACGTTGCCGGGCTTGCGGTCGGCGTACAGCTGGACCAGGTCGAGCATGTCGCCGGTGCCGGAACAGAAGCCGATGATGCCGGCGGTGTAGCCGCGGCCGTCGCCGATGTCCTCGATGTACTTGTACTGGGCCTTCCAGTCGAGCGAGGAGTTCTCCGCGCTCGACACCAGTTCCATGGCGATCTCCTTCTTCGCCGGGTCGTCGAGGCCCGACGCCGCCGCCGGGGCGGCGATCGCGCGCTGGGAGGCGAGCAGGGCGCCGGAGGCGACGCCGGCGCCGAGCAGGGCGACAACGGTCCGGCGGGATATGCGGGCGGGGGTTGCGGTCTCGCGGTCTGCGTTCACCACAGGGCTCCAAGCGGAAGTGGGGGGTGGGTAGTTGGTCCGGCTGATCCGCGTCCAACATTGGTAGGAAAGTTTCCTATCAAACACCCGACGGCTCGGTAACCGGGGTCGCGAGAAGTTCGTACGATCGAACGAGGCCGACTCGGACAGGCACGCCTCAGGTGCGCCGCGCCCCGTCCCGCTGCTGCACGAAGGCGTACAACTCCCGGGACACGGTGATCAGTTCACCCCGCTCCTCCCGCGAACCGACCATCGGCTGCGAACCCTTGAGCGGCACCTGGGCGGTCTCGGGCAGGAACTTCACCGTCAGCAGGCCGATGAACCCGGCCAGCATCAGGTAGTAGGCCGGCATCAGGTCGTCGCCGGTGGCCGTGACCAGCGCGGCGGTCACCAACGGGGTGGTGCCGCCGAAAGCGGACACGGCGAAGTTGAAGCCGATACCCATGGCCGCGTAGCGGACGGCGGTCGGGAACAGGGCGGGGAGCGTGGCCGCGCTCGGTGCGGCGAAGCACGCCAGCAGGGTCGCCAGCAGCAGCACACCGAGGATCGGCGGCCAGGTGCCGTGCGCCTTGATCAGCTGGAAGGCGGGCACGGCCAGCACGATCATCGCGGCGGCGGCCACGGCGTAGACCGGGCGCCGGCCGACGCGGTCGCTGAGCCGGCCGATGAAGGTGATCAGCACGACGATCCACAGCATGCCGACGAGCACCAGGAGGTCCGCGGAGCCGCTGGAGCGGTGCAGCGTCTCGGCCTGGTAGGTCGGCAGATAGCCGGTGACCATGTAGTTGGTGACGTTGTACAGCAGCACCAGACCCACACAGACGAGCAGTTCGCCCCAGTGGCTGCGGATGATGTCCTTGAACTCGCTGCGCGCCGATTCCTGCGCCACGGCCTTCTCGTGTTCGTCCAGCTGCTGCTGGAAGGCCGGGGACTCCTCCAGCTTGAGTCGCAAGTAGAGGCCGATCACGCCGAGCGGTCCGGCGATCAGGAACGGGACGCGCCAGCCCCAGGACAGCATCTGGTCGTCCGTCAGGGAGAGGTTGAGGACGGTGACCAGGGCCGAGCCGAGGGCGTAGCCGACGAAGGTGCCGAAGTCGAGCCAGCTGGAGAGGAATCCGCGCCTGCGGTCCGGCGAGTACTCGGCGACGAAGGTGGTCGCGCCGCCGTACTCCCCGCCGGTGGAGAAGCCCTGGACCATACGGGCCAGCAGGAGCAGCACGGGTGCGGCGATGCCGATCGTGGCGTACCCGGGGACGACTCCGATGGCGAAGGTGCCGACCGCCATCATGATCATGGTGGTGGCGAGCACCTTCTGCCGGCCGATCCGGTCGCCGAGCGGTCCGAAGAACAGGCCGCCGAGCGGCCGGACGACGAAGGCGGCGGCGAAGGTCGCGAACGAGGAGATGACCTGCGCGGCCGGGGAGGCGCCGGGGAAGAACACCTTGCCGATGGTGGCGGCGAGGTAGCTGTAGACGCCGAAGTCGAACCACTCCATGCAGTTCCCGAGCGCGGAGGCGCCCACGGCGCGCCGGAGCAGCGGCCGTTCGACGACCTGCACGTCGTCCTTGCCGAACGCCCGTTGGTTGCGGCGGAGCCTGCGGGTCAGCTCCTCGCGGACCTGGCGGGGCAGCCGTGCCACGGCCTGGGGCGTGCGCGGGCCGCCCCGGCTCTGCCGCTGCCGCTCCGAACCGGCACCGCTCCCGAGCGCCTCCTTCCCTCACGCCACGGGTCACCGCCTGCCCCGATGGCCGATTCAGAAACGGAACCGCTCAATCCCATCCGGTACGGCGGTTGGACTTGCGCGGCGCGCGGGAGCAGGGTGGACGGGCCCTTCCGCACGCGCAGGGGCGACTCCTACGGCACCACCACCCGGAGAGGACCCGATGACCCACGTCGCGGACCCCGCACGCTACGACGGCACCATGCAGTACCGGCGCACCGGTCGCTCGGGGCTGGACCTGCCCGTCCTGTCCCTGGGCTACTGGCACAACTTCGGCGACGACCGTCCCTTCGAGACCCAGCGCGAGATCGCCCTGCGCGCCTTCGACCTCGGGATCACGCACCACGACCTGGCCAACAACTACGGTCCGCCGTACGGCGCGGCCGAGCTGAACTTCGGCCGGCTGCTGCAGCAGGACCTCGCGCCGTACCGGGACGAGCTGGTGATCTCCACCAAGGCCGGCTGGGACATGTGGCCCGGTCCGTACGGGCAGGGGGGCGGCTCCCGGAAGTACGTGCTGGCCTCGCTGGACCAGTCGCTGCGCCGGATGGGCGTGGACTACGTGGACATCTTCTACTCCCACCGGCTGGACGCGACCACGCCGCTGGAGGAGACGATGGGGGCGCTCGACACGGCCGTGCGCCAGGGCAAGGCGCTGTACGTCGGCATCTCCTCCTACGACGCCGAGCGCACCCGGCAGGCGGCGGCGATCCTGCGGGAGCTGGGCACCCCGCTGCTGATCCACCAGCCGTCGTACAGCATGGTCAACCGCTGGATCGAGACCGACGGCCTGCTGGACGCGGCCGAGGAGGAGGGTTTCGGCGTCATCGGCTTCACGGCTCTCGCCCAGGGCCTGCTGACCGGCCGCTACCTGGCGGGCGTGCCGCAGGACTCGCGGGCGGCCCGTGGCACGTCGTTCGACGCCTCGTGGCTGACGGACGACATGCTGCAGCGGCTGCGCGCCCTGAACGCGATCGCGGCGCGGCGCGGCCAGACGCTGGCGCAGATGGCGCTGGCCTGGGCGTTGCGCGACCAGCGGGTGACGTCGCTCGTCATCGGGGCCTCCCGCACCGAGCAGCTGGAGCAGAACGTCGCCGCGCTGGAGAACCTCCGGTTCGACGCGGAGGAGCTGGCGGAGATCGACAAGTACGCGACCGACGGCGGCGTGGACCTGTGGCGTGAGGCGCGGCTGGGACAGCTGGGGTGATGGAGACTGCCGGTTCTTCCAGGAAGCAAAATTCAGTGAGAATCGACACAGACATTCGGAATAAAGCAGACATAATGGATGTCATACAGACAGCGTTGTCAACGCGGACGACAGCGCCCTCGTGTTCTCGCGTGACTTCCAAGGAGCCGCTTCCTCTATGGCACACGGAGCCCACCGCAGCCCCCTTCTGCCTCCCCAGCCCGACCTGAACCTCGCCCGCGACTGCGAGGTGTGTCTCGGCTGGGGCACCCTCGTCACCCGCGACGGGGACCACGAACTGTGCCATATGTGCCAGGGCGTGCCCGATGACGACGGCTCCGTCCGCCCCCGCTCGTAGGTCCCGCACCCCCGCCCCACCCGCGACGCGTCCGGAACCGGCAGGCTGATCGCCGCGACGTACCGTGGAGGCATGGCCGCCCCTCCGCTTCCGGGTCCACTGGCGCATCTGGCGCCGCTGCTCGGCCACTACGGCTACTGGGCCGTGGGGGCCGTGGTCCTGGTGGAGGACTTCGGAGTGCCCGCGCCCGGCGAGACGATCCTGCTGGCGGCGGGGGTGTACGCGGGCACGGGGCGGCTGAACGTCGCGGCCGTGGCGGTCATCGCGTTCGCCGCGGCCGTCGTCGGGGACAACATCGGCTATGGGATCGGCCGGCTCGGCGGGCGGCCCTTCGTGCACCGGTGGGGGCGGTACGTCTTCCTGACGCCGAAGCGGTTCCAGGCGGCCGAGGAGTTCTTCGGCCGGCACGGCGGCAAGATCGTGACCGTGGCCCGGTTCATCGAGGGTCTGCGCCAGGCCAACGGCATCATCGCCGGCACCACGGGCATGCACTGGCGCCGCTTCCTCGCCTTCAACGCGCTGGGCGCGGCCCTGTGGGTCGGTCTGTGGACGACTCTGGCCTACCTCGTGGGAAGCCACATCACGGCCGTCTACGACGAGATCTCGCGGTACCAGCTCTACGTCCTCGTCGCCGCCGGCGTGCTGATCGCCGCCCTCGTCGTACGGCACCTGCGGCGGCGGCGCCGCGAGGCCTGACCCGCTCCGCTCCGGCCGCTCAGCCGCCCCCGGAGCCCTGGGCGTGCAGGTACTCCAGCGCGTCCTGCACCACGGTGCGCCGGTACCAGGACAGCCAGGCGGCCAGATCATGGGCCAGGCCCTCCAGATCGGCCCCCTGACCGGGGTGCAGCCATGCGCCCGGCTCGACGCGGTGCAGCGTGATCACTCCGTTGCAGTCGCCGCCGTCCGTCGTCATCGGCACGCTGTGCAGCGCACGGCTGCCCACCGCCAGCGCGGCGCGACCCACCGGGTGACCGGCCATCTCGGGGTCCGCGGCCACGTCCGCCACGGTCACCGGCCGGCCCTCGGCCTGTGCCCGGGCGCACACCGCGGGCGGTCCGGCCACCAGCGCGAGGCAGTCGCGGTAGGCGGCGTCCAGTCCGTGGTGGGCCTCCAGCGCGAGCGCCTCGTCCTGCACCCTGTCGGTCAGATGGATCTCGGCCGCGTCGGCGTCCCCCAGCGTCACCACCGCGTACAGGGCCGCCCTCAGCACCTGCTGCCGGTCCCGCAGATCGACCGGGTCGGCCCGGGGCAGCCCCAGGGCGGGCGGCGGGGTGCGCCGGCGGCCGGGGAACCACCGCTTTTCCGACAGCGGCGGCGGAGCGGTCACCACGGCCGAGGCCACCACCCGCAGCGGCACGTTGTACTGCTGGGAGGCCGCGCGCAGCAGGGTGAAGGCGTCGGCCGGTGCGGGCAGAGAGTAACGGGCGATCAGGATGCCCTGGGCCATGCCGATGATCCCGCTGGTGCGGGCCTTGGCCCGCAGGCCGAAGACCTCGCCGGGAGTTTCCCCGGCCTGGTACGGCTCGGGCTGCGGGGTCCGGCTCGTGGGCACACTGCTCACGGTGGCCAAGGCCCCCTCCAGACTCGGGTACAGACGGATGCCCGGCAGGGGTGTCGTGGTGAGCACGCGGCGGACCTGAGGGGTGGCTCCGGTGACCAGGACGGGGCCGGCGGCGCGGTGCCGGGTGTGGACGTCGAGGGTGTGCACCGCCGTGCTGCTCACGTGGCGCACCCCGGACATGTCGAGGACAAGTCGGAGCCCCCGTTCGTCGGCCCGCCTCAGCCTCAGGTCCAGTTCGCGGCCGAGCACCACGGCCCCGTCGGCGTCGAGAACCCCCGACAGTCGCAGCACCACCGCCTGCTCGGTCACCGGCTGCACGGTGACCGTGGCTTCTCCCGTCACAGGGCCTCACCCACCGACATCGGCTCGCAGCCCTCGCCGTCTCCTCAGCGCCGCTTCCTCCACCTTGTTCCCTCGCGCGACGAAATGGCAAGCAACCCGACCCGGCGCGATGAGGGCTCACCCGGCCCGAGAGGGGCGGGTCACGGTGGTTTGCCCGCGTGCCGGCGGCGCACACTGGAGGGGAGACCGCGGCCCGAGGTCGTATGGTCCGGGGCTCCCCCGGTTCGGAACAGTGCTGGGGGAGCTTCGCCGTGTCCGGACCTCCGGCGCCCAGTCCGACGTTCAGGGCGAGGTGCGCGTGGGGAGGGCCTTCGCCGCTTGGCCGGCCCCCGCCTGCCGGGGGTCGTCGTCGGCGCGCTCGTGGCCGCCGCGCAGGGCGGAGGCGAGCGCGGAGACCAGGGCCATGCCCGCGGCCACGGCGAAGACGATGGTCAGGCCGTGGTGGAAGGGCCCGGAGACCAGCTCCGGGAAGAAGGTGTGGCCGGTCAGGGTGGCCCGCTGGGCGGCGGTCAGATGGTCCAAGGTGCCGCTGTCGCCGAGCAGGTGGCCGACGGGGTTGTCGCCGAGGAACGTGGCGAACAGGGTGCTGACGGGTGGCAGTGAGGCCACCTCGTGCGCGGTCGAGGCGGGCACGCCGTGCGCCTGAAGTCCGCTGCCGAGCGTCTTGGGCAGGGTGCTCGCGAGGCCGGAGACCATCAGCGAGAAGAAGACGCCGATGGACAGGGCCGTACCGGAGTTCTGGAAGGTGGAGCGCATCCCGGAGGCCACACCCCGGTAACGGGCCGGCACGCTGCCCATGATGGAGGAGGTGTTGGGCGAGGAGAACATGCCCTGACCGAGGCCGTTGAGCAGCAGCAGCGTCGCGAAGACGCCGTAGCCGAAGTCCACGGGGAGGACCAGCAGGCCGAGGAAGGACCCGGCGACGACGATCAGTCCGGCGGTGGAGAAGAGGCGGGCGCCGAAGCGGTCGGACAGATAGCCGGAGAGCGGTCCGGCGACCAGGAAGCCGAGGGTGAGCGGCAGCATGAAGATGCCGGCCCACAGCGGGGTGTCCGCGAAGTCGTAGCCGCGCAGCGGCAGCCAGATGCCCTGCAGCCAGATGATCAGCATGAACTGCAGTCCGCCGCGGGCGATCGCGGTGAGCAGGGCGGCCAGGTTGCCGGCGGCGAACGCCCGCACCCGGAACAGCGACAGACGGAACATGGGCTCGGCGACCCGCGTCTCGACGAGGCAGAACACCAGCAGCAGGAACACGCCGCCGATCAGGCCCGTGAGCACCCAGGGGTTGGTCCAGCCGGTGGGGTGGCCGCCGTAGGGCTGGATGCCGTAGGTGATGCCCGCGAGCAGGATGCCCGCGCCGGAGGCGAAGGTGAGGTTGCCGAGCCAGTCGATCTTGCCGCGGCCGCCGGCCGAGGTCTCGCGCAGGCTCAGGTACGACCAGACGGTGCCGGTGACGCTGACCGGGACGCTCACCCAGAACACCGCCCGCCAGTCGACCGCGGCCAGCAGGCCGCCGGCGAGCAGCCCGAGGAACTGCCCGGCGAGCGCGGTGATCTGGTTGATGCCGAGGGCCATGCCGCGCTGCCGGGCCGGGAAGGCGTCGGTGAGGATCGCGGCCGAGTTGGCGGTGAGCATGGAGCCGCCGAAGGCCTGCACGATCCGCCACAGGATCAGCCACAGCGCGCCCGCACCGGCCCGGAACGGGTCGAGGGACAGGGCGACGGAGGCGCACGCGAAGACCAGGAAGCCCAGGTTGTAGATGCGGACCCGGCCGAACATGTCGCCGAGCCGGCCGAGCACGACCACCAGGACGGCCGAGACCAGCAGATAGCCGAGGATCATCCACAGCAGGTAGCCGATGTTGCCGGCCGCGAGCGGGTCCAGTCCGATGCCGCGGAAGATCGCCGGGAGCGAGATGATCACGATGGAGGCGTCCATCGTGGCGATCAGGACACCGAGGGTGGTGTTGGAGAGCGCGATCCACTTGTAGCCGGGACCGGGGGGCGTGGCCCTGAGGCGGGCCGAGCGGGCGAGGAGGCTGCCGCGTATGCCGGCGGCGGGCGCGGGGCCGGTCACAGCCGTTCCGCCAGCCGGTCGAGCAGGGGCAGCACGTCGTACAGGGCCTGCCGTTCCTGCGGGGTGAACTCGTCCAGGGCGTGGGCGAGGCGGCTCACGGACTCGGAGCGGCGCTGCTCCAGCATGGTCCGCCCCTCCTCGGTGATGGAGACGATGGCCCGGCGGCCGTCGGCCGTGTCGGGAGTACGGCTGACCAGTCCGCGTTGTTCGAGCCCGGCGAGGGTGCTGGCCATCGCCTGCGGCCGGACGCGTTCCAACTCGGCGAGCGAGCCGGGCGAGTCCGGACCGGTACGGGCCAGCCGGGCCAGCACCGAGACGCCGGACAGCGTCACGTCGCCGACCGCGTGCGCCTGGCGCAGTCGGCGGACGATCCGGCCCATGGCCAGCCGCAGTGCGGCGGCGAGTGCAACCGTGTCCATGATTACTAACGATAGGTTTATCAGTCTGGACTGTTCAATCAAGAGTAAGTAATCAGATCGCGTCGAGGGATGTCCGTAATTTCCTGTTTGGGTGGCGGTTCAAGGGCAATCCGACTGTGGACGGACCCGCACAACGTTGGGATGTGAGACTCGATGGCAGGCAGCCAGAAGGCCAAGGCCAAGAAGGAGCAGGCCAAGGGGAGGGCCAAGGAGGCCGTCGGCCGCGCCGTGGGCAACGAGCGGATGGAGGCCGAAGGCCGTATGGAAGGCGCGCGCGGCGACGCACGGCAGGCCAAGGAGAAGACCAAGGACACCTTCAAGCACTGAGTCGCGTGCAAGCACCGAGCCGCGCCACGACGGCGGCTCCCCCGACTCCGAACGGGTCCGGGACATCCGGCGGGCGCTGGTTTCCCGGACCCGTTCCGCCGTGCGCACACCCTCCCCGCGGCCTTTGGCCAGGGGCTCGCGGGAAACCGGAGGATCCGCGGCCTACGTCCCCTTGACCGACGGTTCAGCGGGTATCCGCGCAAGGACGGGGCGGTCCCGTCTGCACAGGAAGGGCTCCCAGCGCCGCACGAAAAGGGCAACGACGTATGGACATCCCGCTCGGGACGCACATCAGGACGCAGGCCCGGCCCGCGCTCCTGCGGCACAGCCGTACCTGGGACGACGCCGTGGCCGGCATCGGCGAGGCCAGAGACGCCGTCGCCGCCCTGCTCGCCCGGGTGCGGCCCGCGCCACCGCGGCGCTCGGTCCAGGACGCCCGGCTCGTCGCCAGCGAACTCGTCACCAACGTGGCCAAACACGCCCCCGGCCCGTGCACCCTGAGCCTGGAAGTGCTGCCCGACGCCGGTGCCCTGTCCATCACGGTGTCGGACACCTCCACCGACGCGCCCCAGCCACGCCCTCCCGATCCCCGCCGGGTCGGCGGACACGGGCTGCACCTCGTCGCCATGCTCTCCCGCGCCCTCGAGGTGACCCGGCTGCCCCACGGCAAACGGATCACCGCCACCGTGCCGCTCACCGCCGAGAAGAGGTGAGCCCCCTCACGGGCGAGCTGTACGCCTACCGCGACGACGCGACCGGACCGGCCGGCTGCGCGTGTGCCGTCACCGGCGCCTGTCCGGCCCCCGTGTCACGGCCCCGTCCGGCGGGATCTCCCCGTCCACCACGAACTCCACGACCACCGGGCCGGGCTGGGAGAGTACGTCCGCCCACACCGAGGCGACGTTCCGGGGCCGGTCGCAGCGGACGGCCGGCAGGCCCGCGAGCCGGGCCCACTCGGCGTACGGCATGGCCGGGACCTCGGCGGACAGCGGGATCAGCGGATCGCCGGCCACAGCCCGGCGCTGCCAGGTCAGCCGGTCAGGTCGCCGTTGTTCGGGACGCAGAACACCAGCGGGGGAAGGCCCGCCAGCCGGTCCAGATGGCGCCGGACGGTGATCAGTTCGTTCAGGCCGCCTGCCTGGAAGGCGCCGTCGCCGACGAGGGCGACGACCGGCCGGTCGGGAGCGGCCAGCCGGGCGGCCACGGCGTAGGGCACGGCGGTGCCCGGCAGGCCGAGGTGCCCGGACAGCAGCGAGCGCATGCCGTTGCGGAGCCGGAGATGGCGGGTCCACCAGTCCAGCGAGGTCCCCGAGTCGGTGACGACGACGGCACGGTCGGGCAGCCGCGCGGACAGCTCGGCGACGACCGCACGCGGATGCTGCGGACGGATCGTCGGATTGACGGACGTGCCGAATTGACTTGCTCCTCGGGCTGAAGCCCCAGGATTCTGGCCGTCCGGTCCGGTGCTGTGCCGCTACGCAGCACGGGCTCCGGCTCGGATTCCATGGCTTCCTGCTTCACCGCGCGGTGCCGGAACACGTTCCGGTCTTACCTGCCGGCAAACGAGCCCGGCCGCCGTTTCGGCCGCGCGGAGCCGGGGCACCCGTGCCACGCTCGAGACAGAGCACCGAGAGTGAGGGACTCAGCACGGGCGGAAGGCGAGCACACGGTGGCGGTGTCCGAGGAGCGGCGTCCGGCCCGGGGCGAGGGGCGCGGTGAACGCCTGACGTCCGCGCTGGACCAGCGGCTGCCGGTCTCCGCGGCCGGCAAGGAGTTCCCTCGCAAGTCGTTCCCGGACCACTGGTCGTTCCTGCTGGGCGAGTTGGCGCTGTACAGCCTCCTCGTGCCGGTGAAACTGCTCACCCGCTCCCTCCGCACGGCGCTGTTCGTGCTGCCGTTCCTGACCTATCACGCCCCCAAACGGGCCTGCCTCGGCCTGCAGGCCGCCGACCGGCGGCGGCTGCTGGACGGCGAGACGACGGCGGAGGTGCGGCGCACGGCGGGCGGCGGCTACGAGGAGGCGCACACGCTGCTGTCCCGCGAGGAGGCCTACCGCATCCTCGTGCGCGACACGCCGCGGCCGCGTGCGCAGGGCACGGAGGCCTGGCGGTGGTTCCACCGGCACCGGCTACGCAACGCCCTGAGCCGCTGGTACTTCGGCAAGAGCGGGGAGATGCCGGCCACCGCCTGGCAGCGCCGCCGGGTGGCGTTCGTGCGGGCGGCGCCGGGCGAGGTGTCCGAGGGGGCCGAGAAGTCATGAGCGAGGAGGTACGGCGATGAGGGACGGCGACGAGGGCCGCGGACATCTGTGGTACGGCCCGCAGCCGGACGTGGCCGGGGACTCCGGATACCCGGACGCGCCGCCGAGGATGGGTTTCTTCACCGACACCTCGGTGTGCATCGGCTGCAAGGCCTGCGAGGTGGCGTGCAAGGAGTGGAACGCCATCCCAGAGGACGGGCTGGTCCTGACGGGCATGTCGTACGACAACACCCAGAGCCTGGGCGCCGACACCTGGCGGCATGTGGCCTTCATCGAGCAGCGGGGGCCGTTCGGCGGGCAGGAATCCGGGGTCGCGCACGACGACGTCGACGTGTTCGCCGCCGCGGCCCGCCTCGGCACCGACGCCTCCTCCCCCGGCCCGGGCGCCACCGCTCCCCCGCCCGGGCAGGCCCCCGAGGGCGCGCCCGCCGGGCGGATCTCGCCCCTGGCCCCGGACGGCCGCACCGAGTTGCGCTGGCTGATGTCCTCGGACGTGTGCAAGCACTGCACGCACGCCGCCTGTCTGGACGTGTGCCCCACCGGCTCACTGTTCCGCACCGAGTTCGGCACGGTCGTCGTCCAGGAGGACATCTGCAACGGCTGCGGGTACTGCGTGCCCGCCTGCCCCTACGGGGTCATCGACCAGCGCAAGGACGACGGCCGGGTCTGGAAGTGCACGCTGTGCTACGACCGGCTCGGTGCCGGCATGGAGCCCGCCTGCGCCAAGTCCTGCCCCACGGACTCCATCCAGTTCGGCCCGCTCGAGGAACTGCGGGAGCGGGCGCAGGGCCGGGTGGCGCAGCTGCACGCGGCCGGCGTGACCGACGCACGGCTGTACGGCGAGAGCCCGGACGACGGGGTCGGCGGCGACGGCGCGTTCTTCCTGCTGCTGGACGAGCCGGAGGTCTACGGCCTCCCGCCCGACCCGGTGGTCACCACCCGGGACCTGCCCGACATGTGGCGGCATGCGGCGCTGGCCGCCGGCGCGCTGATGGCCGTGGCGCTGGGCAGCTTCGCAAGGAGGCCTCGATGAGCGAGTCGGACGTCACCCGGGACGGCGTACAGGGCGTACGGCCCGGCAGGCAGGCGCCTACGGGCGCGGACGGGAGGCGCCGCCGGCGTCGGCGCGGGCGGGGCGAGCAGCCGCTGGTTCCGGAGGCCGCGTTCTCGTCGTACTACGGCAAACCGGTGCTGAAGAAGCCGACATGGAAGCCCTTGGACATCGCCGGATACCTGTATCTCGGCGGTCTGGCCGGGGCGTCGTCGCTGCTCGCGGCCGGCGGCCAGGCCACCGGGCGGCCGGGGCTCGCGGCTGCGGCGAAGTTCGGGGCGGCCGGGGCCATCTCACTGTCGCTGGCGGCGCTCGTCCATGACCTGGGCAGGCCGGCCCGGTTCCTGAACATGCTGCGCGTCCTGAAGCCCACGTCCCCCATGAGCGTGGGCTCGTGGCTGCTGGCGGGGTACGCGCCGCTGACGCTGACCGCCGCGGCGACCGAGGTGGCGGGCCGGTACCGGCTGCTGGGCTCGGCCGCCACAGCGGCCTCCGCCGTCCTCGGCCCGGCCGTGGCCACGTACACGGCGGTGCTGCTCTCGGACACGGCGGTGCCGTCCTGGCACGAGGGCTACCGGGAGCTGCCGTTCGTCTTCGCGGGCTCCGCCGCAACAGCGGCCTCCGGCCTGGCCCTGGCCGCCGCCCCGACCACTCAGGCCGGGCCGGCCCGCCGGCTGGCCGTGCTCGGGGCCGCCCTGGAACTGGGCGCGTTCCAGGCGATGAAGGGGCGCATGGGCCTGACCGCGGAGCCCTTCGAACAAGGCAGGCCGCACCTGCTGCTGCGCGCGGCGGAGGCGCTGACGGCGGGGGGCGCGGCCCTCGCGCTCCTCGGCGGGCGGGACCGGCGTCTGGCCCTGGCGGCCGGAGCCGCACTGCTCACCGGCTCGGCGGCCCTGCGCTTCGGCGTGTTCCACGCCGGGGTGGCCTCCGCCGAGGACCCGAAGTACACGATCGTCCCGCAGCGGGAGCGCCTGGAGCGGCGCGCGCACTGACAGCCTTCAGAACCTGGAGCGCGCCGACTGGGCCTGGACGAGCTCGGCCGCCTCCTCCTCCGTCTCCACGCAGGGCGGGGAGCCGGCCAGCGGCTTGTTGGCGGTCTCCTTCATGCACAGCACCGCGACGACGCCGACGGCCGCGGCGGCCGACGCGTAGTAGGCGGGCATGAGAGTGCTGTGGAAGACGCTGATCAGGGCGGTGATGACCAGGGGGGTCGTGCCGCCGAACAGCGAGGTGGAGAAGTTGTAGGCGATCGCGAGGGAGCCGTACCGGACGTGGGTGGGGAAGAACGCGGGGAGCGCCGCCGACATCGTGCCGAGCAGCGCCACCAGGGAGAGCCCCAACAGCAGCAGGCCCAGGCCGATGAGGAGGACGCTGCCCTGCCGGATGAGCAGGAAGGACGGCACGGAGAGGACGAGGAAGCCGAGCATCCCCGTCATCAGCAGCGGTCTGCGCCCGAAGCGGTCCGAGAGCCGCCCGACCTGGTTGATGACGCACATCTGGACCACCATCACGATGACCAGGATCAGCAGCCCGCGGTCGGTGTCGTAGCCGAGTTCGTCGGACAGGTAGGTCGGCATGTACGACAGCAGCATGTAGTCGGTGACGTTGTACGCGGCGACGAGCGCGAGGCACAGCACCAGCGGCCGCCAGTGGTGGGTGAAGATCTCGCCGAGGTCGGCGGTGGCGGAGGTCTCCACCGCGGCGGCGTCCTCGGCCGCCCTGACCTGGCCGCCCTCCAGTTTCTGGAAGGCGGGCGTCTCGTCCAGCCTGAGCCGCAGGTAGAGGCCGATGAGACCGAGCGGGGCCGCGACCAGGAAGGGGATGCGCCAGCCCCAGTGCAGCATCTGGTCCTGGGTGAGGACACCGCTGAGGACCACGACCAGGCCGGAGGCCCCGACGTACCCGGCGAGCGTGCCGAACTCCAGGAAACTGCCGAAGAAACCGCGCCGCTTGTCGGGTGCGTACTCCGCGATGAAGGTCGCCGCGCCCCCGTACTCCCCACCGGTCGAGAAGCCCTGCACCAGCCGGAAGAAGATCAGCAGGGCCGGGGCCACGACGCCGATGGCGGCGTGCGAGGGGATGAGACCGATGGCGAAGGTCCCCACCGCCATCATGATCACGGTGACGGCGAGGATGCTCCTGCGGCCGATCTTGTCGCCGAGCGGCCCGAAGACCATGGCGCCGCGGGGCGCACCAGGAAGGCCACCGAGAACGTCGCGAAGGAGCTGATCAGTTGGGCGGTGTCGCTCCCCGAGGGGAAGAAGACCTTCCCGATCGTCGAGGCCAGATAGCTGTAGATGCCGAAGTCGTACCACTCCATCGCGTTGCCGAGGGCGGCGGCCTTGGTGGCGCGCCTGACGACGGCCTCGTCGGTCACGGTGATGTCGCTGCGGCGCAGCTTCGGGTGGCATCGTTTCTCGATCGCGCGGAACAGCACCCGGTGCCGCCTCACGGCCGCGGGGTCCACCGACGCGTCGTCGCCCGTCGCCGCCATGAAGGTGTTCCTTCCGCCGTACGTCCTCCCAGACAGACCGCCTGCGCAGATCTCGCGGCCTCAAACGGAACGGATCGCACGGGTACGAGGAGTGAGGACCGGCATCTTTCGGTGAGTTTCCAGGCCGGACGACGGCACGCCGGCCCGCGGCACGGCTCGGTGTGTGTGCCCGTGCCCCGGTAGGGGAACTTCGTCCTTCCGGGTGCGCGCCCCGGTGAGAGGAGCCCCTGTGACAGCGTCAGCGGCGGACGGTCGGCACGCGGGCGCCCGGGAGGCCGGATACGAGCCGGATCCGCAACGGTGGCGGGCCCTGTGGGTCACCCTGGTGGCCGGCTTCATGAGCCTGCTGGACGTGACGATCGTGGCGGTCGCCCTGCCCACGATCCAGCGCGATCTGCACGCCTCCCCCGCGCAGGTGCAGTGGGTCGTGTCCGGATACGCCCTCAGCTTCGGCCTGGCCCTCGTCACCGCGGGCCGCCTCGGCGACGCGCTGGACCGGCGCCGCATCTTCCTGCTGGCCCTCAGCGGGTTCGTGATCTTCAGCGCGGCCTGCGGAGCCGCCCCCGACATCACCCTCCTGGTGGTGGCCCGCCTCGCCCAGGGACTGGCGGCGGGCTTCATGGCCCCGCAGAACTCCGCGCTCATCCAGCAGATGTTCCGCGGCGCCGAGCGCGGGCGCGCCTTCGGCTTCTTCGGCGCCACCGTCGGCCTGTCGGCGGCCACCGGGCCCATCACCGGCGGTGCCATCCTCGCCCTGGCCTCCGGAGCCCAGGGCTGGCGGTGGATCTTCTACGTCAACGTCCCCATCGGCATCCTGGCCGTGCTCCTCGGCCGCCGCCTGTTGCCCCGCACCCGGCGGTCCGGCCGCGGGCACGTGGACGTGCCCGGCGTCCTGCTTCTCGGCCTCGGTGTCTTCGCGCTGATGTACCCGCTGGTCCAGGCGGACTCCGGCGGCATCGGCCGCGTGTGGTGGCTGTTCTGCGCCGGCGCGGCGATCCTCGCCGGCTTCGCCCGCCGGCAGCACCGCCTCGTCGCCCGGGGCGTCCAGCCCCTGCTGGACCCGCGCCTGTTCACCACCGTGCGCGGGTACGCCGTCGGCGCCGGGGTCGGCACGCTGTACTTCATCGGGTTCAGCGGGGTGTGGCTGGTCTTCGCGCTGTTCTACCAGCACGGCCTGGGCTTCTCCCCGTTGCGGTCCGGCCTCGCCGTGACTCCCTTCGCGCTGGGCTCGGCGGGCTCGGCCGTGCTCGCCGGCCGGCTGGTGGACCGGTTCGGACGGCTGCTCACCGTGTGCGGCCTCACCGCCGTGATGGTGGGCCTGGGCGGCACCGCGCTGCTGCTCCGCCTCGGGCCGCCCGGCATCGTGCCCTGGGCCGCCGCCCCGGTCCTGTTCCTGGCCGGCGTCGGCAGCGGCTTCGTCGTCTCCCCCAACATCACCATGACGCTGCGGGACGTGCCGGTGCGCATGGCGGGCGCGGCGGGCGGCGCGCTGCAGACCGGGCAGCGGCTGGGTGCCGCGGTGGGCACCGCCGCCCTGCCCGGCATCTTCTACCTGGTGCTGGGCCGGAGCCACGACTACCGCGCCGCCCTCGCCGTCGCGCTGGGCGCCGCCCTCGTCGGCATGGCGGCCTCCCTGGGGCTCGCGACCTTCGACTTCCGGCGCGACCGGCGCAGGCCCCGGCCGCACCGGAAGTGCCCGCGGGAGGTCGCCAACAACCCCGTGCGCTCCCGGCAGACCTGAGGTCTTCGTTCCACCGACGGGAGCGACGGCACGGTCGCGCGCCCACGACCTTCCGTCCGCCCCTGCCACCGACAACCGTGTCCGGTCCGGGCGCCCGGCGGCGTGGTTGAGGCGTCGGCGCCGCCACGGTCACATGGCGCCGAGCCGGGCCGCCAGGTCCGGCAGTGCGGTGGCGGTCAGGTCGGCGGGGTGTGCCGTCGAGGGGTAGGGGCGTGCGGTCCGGCGCAGCCAGGCCGTGGCCAGGCCCGCGCGGGCGGCGCCGTCGACGTCCCACGGGTGCACCGAGACCAGCAGTGCCGCACCGGCCCGCACACCCAGGGCGTCCAGCGCGTACGCATAGGCCTCCCGCGCGGGCTTCCAGCGGCTTGGGGCCTCGACGTCCAGGTGGGACGCGAAGCAGTCGGCCAGTCCGGCCCGTTCGAGGACCGCGCGGGTGGTGCCGGCGGAACCGTTCGTCAGGGTCGCCAGCCGGTACCCGGACGCGCGCAGGGCCCGTACCCCGCCGGGCACGTCAGGGTGCAGGGGCAGTTCCGGCAGACCGGCGAGGACGTGTGCCGCGGCCTGCTCCGGGTCCGTGGCACCCGCTTCACCGGCCGCCAGCGCCCGCAGCCCGTCCCCGGCGACCGCCGCGAAGGACGCGTGGCCTCCGGCGAGGGTCAGCGCCACGCCGTCGCGCAGCACCCCGGCGAACCAGGCGGACAGCATGTGACCGGGCAGACCGACGTGCTCCAGGCGGCCGGCGAGCGCGGTCATGTCGGTGAGCGTTTCGTTGACGTCGAAGACCAGGACGCGTGGCCGGTCAGCGGCCAAGGGGATCACCTCCGGGCATGGGCAGGGCGAGCTCCCGCGCCTGGCGTTCCTCCCGGTTCACCCAGGACCAGGTGACGGCCGCCGCGGCGATGCCGACCGGCAGCATGCCGACGATCATGGCCAGCCCCTCGCCGAGCGGCCCGCGGCGACGACGGCCACGGCGGGCAGGTCCAGCAGCGGCGTGGCGAGGAACAGGTACAGACAGCGGCCCGGGTCGTCGAGGCGGTGCCGGGTGCGGGCGACGACCGGGAGCCAGAACAGCACGGCGGCCACGAGGAGGGCCGGCGCGGTGACACGGGCGCCGCCGGGCGGGGACAGGCCCGCGAACGCGCCGAGTACGGCCCAGGCATGGACCAGCACCAGCAGGGGCAGGGCCACGACGGCGGGGACGCTGATGCGCTCCCACAGCGCGGAGCGCCGCAGGACGTGGACGACGCCCGGTATCACCACGGCGACCAGGAGGGCGGAGAGGGCCATCGGGGCGATGGACATGTGGGTCGGGTGGTCCATTCCGTCCTCATCTCTCCCGGGCCGCCGTGCCGCGCGCCGCGAGGGCCGCCGACACGCCCAGCAGGGGCACGGCGACGGCCAGCAGCCAGCGGCCGTAGACGAAGCACAGCCCGACCAGCAGCAGGCCGACCGCCGCGGCCGGGACGGCGCCCGCGCCCCGGTCCGGGACGTGATAGCGGACGTGATGGTCGGGAGCCGCGCGCGAGGACAGCAGCACCGCCACCGCCGCCAGTTGGAGGACCAGGACGACTGCGCCCCACAGCCAGTAGACCAGCGCGCTCTCGCCGTAGACCGCCAGGACGGCGAGGAGGACGCCGTTCAGCAGGCCCCAGCAGGCGACCACCGCCGCGGGCAGGTGCCGTTTCACGGCGCGCTCCGCTCCCGCCGCCTGAGGTCCAGCAGCGGGGCGAAGCTGCTGACGGGCGGCGGCGGACGGTCGGCCGGGAAGTTCAGGCGCGGCGGCGGGGAGGTGGTGGCCCACTCCAGGGTGTGCGCGTCCCACGGGTCGGCGCCGGCGGGCTCGGCACGCCCCAGTGACCGCCTGCGCAGCGTCCAGAGCACGTTGACGGCGAACACGGTCATGCCGGCGGCGAGGAAGGCGGCGCCGATGGTCGCGAGCAGGTTGAGCAGGCCGAACCCGTCGAAGACGGCGTAGGTGGCGACCCGGCGCGGCATGCCGAGGTAGCCGAGCGCGAACATCGGCAGGAAGGTCAGGTTGGTGCCGATCACCAGCAGCCAGAAGTGCAGACGGCTCATGCCCTCGTCGAGCGCGGTGCCGGTGACCTTCGGGAACCAGAAGTACACGGCGGCGAAGAGGCCGAAGGCGCTGCCCGCGAAGAGCACGTAGTGCAGATGGGCCACGACGAAGTAGCTGTCCGTCACGTGATAGTCGATCACGGGGGTGCCGACCATGATGCCGGTGAGGCCGCCGATCAGGAACTGCGGGACGAACGCGAGCGCGAACAGCATCGGGGTGCGCAGCCGCAGCCGGCCGCCGACGAGCGTGCCGAGCATGCCGAAGTACTCGACGCCGGCCGGGACGAGCAGGGCCATGGAGGTCAGGGAGTAGTAGTCGTTGGCCGCCTGGCCGGTGGCGAACATGTGGTGGCCCCACACGCTCATCGACAGCGCCGCGAACACCAGCAGCGACAGGGCGGTGCCCCGGTAACCGAAGAAGCGGCGCCCGGAGAAGACCGCCAGCACCTCGGCCACGGCGGCGAGGTAGGGGAAGAACATCACCAGGCAGGTGGCGATCATCGCCCAGCAGAACACGGGCAGCCGGAGCATGGTCATCCCGTGGGTGCGGCGGCGCAGGACGGTCCACAACACCGCCCAGCCCATGAGGATCGTGCCGGTGACCGCGAGGAAGACGCCGACGATCCACAGGTCCGTGCCGGCCCCCGGCGAGTGCTCGCTGTCGGCCATCGGCGGGTAGGAGAACCAGCCGTCGGCCGCCGCCCCGGTGGGGATGGCGAACCCGGCGAGCAGGGTGAGCGCGCCGAGAACGTAGAGCCAGTACCCGAGCAGGGTCAGGCGGGGCAGCGCGATGCCGGGAGCACCGATCTGCCGCGGCACCAGGTAGACGCCCATGCCGATGGCGAACGGGGTCATGACCAGGTAGATCATGCCGGACCCGTGGAGGGTGAACAGCTGGTCGTAGGTCTGCGGGTGAACAGGGTCTCGTCGGGCTGGGCGAGTTGGGCCCGCATGAGCAGGGCGAAGAAGCCGTAGACGGGTAGGAGCGCCAGGGAGGTGCCGACGGTCAGCAGCCCGATGCGCTTGTGGTCGGTGGTGGAGACCCAGCCGAGCCAGCCGCCCGGCGGCACGGGACGTCCGGCGCCGCCGCGCTGCTCGGCGGCGGGCGGTGCGATCGTCATGCCGCACCGGCCCCGCCGTGCGCCCAGCGGTCGTACTGCCGCGGCGGGACGGCCTTGACGTGGAAGTCCATGGCGTAGTGCCGCTGCCCGCAGAACTCCGCGCACCGGCCGCGCCAGCGGCCCGTCCGGTCCAGGGTGAGGGTGAAGGTGTTCACGCGTGGTGCGGCAAGGCGTCCATCTTGTAGCGCAGGCCCGGCACCCAGAAGGAGTGGATGACGTCCCGCGCGGTGACGTGGAACTGCACGGTGCGGCCGGTCGGCACGAGGAGCGTCGGGACGTCCTTGCCCTTGCAGGTGCCGGAGACGCTGCGGTGCGCCGGGGACTGCGGATAGCCGAAGGTCCAGCACCACTGGAAGCCGGTGACGTCGACGCGCAGCGGCGCGGGGTCGGCGGCGTGCCGCTCCTCGTGGTTCTGCCAGGCGGTCCAGGCCACCAGGAAGACCGCGAAGGCGGCGAGGGCGCCGACGTAGAAGGCCTCCAGCCGGGGCCGCTCGGGCCGGTCGGACGTCTCGGCCCGCCGCCGCACCAGCACCCGGGCGAGCACGCCGACGATCACCAGGAACACGCAGCCCGCGACGATCGACTCCAGCGTGAACACGGTCCCGAAGACGTGACGCTGCCTCACCGCGCCGTCCTCTCCGCGCCTTTGCCCGCCGCCCTCGTCCCGCTGCCCCTGCCGCTCATGCGATCGCTCCCGTCACCTCGGTCGGGACCGCAACCACCCGGACATTACGGACAGCCGGTACGGTCCCTGCGCCGACACACCGCAGCGGCGGAGTCCCCCGGAACGGCCCCCTCACACCCGCCGGGTCCGTTTGGCCCCGCCCGGCCGGGGGTACTCCGCCGCCCACCGGCGCGAGAGATGCCGGGGCCGCGCACATGCGGGAAGATCGAGGGGCCGGCGAGGCACCGAGCGGAAGGAGTGGCTGTGGGCGTACGCACCTGGATCGACTCCTGGCCGGTCTACCGCCAGCTGAAGGGCACCGACCCACTGGGCCGGGGCGCCGCGGCGAAGAGCGGGCACAGCGAGCGGCTTCAGCCCCGGGTGGCCACGGCCGACCGGGTGGTGAAGTCCGTCTGCCCGTACTGCGCGGTGGGCTGCGGCCAGAACGTGTACGTCCAGGACGGGAAGGTCACCCAGATCGAGGGCGACCCGGACTCCCCGATCTCGCGTGGCCGGCTGTGCCCCAAGGGCGCGGCGAGCCTGCAGCTGACCACCGGGGACGCCCGCGAGCACCAGGTCCTCTACCGGCGCCCGCACGGCACCGAGTGGGAGCGCCTCGACCTCGGCACCGCGATGGACATGATCGCCGACCGGGTGATCGAGGCGCGCCGGGCGGGCTGGCAGTGGGAGGTCGACGAGACCCGCACCCGTCGCACTCTCGGCATCGCGAGCCTCGGTGGGGCCACGCTCGACAACGAAGAGAACTACCTGATCAAGAAGTTGTTCACGGCGCTCGGAGCGATCCAGATCGAGAACCAGGCGCGCGTTTGACACTCCTCCACCGTTCCCAGTCTGGGAACCTCGTTCGGACGCGGCGGCGCGACCACCTTCCAGCAGGACCTGCAGAACGCGGACTGCATCGTCATCGAGGGCTCGAACATGGCCGAGTGCCATCCGGTCGGGTTCCAGTGGGTGATGGAGGCCAAGGCGCGGGGCGCGAAGCTGATCCACGTCGATCCGCGGTTCACCCGCACCAGCGCACTGGCCGATGTGCATGTGCCGCTGCGCGCGGGCACGGACATCGCCTTCCTCGGCGGGATCATCAACTACGTGCTGGAGCACGAGAAGTACTTCCGCGACTACATCGTGGCCTACAGCAACGCCCCGGTGATCCTCCGGGAGGACTTCGGCGACACCGAGGACCTGGCGGGTGTCTTCTCCGGCCTGGACGCCGCGAACCGCTCCTACGACAACGGCAGTTGGCAGTACGAGGGGATCGAGATCCAGGCGGCCTCCGGCGAGCGCGACCAGGAGTACGAGAAGCGCACCCGCGGCGGCAGTTCGGTGACGGAGGCGGCACGCGGCGAGGCGCACGGGGCCGGCGGCGCGGTGATCCCCGAGGGGGAGCCCGAGCGCGACGAGACGCTGACCCATCCGCGCTGCGTCTTCCAGGTGCTCAAGCGGCACTACGCCCGCTACACACCGGAGATGGTCGAACAGGTCTGCGGGGTGCCCCAGGATCTGTTCCGTCAGGTGTGCGAGCTCGTCACGGAGAACTCCGGCCGCGACCGGACGACGGCGTTCGCGTACGCGGTCGGCTGGACCCAGCACACGGTGGGCGTGCAGTACATCCGGGCGGCCTGCGTCCTGCAGACCCTGCTCGGCAACATCGGCCGTCCGGGCGGCGGCATCCTGGCCCTGCGCGGACACGCCTCCATCCAGGGCTCCACGGACATCCCGACCCTGTTCAACCTGCTGCCGGGCTACATCCCGATGCCACACGCCCACCAGAACCAGGACCTGGACGCCTTCGTGCAGGCGGAGGCGGCCCACAAGGGCTACTGGGGCAACATGCGCTCGTACCTGGTGAGTCTGCTCAAGGCCTACTGGGGCGACGCGGCCACGGCGGACAACGACTTCTGCTTCGACTACCTCCCCCGGTTGACCGGCAGCCACTCGGCGTACGAGACGGCCATGGCGCAGCTGGAGGGCACCTGCAAGGGCTACTTCCTGTACGGCGAGAACCCGGCGGTGGGCAACGCCGACTCCAAGGTGATGCGGCTCGGCATGGCGAACCTGGACTGGCTGGTCGTCCGGGACTTCTCGCTGATCGAGTCGGCGACCTGGTGGAAGGACGGGCCCGAGATCGAGACCGGTGAGCTGCGCACCGAGGACATCCGCACCGAGGTGTTCTTCCTGCCGGCCGCCGCGCACACCGAGAAGGACGGAAGTTTCACCAACACCCAGCGGCTGCTGCAGTGGCACCACCAGGCGGTCGAGCCGCCCGGCGAGGCGCGCAGCGATCTGTGGTTCACCTACCACCTGGGGCGGATCATCCGGGAGAAGCTCGCCGGGTCCGCCGAGGAGATGGACCGGCCGGTGCTCGACCTGGCCTGGGACTATCCGACGAAGGGCCGGCTCGCCGAACCGGACGCGGAGGCCGTCCTCGCCGAGATCAACGGCCGTGACGCGGAGGGCAGTCCGCTGTCCTCCTACGAGCAGCTGAAGCCGGACGGCTCGACGTCCTGCGGCTGCTGGATCTACTGCGGTGTCCGCGCCGACGGCGTCAACCAGTCCGCCCGCCGCAAGCCCGGCCGGGAGCAGGACTGGGTGGCCGCGGAGTGGGCGTGGGCCTGGCCCGCCAACCGGCGGATCCTCTACAACCGCGCCTCCGCCGACCCGCAGGGCAGGCCCTGGAGCGAGCGGAAGGCGCTGGTGTGGTGGGACCCGGAGAAGGGCGAGTGGTCGGGGCACGACGTACCGGACTTCAAGAAGGACAAGTCGCCCGATCACAAGCCGCCCGAGGACGCGACCGGCCCGGAAGCGCTGACCGGCCGGGACCCGTTCATCATGCAGGCCGACGGCAAGGCCTGGCTGTATGTGCCCTCCGGGCTCACCGACGGCCCGCTGCCGGCCCACTACGAGCCGCAGGACTCGCCGTTCGCGAACCTGCTCTACGACCAACAGCGCAATCCGGTGCGGCAGTTGATGCCCACGATTCCCGACAACCGCTACCAGCCGAGCGGTGACGAGCCCGGCTCCGAGGTGTTCCCGTACGTGGCCACCACCTACCGGCTCACCGAGCATCACACGGCGGGCGGCATGTCCCGCTGGCAGCCGTATCTGGCCGAGCTGCAACCGGAGTTCTTCTGCGAGGTCTCCCCGGAGCTCGCGGCGGAGCGGGGTCTGGAGCACACGGGGTGGGCGACGATCGTCAGCGCTCGCGCGGTGATCGAGGCGCGGGTGCTGGTGACGGACCGGATGGCTCCGCTGACGGTGCAGGGCCGCAGGCTGCACCAGGTGGGGCTGCCCTACCACTGGGGCCCCAACGGCTACAGCACCGGGGACGCGGCCAACGAGCTGCTGCATCTGTCCCTGGACCCGAACACGCACATCCAGGAGTCGAAGGCGTTCGCCGTGGACATCCGCCCGGGCCGCCGGCCCCGGGGGCCGGCGTCGGTGGAGCTGGTGCGGGCCTACCGGGCCTGGGCGGGCATCGACGAGCACACGGGAACGGAGCCGTAGCCGCCCTATCGCAGGACGATCGAGTGGGATCCGCGCGGCACCAGCTCCCCCACCACCGGCGCCCCGGGCACCTCGCCCGCGACGAGCAGCCCGCCGGAGGTCTGGGCGTCGGCCAGCAGCAGCCGGGTGTCGGCGTCGGCGTCCCCGAAGTCGGTGTGCGGGGCGACCCATTCGAGGTTGCGCCGGGTGCCGCCGCTGACGTACCCGTCCCGGACGGCCTCCCGGGCCCCGTCCAGGTACGGGACGGCGGCGGTGTCGACCACGGCGGTCACGCCCGAGGCCCGTGCCAGCTTGTGCAGATGGCCGAGGAAACCGAACCCGGTCACGTCGGTGGCACAGCCGGCCCCGGCCGCGAGGGCGGCCTCGGCGGCGTCCCGGTTGAGCGCCGTCATCGTGGCGACAGCCTGCTCGAACCGCTCGCCGGTGACCTTGTGCCGGTTGTTCAGCACGCCCACGCCGAGCGGCTTGGTCAGCGACAGCGGCAGCCCGGGCCGGCCGGCGTCGTTGCGCAGCAGCCGCTCGGGGTCGGCGAGGCCGGTGACGGCCATGCCGTACTTGGGTTCCGGGTCGTCGACACTGTGCCCACCGCCGACATGGCAGCCCGCCTCGGTGGCGATGTCCAGGCCGCCGCGCAGCACCTCGCGCGCCAGGTCGAAGGGGAGCCGGTCGCGCGGCCAGGCCAGCAGGTTCACGGCGAGCACCGGCCGGCCGCCCATCGCGTACACGTCGGACAGCGCGTTGGCGGCGGCGATGCGTCCCCAGTCGTAGGGGTCGTCCACGACCGGGGTGAAGAAGTCGGCCGTGCAGACGACGGCGGTGCCCCGGTGGGTGACCACCGCGGCGTCGTCGCCGGTGGAGAGCCCGACGAGCAGCGGCGTGTCGCCCCCTGCGAGTTGCGGCACGGTGAGCCCGGCGACCACCTCCTCCAGCTCTCCGGGCGGGATCTTGCAGGCGCAGCCGCCGCCGTGCGCGTACTGGGTGAGCCGGACGGGCGCCGGGTGGATCGGCGGGGATGTCGATGTCATGACGGCGGTCTCCTGGGGCAGTAGCCTGACGAGCGGTGGAGGCGTGTGGGTGCCTGGTGGCCCTCCCGGTCTTCAAAACCGAGGGGCCCGAGGATCTCGGGCCGGCGGGTTCGATTCCCGTCCGCCTCCGTTCACCGCGTCCGTACGGCAGCGCCGACGCTGGTCGTCGACGCGCTCGGTGTGGCCCCGGGCGTCCAGGAACTCCAGCAGGGGTACGGCGACCCGCCGGGTGGTGTCCAGCGCGCGCCGGGCCTCTTGAAGCGTGAACGGCTGGGGCAGGGTGCGCAGCACGGCGACGGCCTCGGCGTCGGCTCCGGGCAGCAGTACGACCCCGTCGGCGATCCGCAGCAGCGCACCGGCCGTGACGGCGGCGGCCAACGCCTTGCGGTCCAGACCGAGTTCGGCGAGCCGGCCGGCCTCGGGGGCGCGGAACGGCGTACGGGCGAGGTCCTCGCGCACGGCGTCCACGGCGGCGCGTACGGGCGGGGGCAGGCCGGGGCGGTGGTCGCCGGCGGGATACAACCGCCCTTGCCCGCTTCGGACTCGGGGCGTGGCGTCGGCCAGGGCGTCGACGAGGGCCCGGTCCGGGAGACCGAGCAACCGGCGGGCCGCCTCGGCGGGCAGGCCCGGCTCCAGCGGGTGTTCCTTCGCATGCCGCTCCACCTCGCGGGCCAGCCGGTCCTTGAGGGCGGTCCAGTACGTGCCGTCCGCCAGCCAATCCCGCGCGACGGGTTCGGCGGGGGCCGGGAAGCCCATCGCCAGCAGGTCGGCGCGCCGGATCAGTCCGCGGCGGCGCAGTTCGGCGGCGCCGTCGGGGCGGCCGGTCAGGGCGGCGAGTTCGGCGGCTCGGGCCCTCCCGGCACCGCGCCGGGTCAGCCGGGGCGGCCGCACGTCGAGGACGGTGGCGGCGCAGGGCATCCGGCCGCCGCCCGGTTCGCGCAGCACCGCGCGGTCGCCGACCCGCAGCGGCAGGCCCCGGGCGAGGGCGAGCCGGGCGGTGTCCTCGCCGAGCGGGCGGACGGTCACCGGCACGGCGGCGGTGCCGATGTGCAGGGTGACCGAGCGGGGCAAGTCCTGGGCCGGCGTGCCGGTGAGCCGTACGTCGAGCACCTCGCTGCTCAGCCAGCGGCCCGGGGTCAGCAGCACCTGTCCCCGGCGCAGTCCGTCGGCGCCCCGGCCGTGCACGTTGACCGCCACCCGGGCCACCCCGCCGACCGCCGTCCGCTCCTCGTGCAGGGTCTGCAGCCCGCGCACCCGGAGCACGGCCGAGCCGTCCCCGGTGACGAGCCGGTCGCCGACGCGCAGGGTGCCCGCGCCGAGGGTGCCGGTCACCACGGTGCCGTGTCCCCGCACGGTGAAGGCACGGTCGAGCCACAGCCGTACGTCGGCGTCCGGGTCGGGGTCGGTCAACTCACCTGCCATCCGGGCGAGTTCATCGCGCAGCTCGTCCAGTCCCGCGCCGGTGACCGCGCTCACCGCGACCGCGGGGACCTTGCCGAGACAGGTCCGGGCCAGCCGCTCGACGGCGTCGACGCGTACGGCTTCGGGGTCGGCGAGGTCGCTACGGGTCACGGCGAGGACGGCGTGCCGGACGCCGAGCGCGTCGAGGACGGCGAGGTGCTCCTCCGACTGGGGCTGCCAGCCCTGGTCGGCGGCGACCACGAACAGCACGGCGGGCACCGGTCCCACTCCGGCCAGCATGGTCGGCACGAAGCGTTCGTGCCCGGGCACGTCGACGAAGGCGAGGTGGTCCCCGTCCGGCCCGAGCCGCGTCCACACGAAGCCCAGGTCCAGGGTCAGCCCCCGGCGACGCTCCTCCTCGTAGCGGTCAGGCTCCATGCCGGTGAGAGCCCGTACCAGGGCGGACTTGCCGTGGTCGACATGGCCGGCGGTGGCGAGGACCCGCATCACGTCCGCCGCTCCTCGGCCGACCGGGCGCTGCGCACGGCATCGGCCAGCCGTGCGTCGTCCTGCTCGGGCACCGCGCGCAGATCCAGCAGGCAGCGGCCCCCCTCCAGCCGTCCGACGACGGGGACCGCGCCGGTGCGCAGCGCGGCGGCGTACAGCTCGGGCAGGGAGAGCGCCGCGCTGGGCAGGGTGACTCCGGGGGCGCCTCCGCCGCCGACGGTGGCGGCGGAGGCGACGGCCCGTACGTCGATGCCGTCGGCGGCCAGAGTGCCGGCGAGCCGGTCGGCGCGGGCGCGCAGGCCGGCCGGGTCGGCGGTGAGGGCGAGGGCGGTCGGGGTGGGCGGGCCGGTGACGGTGGCCTCCAGGGCGGCCAGGGTCAGCTTGTCGACGCGCAGGGCGCGGGCCAGCGGGTGCCGGGCGAGGGCGCGGACCAGGTCCTTCTCGCCCAGCAGCAGTCCGCACTGGGGGCCGCCGAGGAGCTTGTCGCCGCTCGCGGTGACGAGGGCGGCCCCCGCGCGGAGTTCGGTGTCGGCGTCGGGTTCCTCGGGCAGCGCCGGATGCGGGGCGAGCAGTCCGGAGCCGATGTCGACGACGACCGGGACGCCGAGACCGGTGAGTTCCGCGGTCTCGGCGGACCGGGTGAAGCCGGTGATACGGAAGTTGGACGGATGCACCTTGAGCACGAACCCGGTGTCCGGGCCGAGCACGGCGGCGTAGTCGGCCGCGGTCGTGCGGTTGGTCGTGCCGACCTCGCGGAGCCGGGCGCCGGTCGAGACGAGCAGGTCGGGCAGCCGGAAGCCGTCGCCGATCTCCACCATCTCGCCCCGGCTGACGACGATCTCCCTGCCGGCCGCGAGGGCGGTGGCGGCGAGCAGGAGGGCGGCGGCGCCGTTGTTGACGACGTGCGCGGCCCCGGCGGACGGCACGCGCGCGTGCAGGGCGGCGAGAGCGGAACGGCCGCGGCGGGCCCGTACCCCGGTCGCCAGGTCCAGTTCGACGTCCGTGGGCCCTACGGCCTCCTGGACGGCCTGCCGGGCGGTGGCCGACAGCGGGGCCCGGCCGAGGTTGGTGTGCAGCAGCACCCCGGTGGCGTTGATCACCGGGCGCAGTCCGCTCGCGGTGCCGGGCAGCAGGGCCACGGCCGCCTCGGGCACCTGTTCGGGCGGGATGCCACCCTCCCGGGCCCGTTCCTGCGCCGCGCGTACCGCGGCCTTCACCACACCGGCACCGAGCCGGTCCACCGCCGCCGACAACCGGGGGTCGCGCAGCAGGTGGTCGGTGCGCGGGATACGGCGGCGGGCGTCGGTGTCCTCGGGTGGCCGTACGGTGTCGTCCGGTGGCCGCACCGAGTGGTCCTGTGGCCGTACGGCCGTGTCGTCGCGCGGTTCCGCGTGGATGGAGCCGGGCCCGGCCGCTCCGGGGCGCCGCTCCCAAGCGCTCGCCGTCCGCTGCTCCATGCCGTCCCTGTCCCTCCCGTCCGGCCCGGGCCCGTCCGGGCTCCGCCCATCGTCTCCCAGTGCCCCGGACCGGCGGTTCGACACGCCGGGAGGGTGTTGGCGCCCGCCACCGCCCGGGTACTCGGCGCCGCATGAAGGACAAGGACCGCATGCACGACGACGACCGTACGCACGGCGAGGACCGCGGCCGGCGGGGTGAGAGCGCGACGGCCGCCGAGCAGGCCGCACGCCGGCAGCGTGAGGCGGAGCGCGAGCGTGCCTCCGCCGAGCCGTTCGAGTACCCGTACCCGGAGCGCCGGGCCGGGGTCAGGGCCCGGCGCCATGTCAGCGAGGCCGAGGCCGCCGCGGACATGCCACCAGGCATTCCGGGCGGCTACGGCACCACCGGCGGAGGTCAGCCCGGCGCCACCGGCGCCGCACACCCGCCGACCCCCACTCCGCGGGACGTCAGAGCACGCAAGGGCGCTGCGGAGCCGGGCAGCGACGACGAGGGGCCGGTGAACCGGTCCGACCGGTGAACCGGAACCGGCATCAGGGGGGTGCGGCCGGCCCGGGCCGGCCGTCCGCGCCCTCGGTGTCCGGCTGTGCCCGGGGTCGTGGGGCCTCGCCCGCGGTGAGGTGTTCCAGGACCTCGACCAGTTCCTGGCAGGCCCGCTCCACCGAGCTCCGGGTGTTGCGCTGCTCGGTGATCAGGGCGGACAGCAGCAGCGCGGTCAGGGCCATCGCGCCGTTGAACGCCTGGAGCTTCGCCATGATCTCGATCTGGCTCAGCCCCGCGAAGGCCCCGGCACGGTCCGTCGCCGCGACCGTGGCCAGCACGGACATCAGCAGCGCGCACAGCACGCTGCCCGCGAGCTGGAAACGCAGGGCGGCCCAGATGATGAGCGGGTACACGAGGTAGAGCACGCTGATCGAGCTGTAGACGGCCACGGGCACGACGACGAAGGTGACGACGGCCAGCGCGGTCACCTCCTTCCAGCGGCCCAGGCGCGGCGGCCAGCGCGCGCCGTGCAGCAACAGCAGCAACGGGGTGACGAGCAGCACGCCCATGGCGTCGCCCACCCACCAGGCCAGCCAGACGGGCCAGAAGGTGTCCGCGTTCAGCTTGTCCATGAGGACCAGGAGTCCGGCGCCGATGGTCGCGCTGATCAGCATGGCGGTCAGCGCGCCCAGGAACACCAGGGCGACCCCGTCCCGTAACCGGCCGAGATCGGTGTGGAAGCGGGCCCGGCGCAGCAGGAGCGCCGCGCACACGGGCGCGCCGGTCTGGCCCGCGAGGGTGCCGAGCACCTCGATGCGGGGCGTGGTCAGGGACATCACGGCGAACAGGGCGCCGATCGTGATGCCGGGCCAGCAGCCGAGGCCGAGGATCATCAGGGCGGCGACGGCGACGCCGGTCGGCGGCCAGATGGGGGTGACGACGGCGCCCTCGACGGAGAGTTCGCGCATGAGTCCGAGCCGGGCCGCGGCGTAGTAGCCGGCCGCGACGGCCAGCACCTGGACGGCGTAGCCGCCCGGCCGGCGCAGATCGTCGATACCCACCACAGCTGCCATCTCACACCGAGGGCCCCGGGTCGGCGAGGCGAGAGCGGGTGCGGTCCGGCCCTATGGCTGAATCACCGCGCGGTTCGCGTGTGGCCGGCCGTGCCGGTCAGGGGTGGTGTCCGGGGCCGTCCAGGCCCACGACGAGGACGGCCGCGTCGTCCTCGTGGCCGACGCTCTCGGCGCCCTTGATCGCGGCGGCGGCCAGGGCGTGGGCCTCCAGGCCGGCGACGGCGGCGATGCCGGCGAGGCGGACCACCTGGTCGAGGCCGTCCTCGATGTTCAGCGAGGGGCCCTCCACCACGCCGTCGGTGAGCAGCACGAACACGCCGCCCGTGGTGAGCCGGTGCCTGCTCACCGGGAACTCCATGCCCTTGTCGATGCCGAGCGGCGGCCCGCCCTCGTCGTCGACGACGCCGGACTTGCCGTCCGCCGTGGCCCACACGAACGGGATGTGGCCCGCCCGTGCGCTCTCCAGCACTCCGCTGGCCGGGTCGAGGCGCATGAAGGTGCAGGTGGCGAACAGGTCGGTGCCCAGCGCCAGCAGCAGGTCGTTGGTGCGGGCGAGGAGTTCGCCCGGCTCGCCGGTCACGGAGGCGAGGGCGCGGAGCCCGGCCCGCACCTGGCCCATGAACGCGGCGGCCTCGATGTTGTGCCCCTGGACGTCGCCGATGGCCAGCCCGATCCGCCCGTCGGGCAGGGCGAAGGCGTCGTACCAGTCGCCGCCCACGTTCAGACCGAGGTTGGCCGGTGTGTAGCGGACGGCGAGGTGCAGACCCGGTGCGGTGGGCAGGTCACGGGGCAGCATGCCGCGCTGCAGGGCGATGGCCAGCTCGACCTGGGTGCGCTGCTGTTCCGCGCGCTCTCGTGCCTGCGCGGTGAGCGAGCCGAGTCTGGCCAGCAGCTCATCGCCTTCGTCCGTGGAGCGCTTGCGGGGCATCGATCACTTCCGGCGGGGCGGTGGCCTCCGACGACCAGCCGCCTGAATTTTTGGCAAACGTCTAGATTTTACCTATATCGGATGATCGCGCCCCGCGAGCGGCAGCGGTACGGCTCCCGGTCAGCGCACCTCGGAGTCGATTCCGGTGATCACGGCGGGCCCCAGCGCCGCGCTCCGCTCGTCCAGTCCCGCGTCCTGAAGGGCGGAGCCGGCGAGTCGGCGGGCCTCCTGCTCGGCGTGCTGGCCGGTGTCCGCCTCCACGGTCAGCCGGAGGGTGAAGGTGTTGTCCTCGTTGACACGGAGCACGTCCAGGCCCTCGGCGTTGCCCATCCGGGTGCCGTGCGGATCGGCGGGCCTGAGCGCCCTGGCCAGGCGGGTCCGGGTGTCCGTCCCGATGTCCGCGGTGAAGGTGCCGGGAACGCTGATCACGTAGGTCGTCATGACGGTCCTTTCCTCGGGCGTCCCCCGCCTACCCCGATTCACGGCACTTCGCACAACGCCGTCCGTCGGCCATACGGCGTACGGGCCCGTGTCAGGGCCGAGGCGGCGCCGGGCCGGAGTGGGGGATTACGGCTGCGACTACGGTCCGCTTCTCCGCCATCCCCCTGTCACCGCTCAGGAAGGCCGTCTTCATGCGCCTGCGCCGTCCGCTCGTCGCCGTTCTCGGCGGGCTCGCCCTCGCTCTGACCACCTCGGGAGCCGCCCTCGCCGCCGACGGCACGTTCCTCTGGGTGGGCCCCGAGAACAAGACGTTCGCCCTCGAGAATCCGCCGGAGCACAAGTGCTTCGACATGGCCCAGAAGGCGCGCGGAGCGGGCAACGCGACGAAGAAGCCGCTGGTCGTCTACTCACGGAAGAGGTGCAAGGGGTCGGCGCTGCGGCTGGCCCCGGGCAAGGCGGCGCCGATCGACGCGCCCTTCGCCAGCGTCGTCTTCGACCCGCGCTGACCACCGCCTCGCCGTGCCGCCTTCTGCGCCCTTACCTTCCTCTCACCGCCGGTCACGGACGTGACCGGGTCCGGGGCGCGCGACGACGGCGCTGAAGCTGAACGTGGGCGCCGCCCTGGGTACGGTCCCGGGCGTCGCCTCGACGGGCGGCGGGCTCGACTCTCGCCGCCGCCCTGGGCGCCGTACGTGAGCGGGAGCGGCGAGCGCGGTGGTGGCTCACAAGGGGGAGCGGGCCACCACCGTCACGAACCCGCCGAACAGCAGGGACACGACGGTCAGGCCGCCGTAGACGACCACGACGTGGGCCGGCCGGACCCGCCAGGCGCGGGTCAGCGCCCGGGCCATGGGGATGAGCAGCGGGAACGCGGGCAGCAGGAACCGCGGCTTGGAGGAGAAGGAGCCCGAGCCGCCGACCACGAGCAGGATCAGGACGCCGGCGAAGACCACCAGGGCCAGCGGGGCGCGTTCCAGGCACAGCAGCACGAACAGCAGCACACCGGCCGCGACGATCACCAGGGCCGCCGGATAGACGGCGCCCCCGCCGTGCAGCAGCAGGGCCTTGAGGAAGCGTGCCGAGCCGAGACCGAAGTCGAAGCGCGAGTCCCAGGCGCTCTGCACCTTGAAGTAGCCGCCGAGCAGGTCCCCCGTCTGGCTGCCCACCCACAGCACATACCCGAGCCAGCCCAGCGGGGCGAGCACGGCACCGGCCCACAGGCTCACCGGGACCCGGCCGCGCCGGCGCAGCGCCTCGTGGGCGGCGGCGAGGGAGACGGCCACCGCCACCGCGAAACCGCTCGGCCGGGACAGGCCCGCCAGCGCGGCCAGCGCACCGGCCCACAGCCAGCGGCCCTTGAGCACGCAGTACAGGGACCAGACGGCGAGGGCCGCGAACAGCGACTCGGTGTAGGCGATGGTCAGCTCGACGGAGTGCGGCATGGCGGCCCAGAGGGCGACCAGCGCGGTGGCGACCCCGCGGCCGTAGAGGAGGTGGCCGATGACGTACACGCCGTACGCAGCCACCACCGCGGCGGTCCAGGCGATGAGCAGGGCGGCCTGGCCGGGGGTGAACGGCAGCACGGTCAGCGCCCTGATCAGCCCCGGGTACAGCGGGAAGAACGCCCAGTCGCTCTGGACGGCGCCCTGCGGGGTGATCCAGATCTTGTGGCCGTAGCCCTGGGCGGCGATGTGCAGATACCAGCGGGAGTCCCAGGAGTGGGCGAGGCTTCTGACGAGCGAGTGGCCCCTGACGGCGTTCGTGACGATCACCATGAGGATCCCGGCGAGCCGCACGGCCACGAACAGGGCGAGGGCCGGCAGTGCCCCCTCGGGGATCCCGCGCCGGGCGATCCACGGCAGGTTCGGGGGACGGAAAGGACGGGACGGGGCAGCCGCTTCGGGCCGCGGTACTGAGGAGGTGCTCACTCTGTTGACCTTGGGCACGCCAGGTAAGACGGGCAATCCGCGACTCGGGTTTCTCACGCACTTCCACCCTGATTCAGGAATCAGTCAAGGAATGGGTGCAAATCCCTTACTCCGCCACCCCCGGAAGGAGCAGGTGAGGGGTGTGGTTACCATATGAGCGCTGCCTAGCTCGAAAGATGGATCCGTGACTGTCAACGACGACTCGTTCACCAACTGGAAGATCCGCGAGGAGATCGCGGAGTCGATGATCCCGCTCATCGGGAAGCTGCACCGCGAGCGGGACGTGACCGTCCTGCTGCACAGCCGCTCCCTGGTGAACAAGTCGGTGGTCAGCATCCTCAAGACGCACCGCTTCGCCCGGCAGATCGCCGGCGAGGAGCTCTCGGTCACCGAGACCATGCCGTTCCTCCAGGCCCTCACCACCCTCGACCTCGGGCCCTCCCAGATCGACCTCGGCATGCTCGCCACGCGGTACAAGGCCGACGAACGCGGCCTGAGCGTGCCGGAGTTCACCGCCGAGGCCGTCGCCGGTGCCACCGGTGCCAACAAGATCGAGCGGCGTGAGCCGCGCGACGTCGTCCTGTACGGCTTCGGCCGCATCGGCCGGCTCGTCGCCCGCCTGCTGATCGAGAAGGCCGGCTCCGGCAACGGCCTGCGCCTGCGCGCCATCGTGGTGCGCGGCGGCGGCGCCCAGGACATCGTCAAGCGTGCCTCGCTGCTGCGCCGCGACTCCATCCACGGCCAGTTCCAGGGCACGATCACGGTCGACGAGGACAGCAGCACGATCGTCGCCAACGGCAACGAGATCAAGGTGATCTACGCCGACGACCCGTCGCACGTGGACTACACCGAGTACGGCATCCGGGACGCCATCCTCATCGACAACACCGGCAAGTGGCGCGACCGCGAGGGCCTGTCCAAGCACCTGCGCCCCGGCATCGAGAAGGTCGTGCTGACCGCGCCGGGCAAGGGCGACGTGCCGAACATCGTGCACGGCGTCAACCACGACACCATCAAGCCGGACGAGCAGATCCTGTCCTGCGCCTCCTGCACCACCAACGCCATCGTCCCGCCGCTGAAGGCGATGGACGACGAGTACGGTGTGCTGCGCGGCCACGTGGAGACCGTCCACTCGTTCACCAACGACCAGAACCTGCTGGACAACTACCACAAGTCCGAGCGCCGTGGCCGCTCCGCGCCGCTCAACATGGTGATCACCGAGACCGGTGCCGCCTCCGCCGTCGCCAAGGCCCTGCCGGACCTCAAGGCGAAGATCAGCGGCAGCTCGATCCGCGTCCCCGTGCCGGACGTGTCGATCGCGATCCTCAACCTGCAGCTGGCCCGCGAGACCACCCGCGAGGAGGTCCACGACTACCTGCGCGAGGTGTCGCTGACCTCGCCGCTCAAGCGCCAGATCGACTTCATCACGGCGCCCGACGCGGTCTCCAGCGACTTCATCGGCTCGCGCCACGCCTCGATCGTGGACGCCGGTGCCCTGAAGGTCGACGGCGACAACGCGATCCTCTACCTCTGGTACGACAACGAGTTCGGCTACTCCTGCCAGGTGGTCCGGGTCGTCCAGCACGTGTCGGGCGTGGAGTACCCGACGTACCCGGCGACGGCGGTCTGATCGCCTTCGCCGACACGTGTACGGCCGCCGACCGGGGTCTTCCGGGCGGCGGCCGTCGTGCTGAGGCGCGCGCGGTCAGTCGTGCACCGGCCTGGCGCAGGCGCCCGCGGCACACGCGGTGAGCCACTGGTCGAAGTCGGCGTCGTAGCGGGTGCCGATGCCGTCGTGGTAGACGGCGTATCCGCCGGCGTAGTCACCGACGCGGAAGCGGGCGAGCATGCGCTGGACGTCGTCGGGGTGGTGCTCGGTCATGTAGCGCACGGCGAGGTAGCCCCACGGGTAGGTGCGGACCACGTCGCTGTTGTCGTAGGTGCTCTGGAACAGGGTGCTCAGCCTGTACGTGTGCTTGGCGGCCTCCTGGATCGCCTGGTCGTCGGCGAGGCCGCGGTAGGTGTAGGAGACGTACTCGGCCACGCCCTCGATCCACCAGATGTCCGGCACGGAGATCTGCTGGTCGAAGGCGCCCTTCATGTCGTCGCGGCCGTCGAGGAAGTGCGTGTACTCGTGGTTGAGGTTCCAGATCCGGGCCGGGAAACCGTCGTCGTAGTTCTTCTGGTACATGATCGACGTGACGCGGTTGGCCGGGTCGGACGGATCGCCGTCCAGGGTCATGCCGCCGTTGTCGGTGCTGATGCCGTAGATCGGGCCGGCGTAGGTCTGGTAGTCGGCGTGGCTCGCGAAGACGACGAGCCGGATGGTGGACGCGTACTGGCCGGGTATCGCCGCGCCGGCCTTCACCACGCCGCGGAAGTAGGCGCTCTGGCCAAGCACGCTCGCGCAGGCCGCGTCGAGGTCGGCGGCGGTCAGCGACTGGGCGAGGATGCCGACGTCCGCGTCGCACTGGCGGCTCACCGGCAGGACGGCCTTGGTCAGCTTGGCGGGCAGGTCGCAGACGTCGTAGTAGGCGCAGTTGGCGCCGTCGTAGGCGTTCGCCTGCGTGGCCACGGCCACCCAGAGCCCGGCCGTGGGGCCGGTCATCGCGGTCTCGGCCAGCAGGTCCTTGGTCAACAGGCGGACAGCGTCCCGTAGTTCGGGGTGCTCGACGTAACGGGCCAGGTTCATCCCGGCGTTGGAGTCCAGGAACGCCCGGTCGGTGCCGAGCAGGTCGGTGTTGGCGAGCGCGAAGTCGTCCAGGGTGTCGATGATGCGCGTGTCGGCCTCGACCGCCTTGACGTAGTCGGGGTTCCAGTTGCCGCGCCACAGCGGTGTGTAGACGTCGTTGACGGCCCTGACCATGCTGTCCACGGAGTCGTAGGCGCTGTCGTAGTCGTTCAGCAGCCGCCGGTAGACCGGGAGATAGCGGCCCTGCTGGTCGGCGCTGTCGGTGAGGATGACGGTCTCGCCGAGGATGTCGCCGTTGACCGCCGTGACATCACGCGAGTGCGACCGGGTGAAGAAGGCGTCCAGACCGGCCGTGACGGCCGCGGTGAGGCGGGCGGTGTACGGACCCACGTCCCCCGGGTGGTTGAACTGCACGTAGTAACCGGCCCGCAGGAAGAGGACCAGCTGCTCCAGGCCGCCGGAGTCGTCGCCGCGGTACAGCTTGGCCGTACGGGTGTACGCGGCCGCCACGCTGAGCATCTGGGCCTGCCGGAAGACGTCGTGCGCGTCCTTGCCGGTCACCGGGAAGAGGGAGTTGACGCAGTCCGTGGACGAGGCCTTCACGAACGACACGAGGGCGGAGCCGCTACGGCTGCCGAAGTCGGCCGGGGTGCAGGAGGCCACCATGGCCGCCCTTCGGGCCGGATGCGCCGACAGGGGTTGCAGCGGCGGGAGTTGGGCCGCGCTGAGCCGCCGGGCCTGGCTCGCGGGATGCTCGGTGACGGGAGTGGTCGCACCGGTCGGCGACGGCTTGGACGCGTGCTGCCGGGGCGCGGTGACGGCCTGGTCGTGCGGCTCCTGCGGTGCCGCCACCGCCGGGGCGGACAGCAGGCCCGCCACGGTGACACAGACGACCGCGGCGCCGGCCAGGCGTGCGGCGGTACGCGGGCGGCTGCGGCCGGGCACGCGTCTGGGCAGCGCGAGGCGATAGCGCATCTGGATTCCTCCGCGAAGGGATGTGCCTCTGTGGGGTGTTGAGGCGTGTGAGGCACTGTCTCAGCGGGCAACCCGCCCCAACAATGCCGTGTGACATAGCACATGACACTGCCTGCACATAACATCGCGGTGTGCCGTTGACCTGCGCTACGCCCCGGTGGCGCTCCAGGTGCGCGAGGCCCAGGCCCGCAGATGGGGGGCCTGGGCGACGAGGTCGCGGTAGGCGGCGGTCGCGGACTGGGACAGCGCCTCCACGACATCCTCGGTGACGGTGTCGGGCCGCCAGGCCAGCACGTAACGGCACCACAGCGGCGAACCGACCAACGGCCTGACCACGACATGCGGGATCGGCCGCAGCGTCGGCTGAACGAGCGACACGCCCAGGCCGTCGGCGATCATGCTCTGCAGCTGGGTCTGGTCGCCGAGGAACTCGTGCACGGCGACCGGTGCGAACCCGGCCGCCGCACAGGCGTCGTAGAACACCCCCGGCCAGCCGGCGCCGTCGTCCGGAGTCACGAACCACGCGTCCTCGGCCAGGTCGGCGAGCTGGACCTGGGCGCACTGCCGAAGCCGGTGCCGGGAGGGCAGAGCCACGAACGTCGGCTCGGTGACGATCCCCCGGTGCCGCACCGCGCCCGAGTGGCGCAGCTCCATGCCCGGATAGTCGGCGGCGATGGCCGCGTCCACCGCACCCTCCTCCAGCAGTTCCACGATCCGCGAGGAGGCGTAGACGCTGGTGACGGCGAGGGACACCTCCGGCAGCCGGGTGCGGACACGGGAGACCGTGCCGGACAGCATGGGCGAGTTGGTCGCCGCCACGCGCAGGGTACGGCGGGCCCGCGCGGCTGCCGGGCGGTGACCGATGGCATCGGCGCGGGTCAGCACGTCACGGGCCTGGGCGACGACCTCGGCGCCGTAGCGGGTGGGCCGCACCCCGCTCGTGCCGCGCTCGAAGAGCGGCTCGCCGAGGTGACGCTCGATGCGCCGCAGCTGGGTGCTCACGGCGGGCTGCGAGTACCCGAGCTGTGCCGCGGCGCGACCCACACTGCCGGCGTCGGCGATCGCGCACAGCACCCGCAGGTGCCGCAGCTCCAGCTCCATCGCTCCACTCCCCGATTCCGTCCCCGGCCGGCCCCGGGAGATCGTCCGCCTCTCCCGGTGAAACCGGTGCTCACGGCCACCGCCGGCCGTGGTCGCGACCGGCGGACGGAAGCGTCGCACTGTGCCGCGCCGGGCACAAGTCGCAGGTCCGCCGACCTGAGGGGCGTCGGGTTCGAGAGCCGGGCCGTCCCTCGCGTGACGTCCGGGCAACTCCGCGACCCGCCGGGCCCGTCCGGGCCGCACGGTCACGCCGCGGTGGGGTTCGGCGGCAGCCGAGCACGTCGTCGAGCCCGAGCCACAGCCGTGCGGACGCGCCGATGGTCCCCTGCTCGACTCGTCCGGTGTGGCGGGGCATCCGTCCACGCCCGCCCAGACCCGCTATCGGGAGGTGTACGACGTGCTGCCGCCGAAGACCGTGTACACGCTGACCGGTTTCGGCCGCGCCCTGTCCGACGCCCTCGGCCCCGTGTCCGACCGGGGACACCGCCGCCTGGAACGACTCCGCGAACACGGAACGGCGTCCTGACGCACCACCACCGCCCCCTCCTCTCGCGTTGCGTCCTGCCCCCTGACCTCGTGAAACAGCCTCTCCCGGCCGGGTGGCGACTGCCGAGTACGCACAAAAAAGTGGGTATGCGCCAGCGCCACGGTCGTCGGCCGACGCCAGGCACCGTCGGCCTGGGTCTCAGCACGGTCGCCGACACCACCACCCCCGGCGGCAGGCTCGTCTTCGACGCCTTCGCCGCCCGCGACCCGCTGCCCGACGCCGGCCGACCGGTCACCTCGATCGCCGAGCAGCTACCGCAGTCGACGACGCCCGGCGCACCACCGGCCACATCCGACGGCCAGGCGCCCGGTACGGACGGACCAGGCCGTCCGGCCAGCGGACGAGCACCCCGCAGTCGTCCGAGGGTGCCCGCTCCACTCAGTAAGCCCGCGCCACCACCGCCACGTTCCCCGGCTGGTCCTCGCTGTCCGGCGCCGAACCGTCCGCTGCGAGCAGGCACCGCACCGACACGCCCCGTTCGGCGAGCCGCGCCTCGCCCTCCGGGCCCAGCGTGGCCCAGGGGATGCAGGCCCAGCCGGTGGCGGCGGCCTCCGCGGCCTCCTCGACGGAGGTCACCTCGACCGTGCGGTCCTCTCGGCGCCGGCGGGACTGCTCCAGCAGCAGCGCCTGGTCGTCCTCCAGCGCCCCGGGCAGGAGCGCGGCCAGTGCCTCGGTCGCGACCGATTCCTTGGTGCCCGGGATCCGGCGGACCAGCACGGCGGTGCCGTGCTCCACATCACGGGGCCCCACCTCGATCCGCACGGGCACGCCCTTCAGCTCCCAGTCGACGGCGCGCCGGCCGAACGGCAGGTCCGTACGGTCGTCGACGTGGACGCGTACGCCCGCGTCCCTCAGGCGCTCGCCGATCGCGCGGACGCGGGCCGGCACCTCCTCGTCGCCCTTGACGGCGAGGACCACCGCCTGGACCGGCGCCAGACGGGGCGGGACACGCAGCCCGTCGTCGTCGCCGTGCGTCATCACCAGCGCGCCGATCATGCGGGTGGTGGAACCCCAGGAGGTCTGCCAGACGTACTCCTGCCGGCCGTCCTGCGTCACGAACTGTGTGCGGAAGGGCTTGGCGAAGTTCTGGCCCAGCTCGTGGCTGGTGACCATCTGGAGGGCCTTGCCGTCGCCCATCATGCTCTCGAGGGTGAGGGTGTTGATCGCTCCGGCGAACCGTTCCCTGGCCGTCTTGCGTCCGGAGACGAAGTCCATGGCGAGGACGTCGCGCAGGAACGTGCCGTAGACCTCGCTCTGGACGCGTGCCGCGAAGGCGCGCGCCTCCTCGTACGTGGCGTGCGCGGTGTGGCCCTCCTGCCACAGGAACTCGGTCGTGCGTAGGAACAGGCGCGGGCGCAGCTCCCAACGCACCACGTTCGCCCACTGGTTGATCAGCAGGGGCAGATCGCGGTAGCTCTGCACCCACTTGGCGAAGTACTCGTTGACGATCGTCTCGGAGGTGGGGCGGACCACGACGGGCTCCTCCAGCTCCTTGCCGCCCGCATGGGTGACGACCGCGAGCTCGGGCGCGAAGCCCTCGACGTGCTCGGCCTCCCTCGTCAGATACGACTGAGGGATGAGCAGCGGGAAGTAGGCGTTCTGGGTGCCGGTCGCCTTGATCCGGGCGTCCATCTCCTGCTGCATCCGCTCCCACAGGCCGTACCCGTACGGTCGGATGACCATGGTGCCGCGCACCGGGCCGTTGTCGGCCAGCTCCGCCTTGGTGATCAGGTCCTGGTACCAGCGCGGGAAGTCGTCCGCCCGGGGTGTGAGAACGGGTGCCTTTGCCATGCCGTGGAGAGTAGGTCCCGGCTCCCGCCGTCTGCGAGTCAATTTCGGACCGCGCCGGCGCCGGGGCGCCGCCCCTTTGACGCTCCCTGGTCCCGATGCGAATTTTTATCGATACAAACGATGCGAACGATCTCGGATCGGAGTACGTCCGTGCCCACCGCCACCGCGATCATCAACCTCGACATCGAGGGTCCGAGGATCAGCCGTCACCTGTACGGGCACTTCGCCGAGCATCTGGGGCGCTGCGTCTACGGCGGGTTCTGGGTCGGCGAGGACTCCCCGATCCCGAACGCGGGCGGTGTCCGCCTGGACGTCGTCGAGGCGCTGCGCGCCCTGCGCATCCCCAACCTGCGCTGGCCGGGCGGCCGTTTCGCCGACGAGTACCACTGGAAGGACGGCATCGGGCCGCGCGAGGAGCGCCCCCGGATGGTCAACACCCACTGGGGCGGCGTGGAGGAGAACAATCACTTCGGCACCCATGAGTTCATGGCGCTGTGCGAACTGCTCGGCGCGGAGCCCTACATCAGCGGCAACGTGGGCAGCGGCACCGTCCGGGAGATGAGCGAGTGGGTCGAGTACCTCACCCGCGACGGCGACGGCCCGATGGTGCGGCTGCGCAAGGCGAACGGGCGCGAGGAGCCGTGGCGGGTGCGGTTCTGGGGCATCGGCAACGAGACCTGGGGCTGTGGCGGCAACATGCGCGCCGAGTACTTCGCGGACCTCGCCCGCCAGTACGCGACGTACTGCCGCGACCACGGCGACAACAAGCTGTACCGGATCGCCTCAGGCGCCTCCGACGAGGACTACCAGTGGACCGAGACGCTGATGCGGCAGATCAACTGCTTCGGCTGCGAGGCCGCTCCGCGCACCTACTACCAGGCCCTGTCCGTCCACTACTACACGCTGGCCGGCCCCTGGGAGGCCAAGGGCAGCGCCACGGTCTTCGACACCGACGACTACTACCGCACGATGGTCTCGGCCGGGCGCATCGACCGCGTCCTCACCGGTCACTCCACCGTCATGGACTGCTACGACCCCCGGCGCACCGTCGGCCTGGTGCTGGACGAGTGGGGCACCTGGTGGGACGTCGAGCCGGGCACGAACCCCGGTTTCCTGTTCCAGCAGAACACCTTGCGTGACGCGCTCGTCGCGAGCACCCACTTCGACGTCTTCCACCGGCACGCCGCCCGCCTGGTGATGGCCAACATCGCGCAGACCGTCAACGTCCTGCAGGCCATGCTGCTCACCGAAGGGGACGCGCTGGTGCGGACCCCGACGTACCACGTCTTCGAGATGAACAAGGGGCACCAGGACGCCACTTCGCTCCCCGTCCATCTGCGCGCGGACGGCGCGCGGAGCCGGGTCGGGGAGGCCGAGCTGGAGACGGTGTCCGTCTCGGCCAGCGTCAAGGACGGCGCCCTCCTGGTCTCGCTGAGCAACCTGGACGCCGAGGAGCCCGCCGAGGCGACCCTGGACCTGCGCGGCGGCCGGATCGGGGAGGCACGGGCGCGGATCCTCACCGCAGACAAGCTCCAGGCGCACAACACCCCGCAAACACCGGAGGCGGTAGCGCCGCGCGCCTTCGACGGCGACGGTGTCCGGGTCACGGACCGGGGACTGGCGCTGAGCCTGCCGCCGCACTCCTTCGTGACCGTCCGGGCACCCATGACCGTGGCGAGCTGAGCGGAGGCGACCGTGGACCGACCCCTCCCGGACCGGCGACTGCGTCCCCCGATGGGCTGGAACAGCTGGGACTGCTACGGCACGACCGTCACCGAGCAGGAGGTCCTCGCCAACGCGGCGTACCTGCGGGACCACCTGCTCCCGCACGGCTGGGACACGGTGGTGGTGGACATCCAGTGGTACGAGCCCACGGCCCGTGCCCACGGCTACAACGCGGACGCGCCCCTGGTCCTGGACGCGTACGGCCGCCAGCCCCCCGCGCCGAACCGGTTCCCCTCCGCCGCCGGCGGGGCCGGATTCGCCCCGCTGGCCCGGCGGGTGCACGACCTCGGGCTGCGTTTCGGACTGCACATCATGCGGGGCATACCACGCCGGGCCGTGGCCGCCCGACTGCCCGTCGCCGGCACGGAGTTCACGGCCGACGAGATCGCCGACACCGGCTCGGTCTGCCCCTGGAACTCCGACAACTTCGGCCTGGACCACGACCGCCCGGGCGCCCAGGCCTACTACGACTCCCAGGTCGCCCAATTCGCGGCGTGGGGCGTGGACTTCGTCAAGGCCGACGACATGCTCTTCCCGTACCACGAGCGGGAGATCGCCGCCTACGCACGGGCGATCGAGCGCAGCGGCCGGCCGATCGAGCTGAGCCTGTCCCCCGGCACCGACGTCTCCCTCGCCCGGCTGGAGCATCTGCGGGAGCACGCCACGATGTGGCGGGTCTGCGACGACCTGTGGGACCGATGGGAGGACGTCGAGGCCCAGTTCGCCCGGATGGCGCGATGGGCCCCCTGGCAGGGCCGGGGCGGCTGGGCGGACGCGGACATGCTGCCGCTCGGCCGCATCGGCATCCGCGCCGAACACGGCGAGGACCGGCTGTCCCGGCTCACCCGGCCCGAACAGATCAGCCTGCTCACCCTGTGGCTGATCTCCCGTTCCCCGCTGATGATGGGCGGTGACCTGCCGAGCAGCCCGCCGGAGACCGTCGAACTCCTCACCAACGACGAGGCGTTGGCCGTGCTCATGCACGGCACCGGCAACCGCGAGGTGCTGCGCGAGGACGACCTGGTGCTGTGGGCCGCCCGTGACACCGACGGCCGTACCCGTTACGCGGCCGTGTTCTCCCTGGCCGACGGGCCCCGCCGCTACGAGGTGCCGCTCGGCTCGATCGGGGCCCGCCCGGCCGATCGCGTCCGGGAGCTGTGGACCCGTACCGGCGTGGCGCACGACGGCCGGTGCCTGGCGGTCGACCTGCCCGCCCATGGGGCCGCGCTCTATCGTCTCGCGGAGGACGGGGTGCGTCCTTCCTCGCAGGACACCGGGCAGGAGTGAGCGTGGCGACGATCCAGGACGTGGCGAAGGCGGCCGACGTGTCGGCGATGACCGTCTCCAACGTCATCAACAACCACCCCAACGTCCGTCCCGCCACCCACGAGCGCGTCCTGGCGGCGATGGCCCGGCTCGACTACCGGGTCAATGTGGCGGCCCGCAACCTCCGCAAGGGCCGCACCGGCACCATCGGCCTCGCGGTGCCCGAGGTGAACCGCCCGTACTACGGCCGGCTGGCCGAGGCCATCATCGCCGCGGCGGGCCGGCACGGGCTGCGGGTGAGCATCGAACAGACCGGGGCCCGCCGGGAGAACGAGCTGGCGGCGCTGTCCCAGTCCCGCAACCGGCTCTACGACGGACTGATCCTCAGCACCGTCGGCATGGGCCCCGCCGACGTCGGGGCGCTCGAGGTGGACCACCCGGTGGTGATCCTCGGCGAGCGGATCTTCGGCGGGCCGGTGGACCATGTCGCCATGCCCAACGTCGAGGCGTCGGCGGCGGCCACCCGGCACCTGGTCGAGCGGGGCTGCCGGCGGGTGGCCCTGGTGTGCGGGCCGCTGCGGGACGAGGTCGACGTGTCGAGATAGCGGCACACCGGCTACCGGCAGGCGCTGGCCGCCGCCGGTCTGCCCGAGGATCCGGAGCTGGTGCGGAGCGTGCCCGCGCTCACCATGGAGGCGGGGGCACGGCAGGCGCAGGCGATGGTGGCGGGCGGGCTGGACTTCGACGGCGTGTTCTGTGTGACGGACACCGTGGCGATGGGCGTGCTGCGCGGGCTCGCCGATGCGGGGGTGCGGGTGCCGGAGCAGGTCAAGGTGATCGGTTTCGACAACGTCGACGAGAGCGCGTTCCTCGTCCCGTCGCTGTCCACGGTGGACCCGGACCACGACCTGATGGCGGCGCGGGCCGTCGCCCTGCTCGTGGCACGACTGGACCGTGCCGGGCCGCCGCCGCAGAACGAGGAGTTCGTCGGGCCCTTCTCCCTGGTGATCCGTGAGTCCACGGGCGACTGATCCCTTAACCACGCCTGCATTTGCCTAAAGCTTTTAGGAAGCCCCATAATCGCTTATGGCAGAGGAGGGAGACATCATGGTGCGCGCGGGCTTGACCACCGAGCGCCTGGTCCGTGCGGGCGCGGAACTCGCCGACGAGGTCGGCTTCGACCACGTGACCGTGTCGGCGCTGGCCCGGCGGTTCGACGTCAAGGTCGCGAGCCTGTACTCGCACCTGAAGAACTCCCAGGACCTGAAGACCCGGATCGCGCTGCTCGCCCTGGAGGAACTGGCCGACCGCGCCGCCGACGCGCTCGCCGGCCGGTCCGGCAAGGACGCCCTCGCCGCCTTCGCCGATGTCTACCGCGACTACGCCCACCGGCACCCCGGCCGCTACGCGGCGGCCCGGCACCCGCTGGACCCCGAGACGGCCGCCGCGAGCGCCGGACCCCGGCACGCGCAGCTGACGCGGGCGATCCTGCGCGGCTACGACCTCGCCGAGCCCGACCAGACCCATGCGGTCCGGCTTCTCGGCAGCGTCTTCCACGGCTACGTCAGCCTGGAGACGGCCGGCGGATTCAGCCACAGCGCCCCCGACTCGCAGGAGTCCTGGACACGCATCCTCGACGCCCTCGATTCCCTGCTGCGCAACTGGCCCACCCCCTGACCCCCCGGAAACGCAGGCCGACACCATGCACACCACCCCGCTCACCCCCGAACTCGTGCGCGGCGCCCTCGATCTGGAACGCACCGCCCAGGGCCTGCTGCCGCACCGGCTGCCGGCCCGCGCCCGCGCGCAGTGCGCCGACCCCCAGCTCGCCATGGCGGAGTCTCAGCCCTCCGGTGTACGGCTGGTCTTCCGCACCCGCGCGACCGCCGTCGAGCTGGACACCCTGCCCACCAAGCGGGTCTACGTCGGCGCACCGCCGCGCCCGGACGGCGTGTACGACCTGCTCGTCGACGGACGTCCGGCCGGCAGCGGCCGGGTCGCCGGCGGCAACACGCTCACCATCGACATGATCGCCGGTACGGCCGAGCACCGGCCGGGCCCGGTCGGGACCGTCCGCTTCTCCGGGCTGCCCGACACCGCCAAGGTCGTGGAGATCTGGCTGCCGCACAACGAGACGACCGAACTCGTCGCCCTGCGCACCGACGCGCCCGTGGCAGCCGTACCGCACCAGGGCCGCACGGTGTGGCTGCACCACGGCAGTTCCATCAGCCACGGCTCGGACGCCGCGAGCCCGACCAGCACCTGGCCGGCGCTCGCCGCGTCCCTCGGCGGGGCGGAGCTGATCAATCTCGGGCTGGGCGGCAGCGCCCTGCTCGACCCGTTCACCGCGCGCGCACTGCGCGACACGCCGGCCGACCTGATCAGCGTCAAGCTCGGCATCAACGTGGTCAACGCGGATCTGATGCGGCTGCGCGCGTTCGGTCCCGCCGTCCACGGCTTCCTCGACACCATCCGCGACGGGCACCCCGACACGCCGCTGCTCGTCGTCTCGCCGATCCTGTGCCCCATCCACGAGGACACGCCGGGCCCCAGCCTCCCGGACTTCGCCGGTCTGAGCGAGGGGCGCCTGCGGTTCCGGGCCGCCGGCGACCCGGCGGAGAAGGCAAGCGGAAAACTCACCCTGGGAGTCGTCCGGGAGGAACTGGCCCGGATCGTGCGCGAGCGGGCCGCGGAGGACCCGCGACTGCACTACCTCGACGGCCGTGAGCTGTACGGCGAGGCCGACTTCGGCGAACTGCCGCTGCCCGACGGCCTCCACCCGGACGCCGCCGCGCACCGCCGGATCGGCGAGCGGTTCGCGGCGCTGGCGTTCGGGCCGGGCGGCCCCTTCGCGGACGGCGTCGCCTGATCCGTACGGGCCGGCTCACACCAGGTGGGCGAAGATCACGAGGTTGTCCTTGTAGTCCTTCGCGGCGTGGTCGTACTCCCCCGCGCAGGTGATCAGCCGCACCTCGGGGCGCCGGGCGTCGGCGTAGACCCGCTTGCTGGGGAAGTCGTCCTTGGCGAAGGTCTCCTGGTCGTCCACGACGAATTCGGCGTCGCGTCCGTCGGCGCGCTCCACGGTGAAGTGGTCGCCGGGCTTCAGCTCGCCCAGACGGGCGAAGACGGCCGCGGAGATCTTCGTGTCGACGTGCCCGGCGATGATCGCGGTGCCCTTCTCACCGGGCGAGGCGCCCCCGGCGTACCAGCCGACGAGGTTGGTGTCGCCCGCCGGTGGCGGGTTGAGCTGCCCCGAGGCGCCGAGGGTCAGGGTGGTGAAGGGGGCGTCCACGGCGATCTTCGGAATGCGCAGACGGGTCGGTTTGGACCTGGGCAGCCCCGTGCCGGGCTGCTGCGGTTCGGCGTGCCGGGGGGCGCCCTGCTCCGGGGCGAACTGCTGCGGATCGGCCTGCTGCGGATCGACCTGCTGCGGATCGACCTGCTGTGGATCGGCCGGGGAGGCGACACTCGCGCCCCCGCCCGCACCCGCGGTACGGGACGCCGGCGGCGAGTCGTCCGAGGTGTGGTTGCCGCCGAACACGCTGACGCTCAGGAGGACGATCGCCACGCCCAACAGCGTCAGCCGCCCGCCACGGCCGGAACTGCGTCCTCCTTCCTGCGGTTTCGCGGAGGTCGGGGAGGAGGGATCTGCTGCCATCGGACACCACCTCACTCGGGCACGGCAGCACGGGGATCTGGACAGGGGCGCCGGAACGTCTTCGGGCGCGCGGGGAGGGACGTACGGGGGCGCCTGCACGAGGGGACGGTGTGCGCACAGACATGGGGGAAAGCTCGCAGGTGCGGGCCGCCGACGCGATGGGCGCGCCGGCGGCGGCCGCAGCCTCTTGGGGGAATCGTCAGGTCAGGACGCCGGCTGACCGGCCTTCTTGCGGCGCAGCAGGTACATGCCGCCTGCGCCCACTGCCAGCACGGCCAGGCCGCCCGCAGTGACACCCGGAGTCGCGAGCGCGCCGCCGCCGGTGTGCATGCCACCGTGCGGCCTGTCCTGGTCGCCACGACCGCCGTACCCGCCGCCGTCACCACCGCCGTCCCAGCCGCCGTCACGACCGCCGTACCCGCCGCCGTCGCCGCCGGGGCCCCAGTCGTCACCGCGCACCGTGGCGAGCGCACCGCCACCGGTGTGGACACCGCCACGCGGCCCGTGGTGCCCGCGGCCCTCGTCGTGGTCGCCCCCGCCCTGGTCGCCGTCCCACCCGTCGTCGTCACCGCGACCGTGGTCCTCATCGTTCCCGTGGTCGTCGTCATCGCCCCGGTCGTCACCTCGCACCAGGGCCAGCGCTCCGCCACCCGTGTGGATTCCACCGCGCGGCTCGTCGTGTCCACGGTCCCCGCCGTGGTCGTCCCCTTGATCATCGTCGTGGTCGCGACCGTGGTCCTCGTCGGAGCCCCAGTCGTGTCCCTGGTTGTAGGAGGAGTCGTCTCGGCCCCCGTCGTCGCCCGCCGGAACGGCGAAGGCGGCGCCGGGCGCGCCGAAGGCCAGTGCGGCGGTAGCGGCCGCTGTGGCCAGAATCATGCGGGCAGAACGCATAGCGATGTCCTTCCGTCGTGGCCGGGCAGCGGATCCGTCATCAGCTGGGTAGACCGGTCCTCGACATGAACCACCGTCAGCGCGTGCGCAGGCTGACACCATTCGAGCCACCCAGCCGAGTCACCGCGCCACCCGTCTGTCCCAGCGATCACGCCTTCGTGCCCCGCCGTCCGGGCGAATCTCCCGGCGTGTCGCACCGACCTCGCCCGGGGTCGGCGGCCGGGCCCCCGAGCGACGTTGCCGTGTGGGCACTCCTGGCCTGAATCCGACACTCCATCAATTCCGGCAGCACCGCTGCGGCCCGAGCCGCCGGCCCGCCCGCCGAGAAGGGGCCCCGTGCCCGAGACCGTCCAACCCGGATCGCGAACCCTTCGGCTGTGCGCGGCGGTGCTGGGCGCGCTGATCGGCGTCACCGCCGTCGCCGCGCCGGCCCGCGCCGAGGGCGGCGCCGTGACGGAGTATCCGGTCACCACCGCCGCCGACAGCATCCCCTCCGGGCTCACCTCCGGGCCTGACCGGGCCCTGTGGTTCACGGAGAACGCCGCCGGCCGGATCGGGCGGATCGCGCTCGACGGCACTGTGACCGACTTCCCCACCTCGGGTCCGGACACCGGCCCCACCGCGATCACCCAGGGGCCCGACCGCGCCCTGTGGTTCACCGAAACACGCGCGAACAGGATCGGCCGCATCAACTCCTCCGGCCGCCTCACCGAGTTCCCGGTCCCCACGGCCGGCAGCGGCCCGGCCGGGATCGCGCTCGGGCCCGACCGGGCCGTGTGGTTCACCGAACTGATCGGCAACGCCATCGGCCGCGTCCGGTCGCTGCGCGGGTGAGATCCGGCCGGTCCGGGCTCGGGAGTTCACGCCCCCTCTTGTTATGACCGTCGTCATAACGCAGTCTGGTGCCGACGGCACGACAGGTCGACGTGGTGGGAGGAAGCGGTGGCGGACGCGATGGCGCGGGTCCTGTGGGAGCGGTACGAACCGGTTCACGATCTCGTGTACTTCGCACCGGAGGTGCACCGGGCTGCGGACGCGCTCGGGATGCGCGGATTCTGGATGGGCTACTTCGCGCTGCGCGCCGCACCGCTCGGCGCGGTCCCGCCGTCCGTCGTGACGAGCTGCTTCTACGTCTTCCACTCCTCCCGCGTGACCCGGGCCCTGCCGGACGCCTGGACGTACGCGACTCCCGCCGAGGTGCTGGCCGCCCGTCAGGACGCCCTGGACGCGGCGATGACCGGCCTGTTCGGACCGGACACCGTCGGCTCGGCCGAATTCGCCGAGGCCGCCGACCTCGCCTGGGAGGCCGCCGCGGCGGCGGACACCGCGGGGCGGGTGCTGGCCGCCGCCAACCAGGCGCTGGAGCGTCCGGACCGACCCACCGCGCGGCTGTGGCAGGGCCTGACGACCCTGCGGGAGCACCGGGGTGACGCGCATGTCGCGGTGCTGGTGGGTCAGGGGCTGGGACCGGTCGAGGCCATGGTGCTCAAGGCGGCCGCCGGCGAATCCGACGGGGCGTTCCTGCGGGAGACGCGCAAGTGGGAGCAGGCGGACTGGGATGCGGCCGGGGCACGCCTGCGGGAGCAGGGCCTGCTCGAAGAGGACGGTTCCCTCGCTCCGGCCGGCGCGTCCGTGCGCGCGGAGGTGGAGGCACTGACGGACGCGGCGGCCGAACGACCCTGGACCGCCCTCGGCGCCGACCGCACGACGCGCCTGGCCGACCTGCTGGACCCGCTGGCCCACATGGTCGAGACCTCGGGTCTCCTGCCGCCGGGCAATCCGGTGGGTCTGACCCGGGGCACGCACCCGGCCGGTCACTGACGCAACTCCGGGCGCGCCCGCCGGGAACCGCCGCCGGGCGCACACCGATCGCCCGCCGCCCGGCCTCGGGCCGAGTTCGCCGGGACGGCCCAGCGCGCGACCCCGGCAGAGCGGCGACCGCGGGCAGGCCGGCGCGTCATGGATTGTCTTCGGGGTCGTACGACGACCAGGCGCGCAATCCCACCTGCCGACGACCGCACGCCGCCCAGCCCGTCGGGCATCCCACCCTCCGGTGGACCCATCGGCGCCCCGCCCGGACTGTCGGGGCGGGAGGTGCCGGACGGGCGGTCGCAGGCGGGGATTACCAGGTCACCGGTAGCCGCTCGGGGATCCGCTTCATGAAGCCTGTGCGCCAAACCAGTTGGCCGGCGGGTACGGCGAGCGCGAGGTCCGGGAGGCGGTCGAGGAGGACCTCCAGGGCGATCCGGGCGTGGGCACGGCCGAGCGCGGTCGCGGGACAGTAGTGGGCGCCACCGCCGAAGGAGAGGTGGTCGGCGGTGTTGTCGCGGTGGACGTCGAAGCGGTGCGGGTCGGGGAACTTCTCCGGGTCGAGGTTGGCTCCCTCCACCAGCACCAGGACGAGTTCGCCCCGGCGTATGTGGACATCGCCCAGCCGGACGTCCTCCAGGGCGAGGCGGGGCAGGGCGTCGCCGATGGACAGGTTGACCCGCAGCAACTCCTCCACGCCGGGACCGATCAGGTCCGGACGGTCGGGCAGGAGGTCACGGGCGATGGGGTGGGTGAGCAGGTAGACCAGGGCCATCGACAGGAAGCCGGACGTGGAGATGACGCCCGCGCCGAACATGGTGACGCCGACGGTGGCCAGCATCTCGTCGGTGAGGTGGGCGTAGTCGGGGTCGTCGCGCAGCGCGGCGAGTTCGCCCATCAGACCGTGCGTCGCCGGGTCGTCGAGCAGGGCCGTCATCCGGGCGATGTCCCGGTCCCAGTTGATCCGTGCGCCGGTGACCGGGCACGGCGAGTTGTTCTCCACCGCCTTGCGCCGGGCCTCGTCCGGTGGATAGCCGGACGCCTCGTACATCTCGGCGACGTACAGATCGGTGTAGACGAAGTCGACCCTGTCGAAGTGGTCCAGTCCCCAGCGGGCGAGTTCGTGCAGGCGGCGGGCGGAGAAATAGCTGTTGCCCGGGGACACACCGATCACGGCGTGCGCGCCCTCGCCCAGGATGACTTCGCAGTGGGAGGTGTACGGCTGGACTTCGAAGACGTCGGCCATCAGCACGGATGCTGTGGTCAAGGGGAAATCCTCCGCCGCGCGCTAGTCCCGGTCGGGGCCCTGTGCCCCTGGTGTGGCGACGCGGCGCCCTCACGCTAGCGGTACGGATTCAGCACGGGTAGTTACCGCCTGGGTTTGACTGAAAACAGTCGTAGCAATGGTCGAAGTCGGCCCCCACCGGCCCCCGTTGCGGGACATACGCTGGGGGCGTGACCGACCGAGACGAGGATCGCGAGGATCCGGGACAGGTGGCGTCCCGGCTCACCGGACGCCCGGTCACCGGCGCACGGGCGGTTTCCGGGTCGCCGGCCGAGGTGACGCTGGACGGCGGCACGTCGGTGATGGTCAAACGGGGTGACGCCCCAGGGGCCGTACGTGCGGAGGTGGCGGGGCTGTGCTGGCTGGCCGCGGCTAAGGCGGTCCGGGTGCCGGCGGTGCTCGGCCACGACGAACGCTGGATGGTGACGGAGCGGGTGCCGACCGGGCGGCCCGACCCGGAGGCGGCGCATCGTTTCGGCCAGGCCCTGGCCGCCCTGCACGCCGCGGGTGCTTCGGATTTCGGAGCCGCGCCGCCCGGCGGCCCCGAGAACGCGTTCATCGGCCTCGCCCCCATGCGCAACGTGCCGGGCGGCGACTGGCCCGGCTGGTACACCGAGCACCGCGTGCTGCCGTATGTGCGCGGCGCGGTCGACCGTGGCTCGCTCCGCCCGGGCGAGGCGGCCGTGTTCGAGCGCCTCTGCGCGCGCCTGCCGGATCTGGCGGGACCGGCCGAGCCGCCCGCGCGGCTGCACGGCGACCTGTGGAACGGGAACGTGCTGTGGGGCGCCGACGGCGAGGTCCGGCTCATCGACCCGGCCGCGCACGGCGGCCACCGGGAAACGGACCTGGCGATGCTCGAGCTCTTCGGCTGCCCTCATCTCGACCGGGTGCTCGCCGGGTACGAGGAGACGGCGCCGCTCGCACCCGGCCGGCGCGACCGCGTGGGCGTGCATCAGCTGTTCCCGCTGCTGGTCCACGCCGTGCTGTTCGGCCGGGGGTACGCCGATCAGGCTCTGACGGTGGCCCGGAGGGCGCTGTCGCTCGCGAGGTGAGCGCTTCCTTTCCCCGGCGGAAGCGCAACGTCCGGGGCTTCTCCGGCGTCATCGGCCATGCAGGCACACCGTCCTGCGGTGCCCGCCGGGCATCCCCTCCGACCTGTGGTTACTCAACGTGAGGAAACCAATCACCCGTTCGATTCGTATAAGGACGTGAAAGCCGAATCAGGGAGAGACCATGCAACCGTTCACGCTCAACTACGCGCGCCCCGCTGTGCAGTTGGACGTCACCACTCCGTATGCGTATGACTCCGGACTGCAGTTGAACGTCCTCCCGGACGGGCGGATCGCCGCCACCGACCACGCGACCCTGAGAGCTCTGGGGACCACGACCTCGACGGCGGGTTCCAAGACGCACTTCGACGACTGAGCGCGGGCCTTGGAACATGACCGTGCTCATCCTGACCAGTGACGAGGACGTGACGGCGGACATGGTGGTCCTCCGGCTGGGCGAGGCCGGTGTGCCCGTCGTCCGGCTCGATCCCGCCGATCTGACCAACGGGGTGGCGCTGTCGGGCGAGTACGTGCGGGGCGCCTGCCGTGGGCATCTGTCCGTCGGCGGGCGCCTGGTGAGCATGAGCGGCCTGCGCTCCGTCTGGGTGCGCAGGCCCGGCGACGCCGCCGCCCGCGCCGCCCAGCCGTCCGCCTGGCTGACGGAGGAGTCGTCGCAGGCGTTGTACGGCATGCTGCGCACGATCGACGCGCGCTGGATGAACCATCCGGACGCGGCCCGCCGCGCCCGCCACAAGCCCTGGCAGCTGCATCTCGCCCAGAGCAGCGGCCTCGCCGTGCCGGCCACGCTGATCACCACCTTCCCGCAGGCGGCCCGGGAGTTCGCGGAGCGCTTCCCGGATCTGGTGGTCAAGCCGGTGTCCGGCGCGCATCCACAGGAGCCGCCGCGCGCGGTGCCGACCAGCAGGGTCGCACCCGACACCGACTTCTCCGCGGTGGCCTTCGGTCCGACGCTGCTGCAGCGGCGGATCGCCAAACGGGCCGACATCCGGCTCACCGTCGTCGGCGACACGCTGCTGGCCGCGCGCAAGCCCGCCGACCCGGACGCCCACCCGGACGACGTGGACGTCCGCTTCGCCCCGTCGGTCTCCCCCTGGCTGCCGGCGGACGTGCCCCCGCGCGTCGCCGAGGGCGTACGGCGGTACATGAGGGGCGCGGAACTGGCCTACGGCGCATTCGACTTCGCCGAGGACGCCGACGGGATCTGGTGGTTCCTGGAGTGCAACCAGTCGGGTCAGTTCGGTTTCGTCGAGATGGACACAGGTCAGCCCATCGCCGCCGCGATCGCCAAGTGGCTCGCCGCGGACGGGGATCCGGGCGGCAGGTGTGCGCAGGGCGAGGGGAGCGCAGGCTCTTGAAGGTGCGGGGATCGGCTCTGAGAAAGGAACGCCACATGCGTATCGGACTGCTGGGGACGGGCCCGTGGGCCCAGGCGGCGTACGCCCCCGCTCTCGCCGGGCACCCCGGCGTGGAGTTCGCCGGGGTGTGGGGCCGCCGGCCGGAGGCCGCCACGGCGCTGGCCGGACAGTACGACGTCCCCGCGTACGACGACGCGGACGCGCTGCTCGCCGACGTGGACGCCGTCGCCGTGGCCCTGCCGCCGTCCGTGCAGGCCGAGTTGGCGGTGCGTGCGGCCCGGGCGGGCCGTCATCTGCTGCTGGACAAGCCGCTCGCGGTGTCGGTGGCCGAGGGGCGGGCCGTGGTGGCCGCGGTCGAGCGGGCCGGGGTGGCCTCGGTGGTCTTCTTCACCGCGCGCTTCCAGAAGGAGCCGGACGCCTGGATCGAGGAACAGGCGGCCGTGGCGGGCTGGTTCACGGCCCGCGCGCAGTGGCTGGGGGCCGTGTTCACCTCCGACAGCCCGTTCGCCGCCTCGCCGTGGCGGCGGGAGAAGGGCGCGCTGTGGGACGTCGGTCCGCACGCCCTGTCGGTGCTGCTGCCGGTCCTCGGCGACGTACGGCAGGTCGTGGCGGCGGCGCACGGTCCGGCGGACACCGTGCACCTGGTCCTCGACCATGCCACCGGCGCGTCGAGCAGCCTCACGCTGAGCCTGACGGCGCCGCCGGCGGCGGCCGGAGCCGATGTGGAACTGCGGGGCGAGGCGGGCGTGACGCTGATGCCGGGAAGCTCCGAAGGGGCGGTCCCCGCGCTCTCCCGGGCCACCGACGCGCTGCTCACGGCCGTCCGCACGGGCCGCCCCCATGCCTGCGACGCCGCGTTCGGCCTCCGCGTCACCGAGATCCTGGCGACCGCGCAGGCCCGCCTGACGGAGGGCAGGGAGCTGAGCCCGACCGACTGACCGGTGACCGGTGACCGGGGCCGGCGGACGCGCGCCGTCGGCCTCCGGCGTGGGCGCTCGGGGTGGGCCGTACCGCTCCGGCTCACCCCGAGCCGAGACCCTCAGTAGCCGATGACGTCCGTGAATCCGTGCCCGGCGATGTCCTCTCCCGCGAGCGTGCCCGTCACCTGGCATGCGCCCGTGTAGGCGCCCTGCGTGGCGAACAGCTCGCGATGGGTGATGTCGAGGGACGCGTCAAGGCTCGGAACGCTCAGAGCCCAGTGCCCGTCCCGGTCGGTCCGCCGGGCCTGGGTGATCAGATGGGAGCCGTCGGGCTTGAGCTCGGTGAGCCAGGAGGTGCCGTCTCTGCCCGCGTCCCAGACGCTCAGATACCGGCCCGCGCCGAGATCGAGCCCGAGCCAGGTGAACCGCGGCACCTCGGTGGCGCCGGAGACCCACTGGCGGTCGAACCAGGTGCGACCGCCGACTTGATGTGTGGTCCCGTCCACGGTGATCGTTCCCGACGTGGTCAGGCCGGGAAGCGCGTACTGCCCCGTCGTCCCGCCGAAGAAGGGGAACACACCGGCGCCGCCGTTGTAGAGCACGGGGCGGCCCTCCCGCCGAAGGCCGAGCCGAATCGAGGCGGTGTCGGAGGCACCGGACATCTCCAGCCCGTCCAGGTCCCCGCTCAGGCTCAGGACCGACGTCTTCACGTCGAGCGAGTCCGCGGACACCGTCACGCTGTCCTCGACCTCGATCGCGTGCTTGCCGCAGGTGTGGCCGTCCGGTTCCCGGAGCAGCGCGACCGTGCTGAGACAGGCGCCGTTCATCTCCATCGCGTGGATCTTCACCCAGAAGACCTTCTCGTGGTCGTGCAGCCTGGCGCTGAGCCACCAGGAGTCCGCGTCGACGGCGGGGTTCGCGGCGAGCCCGTCGACGGCGTCGATCAGTGTCGGTCGTAACATGGTCATCCAGTCTCCTGTCATCGGGCGGCCGCTGACGGCCTTTTCACCGGGTTCCTCCGAGGATGCCCCGGCCTTCAGGCCGGGGAGGAATCGGACTCCTGCGGAGCAGGGCAGGGATAGCCGGATCGCCGTCAGGG
>NZ_JBITGJ010000032.1:0-92222 GCF_044456925.1 Streptomyces sp. NPDC050743
TGGAGCCGTGTCCCCCAGGGACAAGAACTCCGCCCGCGTGATGCTGGTCCGGGCAGGTTGGAACCCGGACGGTGCCGAGGGCGTAAGACCACCCGGGGCCGCCGGCTCCGGTGGCGGCCTGAGCCGTAAATCCCCGCTCAGCCCTGGAGGGTGGAGAATCCACTCCCTTCAGGGAGGGGAGCCTTCAATCCTTCCTCGCGCAGGACGGCGGCCAACCGCCCGGCCGCCTCCTCCGGGTCCGCCCGCACGAAACGTGCCCGGTCCGGCGGATCCGGGTAGAGCACCGCACCGTGGCCGCTGTCCGCATACCCCAGATGCACCACACGCTGCACGCCCAGCAGTGCAGCGCTCGCCCGAAGCTCCGTCAGTCGCGGCGCTCCGCCATCCGGCACGGCGCCCATGAGCCCGTCCGTGGCGACCACGATCACGACGCGATGCCCCTCGGCCGCGGCCCGCGCGAGCGTGCCTCCCGTCAGGAACACCTCGTCGTCAGGGTGGGCGTGAAAGGCCAGGACGGTTGCCATGAGCCCATCCTGCACCAGGACGGTGAGCGCATGGCAGCGCGCGTCCAGGTCTCTCTCGGCGTGGAGTTGGGCTGGCCGCTCACGCATGAGGAGGTCGTCGAGCGCTTCATCGGGCGCTCGGACGCCGTCATCCGTGAGCAGGTCGCCGCCCGGCTGGGTGAGGAGACCGCGGCGGTCTGGGCGGAGCGGTTCGAACAGCTCCACGCGAGGCCGTGAACGCCGATCTCGCGCCGGTGGACGGGCTGTCCGAGGCGCTGGACGCGATTGCCTGCCGACCGGCGCGGCCTCCAGCGGGTCCCTACAGCGCCACCGAAGTCGCCCGTGGCAAACCTGCCCCCGACCTGTTCCTGCATGCCGCTCGGGCGGCCGGCATGCGTGCCTTCTGGTACGCCGGCGGACTCACCCCGGCCGAACGGCTCGAAGGCCCTGGCACGGCCGTCTTCCACGACATGCGCAAACTGCCCGCACTCATCACCGAGCAGTGAGTCCTCGACGACCGAGCGGAGGGATGACGACGTGCGCGCCCCGGCCAGGGCGTTGTGAGGCAGCGTGGCCAGACGGGGGTCGCGGTCCATCGAGAGCGTTCTCACAGACAATCACCGTGCTCTCGTACCCCGGCACCGACAGACTGCGGGCATGGAATTCTTCTGCTACCACCGCGATCGGCGAGGCTCGCTGGAGCTGCGCACGGAGCTCCTGGAGGCGCACTGGTCGTACATGGACCGGTTCGACAAGGAGATGATCGCCCGCGGTCCGGCCCTCACCAGTGACGGTGAAGTGCCCACCGGCAGCGTGCACATCGTCGACCTGCCCGATCCCGCCGCCGCCCGCGCGTTCGCCTTCGACGAGCCCGGCTACCAGGCCGGCATGTACCGTGACGTGCTGCTGCGCCGATGGCGCAACATGCTGGGGCGCACCATGTGGGACTTCCCCGGCGGGCGGACCGGCGGCCGCCGGTACCTCGTGCTCGGCCTCGGCCAGGGACGGGCCGCCGACCTCACCGTGCCGCCGGACCGGAACGAGCTGATCGCATACGGACCACTGCTGTCCGACGACGGCAACACCTGGCTGGGTACGGCAGCCCTGCTCCGGGCCCCGGACCCGGACACGGCACGCGCCGTGCTGACCGTGGACCGGTATGCCGAGATCGAGGTCCACGACTGGCAGTTCGGCGGACGGCCATCATGAACCCCGCGGGAGGCCCCGCCGAACTCGGCGCGTGCGCCTGCTCCCGCCCGGCCATCTGGCATAGGAGGCGAAGGGCCGTCTTCTCTGCGTGACGGCTGCGACCTGAGTGGCTGTCAGGAGGGCAGAAGTCTTTGCCGGCGCCGATACGTTTCTTGGGCTGGACACGGCATGACGGTCCGCTGGTGTACATGTTCCACCTCTCGGATGTCGGTGCGCGACGCGCACCCGCTCGCCGGCTCGACACAGTCCGAGGAGAAGCCATGTCCCGACGTCCGGCCCACCCCGCACGTTCCGTCACGGCGGCTGCGGCCGCGCTGGCCGCGGTTGGTGCGCTCACCGCCGCGGCCGTGCCCGGCTCGGCGCACGCCTCCGCACACCCGCACCAGGCTGCCCGCCATGTCCTGCTGCTGTCCGTCGACGGTCTGCACCAGTCCGACCTGGCCTGGTACATCGCCCGTCACCCCCACTCGGCGCTCGCCGGGCTCACCGCAGGCGGCGTGCAGTACACCCACGCGGCGACCACCAACCCCTCCGACTCCTTCCCGGGCATGATCGGCCAGCTCACGGGCGGCGACCCGGGCACCACGGGCGTCTACTACGACGACACCTACAGCTCCGCCCTCCTGCCGGCCGGCACGACCGACTGCACCGGCGCCAAGCCCGGTGCCGAGGTGGACCTCACCGAGGACCTCGACCGGAACAAGGACTCCCTCGACGCCGGTCAGGGCCTGAGCGGCCTGCCCGGCAGCATCCTGCAGATGACCGGCGACTCCGCCCGGCTCATCGACCCGTCGAAGCTGCCGGTCGACCCGACGACCTGCAGACCGCTCTACCCTCACTCCTACCTGAGGGTGAACACCGTCTTCGACGTGGTCCGCACGGCCGGCCTGCGCACCGCCTGGTCCGACAAGCACGCCGCCTACGACATCCTCGACGGCCCCTCCGGCAACGGCATTCAGGACCTGTTCACGCCCGAGATCAACAGCAAGGCCATCGGCTACAACGCGGGTGACTGGACGAAGGACAACGCCGCGACCGAGCAGTACGACGGGTACAAGGCGCAAGCCGTGCTCAACGAGATCGACGGCTACGACCACAGCCGTACCCACGAGGTCGGCACCCCGGCGGTCTTCGGCATGAACTTCCAGTCCGTCTCGACGGCCCAGAAGCTGCCCACCTCCGACGGTCTGACGGGCGGTTACCAGGCGAAGGGCGTGCCCGGCCCCCTTGTGGTGAAGAACCTCGACTTCGTCGACCGGCAGGTCGGTGCGTTCCTCGCCGAACTCCGCGAGCGGCACCTCGCCGACAGCACCACCGTCATCCTGTCCGCCAAGCACGGACAGTCGCCCACCGACCCCACGGCGCTGACCCGCATCGACGACGGCCCGCTGCTCGACGGCCTCAACGCCGCCTGGAAGGCCGCCCACCCGGGTTCCGGCGACCTCGTGGCCCACGCTGTGGACGATGACGCCATGTTGATCTGGCTCACCGACCGTTCCCCGGCCGCCACCGGCTTCGCCAAGGCCTACCTGCTCGCCCGGTCCGGCACGGGCAACGACATCGACGGCAAGGCCAAGCCGTTCACCGCGAGCGGTCTGCAGGCCCTCTACGCGGGCGCGGCCGCCGCCCGGTACTTCCACGCCCGGCCGGGCGACTCCCGCGTGCCCGACCTGGCCGGCGTCACCCAGTACGGCGTCGTCTACACCGGCGGCAAGGGCAAGATCGCCGAGCACGGAGGCGCCCACGCCGACGACCTCGACGTCCCGCTCGTCGTCTCCGGCGCCGCCGCCCCGCAGGGCGTACGCGTCGACGGACCGGTGCACACCACGCAGATCGCCCCGACCATCCTGCGGCTGCTGGGCCTGGACCCGCAGGACCTGGACGCCGTCCGTATCGAGCACACCCCGGCGCTTCCCGTCCGCTGACCCTCGCACCCCCGCGCCGCTCGGACGCCTCCTCCGGACGGCGTACCGCTTTGTTACACACTTTCGGGTGGTCGGCTCGGGTGGCGCGTGGGGTGGCGGAATCCGGGGTTGGTTGCCTCGGGCTCATGTTTTCAAGGCGAGCGCGGCTGACAGGCCATCAACGTTCCGCATTCAGAACATAAATGGTCATTGCAGACGAGAGTCATAGATTCATGCAGGATCCGTTATGTACTACGTGTTTTCTTCATAAATCGGGACGTAGGTAGCAATGTGTGCATGTGTGGCCGACCGGTCGCCGACTCCCACCACGCATCCTCGTGAAGGGGGACCTAGTGTCCGTTTCTTCTTCCGCCCGCCGTATGACCGCAGCCGCTGCCGTGGCCGCAGCCATCGTGGGCACCGCGGCGCTCCCGGCCGCTGCCGTCGGCCACCAGTTGGGCCGTATGCACCACGCGGAGGCGTACATCAGCGGCGTACAGCACGACTGGCAGGGCCGGGACTACCGCTCCAACCGCTCGCTGAACAAGGAGTGGGTGGACATCACGAACGACTCCCGCCGGGGGAGGAACCTGAACGGCTGGACGCTGTCCGACCGGGACGGCTACACCTACACCTTCCGCCACGTGTGGCTGGAGGGCCGGGCCACCGTCCGCGTGCACACCGGGATCGGCCGCGACACCAGGAACGACCTCTACCAGGACCGCCGTCACCGCGTGTGGGACGTCAACGCCGACACCGCGGCCCTGCGCGACGACCGCGGCCGCCTCGTCGACTCCGTCTCCTGGGGCCGCCGCACCCACCGCTGGGACATGGACCGCCGCGACGGGGCCGGATGGCACCACGGCGACGGCCGCTACCGCCTTGGTGCCGGCGAGTACCACCACGGCGACTACCACCACGGCGACTACCGTCACTGATCCGTCGGCCCGCGGCCCAAGGCCCCGGGTGCACTGCTGAAGGCACACCTGCACGGGGCCGGCCCCGGACGGCCGCACGCCGTCCGGGGCTGTCCCCTCACACCCTCGCGTTGCGGAGCACCGACCGGCCGGCCCCGGCCGACTCCATTCCCGCAGCGCCCGCGGCTCCCCGGCCGAGCCGCAGGCCCACCCCCGTCACCGCCCGCCTCACCGGCAACCGCCTGCTCAGCCCGCCCGGCGGGGGCAAGGAAGTCCGCCGCTTCACCTTCGCCACCCGCGACAGCGACACCCCGCTGGTCTACGAGGCCGGCGACGCCCTGGCCGTCCACCCGGTCAACTCGCCGGACCTCGTGACGGAGTGGCTCGCCGTGACCGGTCTGGACGCGGACGCGGCCGTTCAGATCAAGAACGTCGGAGAGGCGCCGTTCGCCGAGGCCCTGCTGCGCCACCTCGACATACCCGCATCACTGCCGAACTGCTGCGCTTCGCCGCCGAGCGGGCCCGCGACCCGCGCGAGCCGCGCAAGCTCCTGCGGCCGGACAACAAGGGCGAGCCGGCGCAGTGGTCCTGGGGACGCCAGGCCGTCGACGTGGTCGCCGAGTTCGGCATCCGGGCCGGGGCACAGGAGTGGGCCGCCCTGCTGGGGCGCCTGCAACCCCGCATGTACTCCATATCCTCCAGCCTCCTCACGGACCCCCACCTGGTGTCGCTGACCGTCTCCGTCGTCCGGTACGAGAACCTGGCCGGCCGGCCCCGCCAGGGCGTCTGCTCGCCCTTCCTCGCCGACGCCGAACCCGGTGCCCCGGTACCGGTCCGGGGCCGGCGGGCACCGCACTTCCGTCCGCCCGCCGACCCCGCCACACCGGCGGTGATGGTGGGCCCGGGCACGGGCATCGCGCCGTTCGTCGGTTTGCTGGAGGAACGCCGGGCCCGCGGCCACCGCGCCCCGAACTGGCTGTCCTTCGGCGAACAGCACCGCGCGACGGACTTCTACTACGAGCAGGAGCTGACCGCGTTCGTGGCCGAGGGCACGCTCGCCCGCCTGGACACTGCCTTCTCCCGTGACCAGCGCGCCAAGGTCTACGTACAGGACCGGATGCGCGAGCACGGGCCCCTGCCGTGGTCCCGGCTCCGCGACGGCGCCCACCTCTACGTCTGCGGCGACGCCTCCCGCATGGCCAAGGACGCCGACCGGGCCCTCCGCGAGATCGCCATGGTCCACGGCGGCCTGGACGAGGCGGAGACGGCATACGTCAGACAGCTCGGCGCCGAGAAGCGGTACGTACGGGACGTGTACTGACCCGGATCGTACCAGCGCCCCGTCCCGCTCGATCCCCGCTTTTCACCCCGGCGTGCGGCACCCCGATGCCCGCTGTCGGGGCCTGGGGGACTAGCGTCTTCCCGTTACGGATCCGGGCCGGTTCTTCCGTGTCGAGCCGAAGGAGGACGATCTGCATGGATGGTCACGCGATGACCGAACTGTCGGAGGGCCAGCTCCCCGAGCTGACCACGGGGCGTCTGCTGTCCACCTGGCACCTGGACGTCCCCGCGCTGCTGCTGGTCATCGCCCTGGGCGCGCTCTACGGCTGGGGCGTCGCGCGGCTGCGGAAGCGGGGTACGCCCTGGCCGCCGGCCCGGGTTGTCGCGTTCGCGCTGCTCGGCCTGGGCGCACTGGTGGTGGCCACGATGTCCGCCCTGGCCGTGTACGACCACGTGCTGTTCTGGCCGGCCGCCGTGCAGAACATCCTCCTCGACCTCGTCGCACCCCTGGGCCTGGCCCTCGGCGATCCGCTGCGGCTCGCCGTCGAGGCACTGCCGGAGGGGGCCGCCGGACGAGTGCGCCGGGCCATGTCCGGCCGTCTGGTGCGGGTGCTGACGTTCCCGCTGGTCAGTACGGCTCTGGTGCTGGGCACCGAGCTGACGGTGTATTTCACGCCGTACTTCGAGACCGCCCTGCGCGTGGGCTGGCTGCACGAACTGATGTATCTGCACCTGCTGGTGGCCGGATGCCTGTTCGTCGTACCGGTGCTGACCCACGAAGCGGCGCTGCCCGCCTGGTGCACCCACCCGGTACGGGCGGCGCTGGTGTTCCTGGACGGCATCGTCGACGCGGTCCCGGGTGTCGTGGTGATGACGCACAGCACGCTGATCGCGGGCGCCTGGTACCTGCACCACGCGCCGACCTGGTCCCCGGACGTGGAGCACGACCAGCAGATCGGCGGCGGCGCGATGCTCAGCATCGCCGAGCTGGTCGCGTTGCCCTTCCTGCTGGCGCTGCTGTTCCAGTGGGCGCGGGCGGAGCGGGTCCAGACCGCGGCCCTCGACCGCCGCCTCGACGCGGAACTCGCTCCCGTCGCGGCACCTTCCCCGGACCACGGCCAGGCAGCCGTTCCCGAACGGGTGCGCCCCTGGTGGGAGACCGAACAGAACGAGGTGGCCGCGCGGATCCGGAGCCAGCACCGGGAGAAGTGAGCCTGTCATGATCGCGTGTGCACGGTTCGGCTCCCGCCGAACGGCCAGCGCCCTACCGTCACCCGCATGGACACCGCACCGCACCCGGTCGGGAACACCGGCACCCGCCTGGCCATCACCCCGAGCATTCTGTACTTCGGCACCCCCGTCGTGCTGCTGACCACCGAGAACGCCGACGGCACCTTCAATCTGGCGCCGATCTCCTCGGCCTGGGCGCTCGGGCAGGTCGTGGTGCTGGGACTCGGCAGACAGGGGCAGACCGGAGCGAACCTGGCGGCCCGGCCGGAGCTGGTCATCAGCCTGCCCGAACCCGGGCACTGGGCGGCCGTCGAGCGACTGGGCGAGCTCACCGGCCGGCCCGCGGCGGCCGGGCACGGACCGCGCCGCGCCCGCTACGAGCCGGACAAGTTCACGGCGGCCGGCTTCCGGGCCCAGGCCTCGCACACCGTCCGCCCGCCGCGGGTGGCCGAATGCCCGATCCAGCTGGAGGCGCGGGCCGTCCGTGTGGGCACCGACGCCGCCGGGGACTTCCTGATAGTCGAGGCCCGGGTGCTGAAGGTGCGCGCCGACCCGCGCCTGGTGGTCCCCGGAACCCAGCACATCGAGCCCGCGGCCTGGAGCCCGCTGATCTACAACTTCCGGCACTACTTCGGACTCGGCCCCGAGCTCGGGCACAGCGGAATCTCCGAAACGCCGAGCAGGAGCGCCGTCGCCTCCGTTCGCTGAGCGCCGCGCCCACGGCGCGGCGGCGCGGTCGGGGGGAGGCCGGAATCCGCCCGAAGGAGTAGGCTGGATATTCATCGAATGGTGAATTAGCTGAACCGAGGGTCTCGTGAAAGGGCAGACCGCCATGGAACAGACCACATGCTGCGTCGTCGGAGGCGGCCCCGCGGGCATGGTGCTCGCTCTGCTGCTGGCCCGGTCCGGTGTCCCGGTGACGGTGCTGGAGAAGCACGGCGACTTCCTGCGCGACTTCCGCGGCGACACCGTCCACCCCTCCACGCTGGCGCTGCTGGACGACCTCGGTCTGGCCGAGCGCTTCGCCGAGCTGCCGCAACGCAGGGTCCGCACCGTCCAGTTGCCCATCGGAACCGACGGCGCGGTGGTCAGGGTCGGGGACCTCTCGGTCCTGCCAGGTCCCTACAACTACGTGGCGATGGTGCCCCAGTGGGACCTGCTGGACCTGCTCGCCGACGAGGCCCGGCGCGAGCCGTCCTTCGAGCTGCGGATGAACACGGAGGCGACCGGCTTCCTGATCGAATCCGGACGGGTGAACGGGGTGCGCTACCGCACCGCCGACGGCCGCACCGGCGAGTTGCGCGCCCTGCTCACCGTCGCCTGCGACGGCCGCGGCTCACTGGCCCGTTCCCGCCCGGAGCTGCGCCTGCGCCGCTTCCCCTGCCCGATGGACGCCTGGTGGTTCCGGCTGCCGCGCCGGGACAGCGATCCGCAAGGGCTCTACGGCGCCGCCGGTGACCGCTTCCTGACCGCGATGATCGACCGCGGCGACTACTGGCAGTGCGCCGGGCTCATCCCCAAGGGCACCGACGCCCGGCGCCGCGCCGCCGGCCTCGACCGCTTCCGGGCCGACTTCACCGCGGCCGTCCCCTGGATCGCCGACCGCGCGCACGCCCTGCGCTCGTGGGACGAGGTCAAGCTGCTCGACGTACGCCTCGACCGCCTGCGCCGCTGGCACCGACCCGGCCTGCTGTGCATCGGCGACGCCGCGCACGCGATGTCCCCGATCTTCGGCATCGGCATCAACCTCGCGGTCCAGGACGCCGTGGCCGCCGCCCGCTACCTCACCGAGCCACTGCGCCGGGGGAAGGTGGACCGGCGCGACGTAGGCCGTCTGCAGCGCCGCCGCCGTCCCACCACGGTCGCCACACAGACCCTCCAGCGGGTGGCCCACGCCCGCCTCATCGCTCCCGTCCTGCAGGGCCGGCCACCTTTCGGGCGGGAGCAGCGGGCCCGGCGCATGGCGCGGCTGCTCGCCGAGTCACGGTGGGTGCGCCGGCTGCCCGCGTACTTCATCGGCTACGGCGCACTCAAGGAACGGCCTCCCGAATCGGCCGTGCGGCGGGCACGGGCGGACACCGAGCCGGTCGGATGACATGGTCGGACTGAAATTGCCGGGACGTTCCTGTCCTGCGGGCGTCGGCTCGTTCGTCGTGAAGGTGGACGGCAGACACGACCAAGGAGGACACCATGAAGTACGTACTGCTTCTGACGCGCGGCGCCTGGCAGGAAGAGGGCTCCGACCAGGAACGCGGAGAGGTTTACGGCCGGCTCATGGAATGGTTCACCAAGCACCGCGCCGACGGCACGATCGTCGACGCCCAGCAGCTCCGCGAACCCGACACCGCGACCACGGTCGTGGTCGAGGAGGGCCGCTCCACCATGATCGACCGCCCGCTGCTGGAGGCCAAGGAGGCGATCGGCGGCTACGCGGTCGTCGAGGTGCCCGACCTGGACGCCGCCCTGGAACTGGCGGCGAGCTTCCCGGTGCCGGACGGCAAGGTGGAGGTGCGTCCGCTTGTCGAGCGCTGACCCGTCAGGCGCCGGGGACACCCGGTCGCTGATCGAGCGGGTCTTCCGCGAGGAGGCGGGCCGGCTGACCGCCAGCCTGGTCCGCCTCCTCGGCGACTTCGACCTGGCCGAGGAGATGGTCAGCGAAGCCGTCGTCGAGGCGCTGCGGCACTGGCCGAGCACCGGCCCGCCCAGGCGGCCCGGAGCCTGGCTCCTGACCTGCGCGCGCAACAGGGCCCTCGACCGCATCCGCCGCGAGGCCCGCTTCCAGGACCGGCTCCCGCAGCTCGCGGCCCGCATCGAGGCGCTGCCCGAGACGGCCGAGCGCGAGCCGGACGACCGCCTCCGGCTCATCTTCACCTGCTGCCACCCGGCGCTGGACCCGGACGCCCAGGTCGCGCTGACCCTGCGCGCCGTCGTGGGCCTGACCACCGCCGAGATCGCGCGGGCGTTCCTGGTGCCCGAGGCCACCCTCGCCAAGCGGGTGACCCGGGCCAAGAAGAAGATCGCCACCGCCGGCATCCCCTACCGCGCGCCCGAGCCCGAGGAGCGCGCCGCACGACTGCCCCAGGTCATGCGCGTGGTCTACCTCGTCGTCAACGAGGGCTGCTTCACCACCGGGGGAGATCTGGGGGTGCGGCGCGAACTGGTCGACGACGCCGAATGGCTCGCCGCCCTCCTCGCCGGCTCACTGCCCCGGGAACCGGAACCCCTCGCCCTGCTCGCCCTGATCCGCCTGCACGCGGCCCGCTGGTCCGCCCGCCTGGACCCCGAGGGGCGGCTCGTTCCGCTCGCCGACCAGGACCGCACCCGGTGGGACGGCCGGCGCATCCGCAGTGCCACCGCCCTCATCGAGCGGGCGGCCACGCTCGGCAGGCCGGGCCCGTACCAGATCGAGGCCGCCATCGCCGCCGTGCACTGCGAGGCCCCCACCTGGAAGGACACCGACTGGCCCCAACTGTTGCGCCTGTACGACATGTTGCTGGCCGTCGACCCGTCACCGGTGGTGCGCCTGAACCGTGCGATCGTGCTCAGCCACACCGACGGCCCGGCCATCGCGCTGGCCCAAGTCGAGGCTCTCGGTGATCGGTTGGGCCGCTACCACCTGTTCCACGCCACCCGGGCCGCACTCCTGCGCGACCTCGGCCGCGACGCGGAGGCCACCGAGGCCGACCGACAGGCCCTCCGCCTCACCGCCAACCCCGCCGAGCGCTCCCTGCTCACCGCCCGCCTGACACCGTAGACGTGCCACGGGCTTCAGGGGGGCCCTGCGTTCGCCGGAGGTCCGCCCGGAGGGCAGCGGCCGGAGCATGTTCCCGTGACACGACGGCCCTCACCACGTCCTCGGCGTGCCGTACGCCGTAAGCCGGTGTTGTGCGCGCCGCCAGCGTGATCTGGTCCGCCGGTCCACGGCACCGACACATCACGTCGTGCCGTCGACCTCTCGCACCAGCTCTATCGCCCTGGACAGGGTGTCCAGCCGGGCGTGCAGCGTCTCCCCGGCCGGGTACAGACGCACGGTGTCCACCCCGGCGGCGCGCCACACCCGGAGCCGGTCGCGCACCATGGCTTCGGTACCGATCAGCGTCGTACCCAGCACCATCTCGTCGGTCACCAGCGCCGCCGCGCCGTCCCGGTCGCCGGCCTGCCATCGCTCGCGCACCTCGGCGGCGACCTCGGCCCAGCCCTGACGGCTGTAGGCGTTGTTGTAGAAGTTGGTGGACGCCGACCCCATGCCGCCCAAGCTGAAGGCCAGTTCCTTCTTGCGCCGGGCGGTCATCGCGCCGAGGGCCTCCTCGTCGGGTGCGAAGGCGACCTCGGCGCCCTGGCAGACGTCCAGGTCTTCGCGGGTGCGGCCGCTGAGGGTCAGGCCGTCGTCGAGGTGGGTGAAGTAGGCGTCGTCCGCGCCTTCGGGTACGAAGCTGGTGCCCAGCCAGCCGTCGGCGACTTCTCCGGTGAGCCGCAGCATGGCCGGTGACAGGGCGGCCAGGTACAGCGGTACCGGGTGCTCGGCCCGCATCGACAGCCGCATGGGGACCGCCTCGCCGCCGGGCAGCGGGATGGTGAACTCCGCCCCCGAATAGGAGAGTTTGCCGCCGCCCAGCAGCCGCTGGACGATCTCCACGGTCTCCCGCATGCGGCGCAGCGGCCGGGCGAACGGCACCCCGTGCAGTCCCTCCATGACCTGCGGGCCGGAGGCTCCCAGGCCCAGCAGGAAGCGTCCGCCGGAGAGGTTGGACAGCGTGATGGCGGTCTGCGCGACGGCGGCCGGGGTACGGGTGCCCAGCTGCATGATCCCGGACCCCAGCAGCACCCGGTCGGTGAGCGCGGCGTAGTAGCCCAGCGCGGAGGGGGCGTCGGAGCCCCAGGCCTCGGCGACCCAGCAGATGTCCAGGCCCAGCTTCTCCGCCTCGACGACGAAGTCCGCCTGCTCGGACCAGTTCTCGCCGCCCGACGCCTCGATCGTGGTGGCCGTACGCATCACGCCTCCGCCTGCTTCTTGATGTGCCCGAGGGTCGTGGTGATGCTGCGCTCGAACTCGCGCAGCCGCACGAACACGATCTTCTGCTCCTTGTCCGGCATCCGGTCGATCGCGACGGAGAGCCCTGAGCGTCCCGGGCCCAACTGCATCCACTGCGACAGCTCCGTACCGCCGTTCTCGGGCCGCAGGCGGAAGCGCCAGATCGCGGAGGGGCTGGCGGGGTCCTGCACCGCCCAGGCGAGGACTCGCCCGGGTTCGCACTCGATGACGTGCGAGGTGGTGGACCACTCGCCGAACGCCTGGTGCTTGCTGTGGCCGACGAACCGGGCGCCCACGGTGGGTCCGTCGGCGCCGTCGAGCCATGCGACGGACTGGAGTTCCTCGCTCATGGCCGGCATCAAGGCGATGTCGCTGACCAATGCCCACACCCGCTCCGGTGGGGCGTCGATCCAGGTACGCACCTCGACCGTGGGTTTGTCCGCGTAGCGCGCGCCTGTCCACTCCACGTCAACCGGCCTCCTTGCCGTCAGGGGTGTGGCATCAGAGTTGCGTCATAAGACTTACCCTGTCAAGAGCGCGAATGCAGCCCTGATCAGGCCGCGCCGAACCGGCGTTGCACATCCGGCCGGCGCCTGAGCCGCTCGGGATAGCCGGGTCCCATGTGCATCGACGTCTCCTGGGCCGTCAGGGGGCGTCGGCAGACGGAGCACACCACCTCCGCCGTGGTGTCGTGGTCACACGCGTCGTGGTGGAACACCACCGGGACGCCCTCGTCACCGGCCAGCCATCGGTCGCCCCATCGGGACATCGTGGCCAGCACGGTGAAGAGGTCGCGCCCCTTCTCTGTCAGGACGTAGTCGTAGCGCGGTGGTTCGCTCTCGTAGAGCCGCTTCTCCAGTACCCCCTCGTCCACCAGACGGCGCAGCCGGTCGGTGAGGGTGTTGCGTGCGATCCCCAGTTCCTGCTGGAACTCGTCGAAGCGGCGGATGCCGTAGAACGCCTCCCGCACGACGAGGGGTGTCCAGGGGTCACCCAGCAGGTCGAGGGTGCGCGCGACGGAGCACGGCCAGTTGGCGAAGGACGTTCGTTTCATGTTCCCGATGGTAGTCAGTCTCGCAAAGAAACTCAGCAGGAGTGTGGCGGGCTCTGGATGCCCGATGACTCGTGTTCGCATGGAAGGGCACACCAACCCCAGTGCCAGTACCCCCGGTTAGGGTGCGCGCCATGGGCAAAGGAGTTCTCGGGCGGCTCAGGTGAGGAGCAGTCGCATGAGCGTCAGGTCGAGCCATCGGCCGAACTTGGTGCCCACCTCCGGCACGGTGCCGACATGCTGGAACCCGAACCGTTCGTGCAGCCGGATCGACGCGGTGTTCCCGGCTTCGATGCCGGCGATCATGACGTGGTGACCGGCAGTGCCTGCCGAGTCGATCAGGGCCGCCAGCAGTGCGGAGCCGATGCCGAGCCCGTGCCGGTCCTCGCGGACGTAGACCGAGTCCTCGACCGTGTAGCGGTATCCGTCCAGTGCCCGCCAGGGACCGTAGACGGCGAACCCGGCCACGTCGCCCGCCGTCTCGGCCACGAACGCCGAGCCCCGCTCCAGGTGGGTGGCGAGCCATGCGACGCTCTCGGGGGAGGACTGCGGGGTCTGGGTCCACAAGGCCGTGGAATGCTCGATCGCGTGGTTGCGGATGGCCCGGATGGCCTCCGCGTCACCGGGCAGGGCCCGGCGGACCGTGACGGCCGTAGAGCTTCTCTCGTATATTGGATCCATGTCCAACATAGTAGATCCACTGGTGGGTCGGATCGCTGCCCGAGTCCGCACCGAACGCGAACGGCGCCGGTGGACCCTGGCCCAGCTCGCGGACGTCTCCGGTGTGTCGCAGGCCATGATCAGCCGCATCGAGCGCGGGGAGAGCAGCCCCACCGCCGTCGTCCTGGGCAAGCTGTCGGCCGCGTTCCAGCTCAGCATCGCCTCCCTGCTGGCCCTGGCCGAAGGGACGCCGGACGGCTCCCCGAGCGTGACAGGCGTGCGCCGCCGGACGGACACGGCCGAGTGGCGGGACCCCGGCACCGGCTACCGGCGCCGCCAGATCACCGGCCCGGACTTTCCCGCCGAGGTCGCCGAGATCCACCTGCCCGCCGGCGCCCAGGTGCCGTATCCGGCCGCCGCCTTCGCGTTCGTCCGACAGGTCGTCTGGGTCCTGGAGGGCCATCTGACCTTCCACGACGGCGACACGGTCCACGAACTCGGCGCGGGCGACACCATCGAACTCGGCGAGCCCGCCGAGCGCGTCTTCGCCAACACCACCGACACGGAGTGCCGTTACGCGGTGATCCTCACCCGCGGCACGCAGCCATGACCCGCCCCCTTCCCCGAGGCGGCACGCTGCTCCTCGCCTCCATAGCCGGGACGGCGATCGCCAACAACTACGCCGTGCAGCCCGCGCTCACGGCCGTCGCCGCCGAACTGGGCGTCCCTCTCTCCGTGATCGGTCTCGTACCGACCGCCGCGCTCACCGGCTGCATGACCGGCTTCGCCCTCCTGCTTCCCCTCACCGATCACCTCGCCCCCAACCGCCTGGTGGCCGTCCAGCTCACCGCCCTGGCCGCCGCGCTCACCCTCGCCGCGACGGCACCCGGACCGGTCGTTCTGCTGGCCGCGTACCTGCTCGTCGGGGCGGCCGCCAGTGTCGCGGCCCAGGGAAGCAACATCGCGGGACGCCTTGCCGCGCCCGGGCGCCGCGGAACCGGCGTCGCCGCGGTGTCCGCCGGAATGTCGGCCGGCATCCTGCTCAGCCGCCTGGTGGGAGGAGCGCTCACCGACATGCTGGGATGGCGCCGGATGCTTCTCGTCTTCGCGGTGCTCGCCCTGCTCGGTGCGATCGCCGCGGCCGGGCTCCTGCCCCGGGAACGGCCTGCCGCCGACCGCAGTTACCGCGCCGCTCTGCTGTCACTGCATCCGTTGCCGCGCCGGTACCCCAAGTTGCGCCGCGCGGTGGTCATGGGCGGACTGTGGTACTTCGCCTTCAACATCATCTGGGTCGCCCTGGCCCTGGCCTTGGCCGAGCCTCCGTACTCCCTCGGCCCGACCACCATCGGCCTGTACAGCCTGGCCGGACTCCTGGGCTTCGGCGCACTCCCGCTCACCGGCCGACTCGCCGACCGCCACACCCCGGCCACGGTGATCATCGCCGCCATGCTGGCCGCGGCCGTCGGAACCGCGCTGCTGGCCACCGGACTGAACACCCCGCCGGCCACGGCCCTGGGCCTCGCCCTCTTCGACGCCGGCTGTTTCGCCGCCCAGGCCGCCAACCTCAGCAGCGTCATCGCTCTCGACCCGCACCGCTCCGGCAGCCTCACCAGCGTCTATCTCGTGCTGTACTTCACGGTCGGAGCCCTCGGCACCGCGCTCGCCGCACCCCTGCTCGACACCCTCGGCTGGCGGGGAACCGCCCTCACCGCACTCACCGCGCTGCTCCTCGCCGCCGCCCTTGCGCTCAGGCACGTCAAGACCGGCCTCACCGACCGGACTCGGCAACGCGATCCGCAAGCACCGGGGCGGGAGCGAGTGGGCGGATCAACGACCTGAGAACTCCCGGGGCGCATACGGCTGTGTGCCGGCACGGCGGCCATCGCGTGGTCGGCGACGGCGTGCCGATCGTCGTCCGGGGGCGTACCGTCCCCATAGGAGGGGGCGGGTGCAGCCGGCGTGCCAACCCGTGCTGCCCGGTCGGAGGCCCCTCCGCGCGACGTTCGAGGAGTCGCGGCTGCCAGGCTGGAGGCGCTTTGTGACCAGTGCTGGTGCTGGGGCAGCGGACGCGGAGGCGCTTGATGCCGCGTTCGCCGACGCCGTGCGCCGGACGGGCGCGGCCATCGGCGGCCTTTACCTCCTCACCCCCGACGAAGAACAGCTGTTCCTGGACGTGCTGTACGGGGCGCCGCTGGAGTTCGCGGCGCCGTGGGTGAGGGTTCCGCTGACCGCTCCGGCGCCGGTGGCCGACGCGGTCCGTGAGGATCACCTGGTGTGGGTGGCCCCGGAGGAGACGGCCTGCCGCTATCCGCGCACCGCGATGGCGCTGCCGTACCCGCTCGCGATCGCCGCCGCGCCGGTCGCCGGTGTGCGCCGGTGGGGAGCCCTGCTGCTGATGTGGCCCGCCACCCGTCCGGCGCACATGACCCAGCGGGAGCGCGGACACATCATGTCCAGCTGCGGACGGCTGGCCAGGCTGCTCGAGGAGGGCGTCGCCCACGGACGGTTTCCGGCCCCTCGTGACGTCCCGCGCACCCTCTCCGCCGGAGCGGCCCGTCCGGCCGGGGGTCCCCCTCTGGCCGCCGCGGACTTCGTCGAGCGACTGCCGGGCGGCAGCTGCGCCCTGGATCTGGAGGGGCACTTCACCTACCTGAGCTCGGGTGCCTGTGAGCTGCTGGGCCGGGGCGCCGACGAACTGCTGGGCACGCTGCCGTGGCAGTCCCTGCGCTGGCTGGACGATCCGACGTACGAGGACCGCTACCGCGCTGCGGTCATCAGCCGGGAGCCCGTCGTCTTCACGGCGTGCTGTCCGCCGGACCGCTGGCTGGACTTCCATCTGTATCCGGACGCCAGCGGCATCAGCGTCCGTATCGTGCGCAGCGGGGTGGAGCGCCCCTCCACCCCGGCGCGCGCCCGTACGGCGCGCACCGACGCACCGGCCCGGGCGGGCCGCATCTACCAGATGATGCACCTCGCCGCGGGGTTGACGGAGGTGGTCGGTGTCCAGGACGTCATCGACCTCGTCGCCGACCAGGTCATGCCCGCCTTCGGCGCGCAGGGACTGGTTCTGTCCGCCGCCGACGCCGGGCGGCTGCGGATCACCGGACACCGAGGGTACGACGCCGACAGCATCGAACGCCTCGACGGACTGCCCCTCGACACCACCTTCACCCCGGCCGGGCAGGCCCTCGCCCGGGGCATCCCCGCCTTCTTCTCCCACCCCGAGGAACTGCGGCGCGTCTATCCCGAGTCCTCGGTGATCAGCGGCAAACAGGCCTGGGCCTTCCTGCCGTTGATCGTCTCCGGCAGGCCCGTCGGCTGCTGCATCCTGTCCTACGACCGGCCCCACGAGTTCACGGCCGAGGACCGTGCCGTCCTGACCTCGCTTGCCGGCCTCGTCGGCCAGGCCCTGGACCGCGCCCGTCTCTACGACGCCAAGCACGACCTCGCCCACAACCTCCAGCAGGCGCTGCTCCCGCCGGCTCTTCCCGCCGTCTCCGGCCTGCGGACCGCCGCCCGCTATCTGCCCGCCACCCGGGGCATGGACATCGGCGGAGACTTCTACGACCTCATCACGCTCAGTGCAACGGCCGTCGCGGCCGTCATCGGCGACGTCGAGGGGCACGACGCGGCCGCGGCCGCCCTCATGGGGCAGGTCCGCACCGCCGTCCACGCCCACTCCACCCTCGGCACCCCGGACCGGGTGCTCGCCGCTACCAACCGGCTCCTCACGGATCTCGCTCCCGACCTGTTCACCAGCTGCCTGTACGCCCGTCTCGACTTCGCCGTCGGCAGCATGACCCTGGCCAGCGCCGGACATCCGCCACCGATCATGCGCCTGCCCGGCGGCGGCACGCGGCCCCTGGAGGTGTCTCCCGGGCCCCTCCTCGGCATCTGCGCGGACGCCGCCTTCCCCGTGACCGAGGTTCCCCTCGCCCCCGGGCTGATGCTCACCTGCTACACCGACGGCCTGATCGAAGTGCCGGGAGTCGACCTCGACGACTCCATCGCCGCCCTCACCCGCCATCTCGCCCAGGCGGACGACAGGGACCTGGAGGCACTCATCGACACCCTGGTCGGAGCAACCGGCACCCGGCGGCAGCGCACCGACGACCTCGCCCTGCTCGTACTGCACTTCCTGGGGCACGAGCCGTGATGTCCGTTCGGCGCGTCGGTCATGCCGGGCATGGCCGTGTGGCAGCCGATGTCTCTCAGGTCGACTCCCGCACCACCAGTCGGCACGGCACCGTGTGCATCCCGGGCGTCGCCTCCGCGTCGATCGCCTCCAGCAGACGCAGCGCGGCGATCCGCCCGATCTCGGCGAGGTTCATGTCGATCGTGGTGAGCGGAGGGCGGCTGGCCAGCGCCATCGTGTCCCAGTTGTCGTAGCCGACGACGGCGATCTCGCCGGGGACGTCCACACCGCGTTCGCGCAGGGTGTCGGCCACGCCCCGGGCGATCTGGTCGTTGCCGCAGAAGAACGCGTCGGTGTCCGGGGCCGTGCGCAGCACCGCGTCGGCGGCGCGACGGCCCCAGACCTCGCTCCACTCGCCGAAGTGGACGCGGCCCGTCGACAGGCCGAGTTCGGCGGCCTCCAGGTGCTCCACGGCGTGGCGGGCGCGGTCGCGGGCGGCGGCGTGGTGCTCAGGGCCTGTGACGTGGGCGATGCGGGTACGGCCGGTGGCCAGGAGGTGCTCCATCGCCAGCCGGGCTCCACCCCGGTCGTCGGAGACCACCGATGTGTCCGCGGGGTCGGTGGAGGGGGACAGCGCGTAGACCACCGGGGTCGACTCCAGGCCCGTGACACCGGTCAACGGGGCACGCGCGTCCGTGCGGCGGCCGGTGACGATGATGCCGTCCACCCGGCGGTCCAGCAGGTTGCGCAGATGGTGCTGTTCCCGGATCGCGTCGCCACGGGTGTCGCACAGGAACACGGAGATCTTCCCGGCGCCGAGCGCGTCCTCGGCGCCGAGCAGCACGGGCGTGCTGAACCGGCCGATGCCGTCGGTCGTCACCAGGCCGACCGTCCACCTGCGGCCGGTGTGCAGGCTCTGCGCCTGCTGGTTGGGGCGGAAGCCGAGCGCCGCCACCGCGTCCAGGACCCGCTGCCGGGTCTCGGGACGCATCCGGCCACCACCGCTGAGCGTCTTGGACGCCGTGCCCACACTGACGCCCGCCAGCGCGGCGACATCGGCGAGCCGGGCCCGGCCGGCGGGAGGAGAGCCAGGATCGAGGGTCACGAGCAAACCTTTTCTTGGGTGGTGTCGTCGGCCCTCATCCCGACAGCCGACGGCGCCCAGTGCCAGCAGCGGGCAACACGAAAGAGGTCCTGCCGCGCCTGCGGACCATGCCAGGTCACCGCTGTCTGTCCGCACAGCGAGAAAACGGTTGCCCACATCTGCCCCACACGTGCACCGGCACCGTGGGCGGCGAGCCCGTCGCAGTCATCGCCATCGGGGTGTCGGCCGGGGTGTGCTCACACGGTCGTGGCCGGGCCGGGTGGCAGATGGACCGTCATGATCAGGTGGCAGGTCCCGGTGCCCGCGCCGCGGTAGGTGTGCGGGGTGTCGCCGTCGAACGTGGCGGTCTGGCCGGCTTCGACGGTGTGTTCCGCGCCGTCGACGATCAGGGCCATGCGGCCTGAGGTGACGCTGACGGTCTCCACGACGCCGGCCTGGTGGGGGTGGCTGGGGTACTCCTCGCCCGGTTCCAGACGCCAGCGCCAGACCTCGACCGGGGCCGGGCCGGAGGTCGTGAGCATGAGACGGGCCTCGCCGCCGTGTTCTCCGGTCCACAGGGGCGCGACGGCGTCGCTGGACACGACGCGGACGCGGCCTTCGGGCGGCCCCTGCATCAGCGCGGACACCGAGATGCCGAGGGTGTCGGCCAGCCGGACCAGGGTGGCCAGGTTGGGGTTGCCCTGGGCCTTCTCCAGTCCCACGAGGGCACCCTTGCTGACCTGGGCGCGCCTGCTGAGCTCGTCCAGGGACAGGCCCGCGCGCATGCGGGCCGCCCGGACGTTGTGCGCGACCGACCGCAGGGCGGCGGCTGTCTCGGCCACCTGATCACCATCCTTACCTAGGCCTTGAGTACTGAAATGTACTGCACGGTCGTTCTGTTGACATGGAATGGTCGGTTCGTTGTACCGTGTGGTCGTTCCATTGAGTGCAAGGGATGTGCTGTGATCGCTCTGCTGCTGGCCCTGGGCAGCTCACTCGCGTACGGATGCGCCGACTTCCTCGGCGGCCTCGGCGCCCGCAAGGCCCATGTGCTGCGCACCGTGCTGGTCGCGGCCCCGGCCAGTCTCGCGGCCGAGCTGCTGCTGTGGCCGCTGCTCGGCGCCTCGTTCAGCTCCGGGACCCTCGCCTGGGGCGCCGCGTCCGGGGTCGCCTCGGCCGCAGCGTTCGCCCTGCTCTACCGCACCCTGGCGATCGGCCCGATGAACGTCCTGTCGCCGGTGACCGCGCTGGTCTCCGCCGCGCTGCCCGTCACCGTCGGGCTGCTGCAGGGCGAGCGCCTGACCGTCGCCGGGTTGGTGGGCCTGCCGCTCGCGCTGCTCGCGGTGGTGCTGGTCAGCGCCGGACACGGCGCGGGCGCGGCCCGCCCCTCCCGTACGGCGCTCCTGCTGGCCTTCGGCGCGGGCGCCGCCATCGCCCTCCAGCTGATCTTCCTGCACCAGGCGCCGTCCGACAGCGGCGTGGCCCCGCTGATCACCGGCCGGGCCGTCTCCTCGGCGGTCACGCTGGCCGCGGCCGGGCTGCTGCGCCGCAGGCTGGGGCCGCAGCGCCCGGCATACGCGATGTCGGCGGCCGCCGGCGTGCTGGACTCGGTGGCCAACCTGCTCTTCCTGCTCGCCGCCCGCAGCGGGGACCTGACCGTCGTCGCCGTGATCACCGCTCTCTACCCGGCCGGCACGGTCCTGCTCGCCCGCGGCGTACTCGCCGAACGCATCCACCGCGGCCAGCTCGTCGGCCTCGGCACCGCCGCCGTGGCCGTCAGCCTCCTGGCCCTGACCTGAGCCCCGACCCGAGCAACCGCGCAGCCCCGCCGCATTCGCGGGCACGCAAGGAGATCCGCATGTTCATCCACCCCTGGGACGCAGGCCTCGACGAAGCCGAGTGGCAGAGCTGGATCGCCGAAGGGCACGCTTTCGGCCAGCTGAGCGTCAACGGCCTGCCCGGCCACCCGCCCGTCGTCGTCCCCACCCACTTCACCAGCCACGGCACCCACCTCCTGATCCACCTCGCCCGGCCCAACCCGGTCTGGCAGACGATCGAGCACGACCCGAACGTCACCTTCACCGTCATCGGCGACTACGCCTTCATCCCCGGCCCCTGGCGCGCCAAGCCCGGCACCCCGCCCACCGACGGCGTGCCCACCAGCTACTATGCGGCCGTCCAGTTCATCTGCCGCGCCCACATCGTCGACGACCCCGAGGCGAAGGCCGATCTGCTGCGCCGTCAGCTGGCCCACTTCCAGCCCGACGGCGACCACGCCCCCGTCGCCGCGGACCAGCCGCCGTACGGCCGGATGCTGTCCGGCATCCGCGGCCTGCGTCTGGAAGTCACGGATGTGCGGGCCAAGTTCAAGTACGACGACCACAAACCGGTCGAGCACCGCACCGCCGTCGCCGAGCGCCTCACCGAGCGCGGCCAGGGCCTGGACATACCGGCCGCGCGCCGGCAGCTCCGCCGCCTGGACAGCATCGGCCCCTGGCAGCCCTGACCTCCGCTACCCCACGCCCGAACGCTCGCCCGCAGGAAACGGAAACCCGCCCATGCCCGCCTTCCGCATCGCCCCCGCCGTCGCAGAAGCCTTCCCCGGCACCCTCATCGCCCTGGTCGTCGCCACCGGCGTGCGCGGCCGCGAGCCCTGGCCCCACACCGCCACCGCGGTGCAGGACCTGGAGCAGCGACTCGCCGACGGCACCTGGCGGCCCGCCGACGACACCGACCCCCGCATCGAGGCCTGGCACACCGCCTACCGCTCCTTCGGCACCAACCCCCGCCGTATCCGCCCCAGCGTCGACGCGCTCGGCCGCCGCCTCGCCAAGAAGGGCAGCCTGCCGCGCATCAACCCGGCCGTCGACTCCTACAACTCCGTCTCCGTACGCCACGGTCTGCCCGCCGGCGCCTTCGATCTGGCCCACGTCACCGCCGATGTGGACATCCGCCACGCGGACGGCACCGAGTCCTTCACCCCGCTCGGCGAACCCGGCGCCGTCGAGCATCCCAAGCCGGGCGAGGTCGTCTACGCCGACGCCGCCGGCGTCCTCACCCGCCACTGGAACCACCGCGACGCCCACCGCACCCGCGTCACCGAGGACTCCGCACACGTCGCGTTCGTCCTCGAAACCCTCCGCGCGGACCGCGACGGCGACCTCCTCAAGGTCGCGGCCGACGAGTTGCAGCGTCTGCTCGCCCCGCACGCCGACCAGACCGCCGTGCACTACCTCAGCCCGGCCCAACCCCAGGCCGCTGCCTGAGACCTCGGCGCGGAAGGGGTGGAGCGCCGGCGTGCGTCACAGGTTGATCATGTGCCCAGCCAGGCCGTGGACCGCCTCCTGGATCGCCTCGCCGAGCGTCGGGTGGGCGTGCACGTTGCGGGCGATCTCGTGGACGGTGAGGTCCCACTGCTGGGCCAGGGTCAGCTCGGGCAGCAGCTCGGTGACGTCCGGGCCGATGAGGTGCCCGCCGACCAGCTCGCCGTACTTCGCGTCGCTGATCAGCTTCACGAAGCCGGTGGCGTCGCCGAGGCCGTGCGCCTTGGCGTTCGCGGTGAACGGGAACTTGGCCACCTTGACGTCGTAGCCCAGCTCGCGTGCCTGGGCCTCGGTGTAGCCGAAGCTGGCGATCTGCGGCTGGCAGAAGGTGGCCCGCGGGATCATCGCGTAGTCCAGCTCCATGGTCTCCGCGTCCGCGAGCGTCTCGGCGGCGATCACGCCCATCGCCTCGGCCGCGTGCGCGAGCATCAGCTTCGCGGTGACGTCCCCGATGGCGTAGACGTGTGGCACGTTCGTACGGCAGCGGCCGTCGACGTCGATCGCGCCGCGCTCGGAGACCTGCACGCCGGTGTTCTCCAGGCCGTAGCCGCTCACGTTGGGGGCGAAGCCGAGCGCCTGGAGGACCTTGTCAGCCTCGAGGATCTGCTGGGAACCGTCCTTGCCGGTGACCGTGACCCGGACCCGGGGGCCCGATTCGTCGATGGAGTCGACGCGGGTGGAGGTGAGCGCGTCGATGCCCAGCCTGCGGTACTGCTTGGCGAGCTCGGCGGAGACCTCGGCGTCCTCCAGCGGGGCGAGGCGGTCCAGGAACTCGACGATCGTGACCTTCACCCCGTAGCTGTGCAGGATGTAGGCGAACTCGACGCCGATCGCCCCGGCGCCCGCGATGATGATCGACTGCGGCAGGTCCTCGGCGAGGATCTGTTCCTCGAAGGTGACCACGCGGGAGGTGCGCCGGGTGCCGGGCAGCAGCTTGGGTGTGGCGCCGGTGGCGATGACGCAGTGGTCGAATCCGATGGTGCGCGTGTCGCCGTCGGAGCCGGACACCTGGAGGGTGTGCGGGTCGAGGAACGTGCCGTGACCGTCGATCTCGGTGATCTTGTTCTTCTTCATCAGGTAGTGCACGCCCTTGACCCGGCCGTCGGCGACCTTGCGGCTGCGGCGGAACGCCTCGCCGTAGTCGAAGGACACCTGTCCGTCGACCCGGATGCCGAAGGTCTTCGCCTCGCGGGTGACGATGTGCGCGAGCTCGGCGTTGCGCAACAGGGCCTTGGTCGGGATGCAGCCCACGTTCAGACAGATGCCGCCCCAGTACTTCCGCTCGACGACGGCGACGCGTTTGCCCAGCTGGGCGGCGCGGATCGCGGCCACATAGCCACCGGGGCCGGCACCGAGTACCACCACGTCGAAGCGGTCGGCCTGCTGGTCCACCATCGATGCCTCCTGCAGAGGGACGCGTTCGGGCTCCGGCCAGAGTTCCCCGTTCGACGCCGGCGGCAAACAGGAGGGTCCTCCCGGCGGTGGTGGACTTCACCCGCGCGATCGGGACGCTTCTCGATGACCGGCTCCTGGTTTACCCTTCAACCACATGGGTGCCGTGAGGAGGTCGCACCATGACGGAACTCGGCCTGGCCGACACGGTCGGCATCCTGCGGCAGCCCGGCGTGCGGACCCGACACAGCAGCTCAGGGCTTGGATGGGACCGGCTGTATCTCTCCGCGCAGCGGGAGCAGCCCTACCGCGCGGCCTTCGATCCGGCCCCCACCCACCTGCTGATCCTGCACCTCAGCGGCCCCGTCACGGTACGGCGGGGGCAGGGGCCGGACAGGCGGTCGCGGGCGATCCCGGCCGGTGGACTCTTCCTGCAGCCGGCCGGCCGGCGTCTCGCCGTCGAACTCGGCGGACGGCTGGACACGATCCACGCCTACCTCACGGACGACGCCCTGCGCGACGCGAACGGCGGGCGGCCCGTGGAACTGACCGAGGAGCTCGGGACCAGCGACCCACTCGCCGAACAGCTCATGCTCGCGCTGGAGAACACGGTCCGCTCCTGGGAGCCGTCGGCCCGCACGTACACCGACCAGCTGACCGGAATGCTCGCCGCGCAGCTCGTACGCCGCCACGGTGTCCACGCGGACGCACCTCCGCCCGACCGGTCCGCACTGTCCGACCGGCAGCTCGCCGCAGTCCGCGACCTCATGGACGAGCGCCTGGCCGAACCGCTGCCGATCGCCGACCTCGCCGCCTCGGCCTCCCTGAGCCCGAGCCAGTTCACCCGGAGGTTCCGCGCGAGCACCGGCCAGTCGCCCCACCAGTTCCTGCTCAGGCTGCGCCTGGAGGCCGCGTCCCGACTGCTGCGCACCACCTCCACGCCGATCGCGGAGGTGGCCGCCGCCTGCGGCTTCTCCCACCAGGAGCACCTCACCCGGGTGATGCGCGCCAGGCTGGGCACCACCCCGGCCGCGCTGCGCCGGTCCGGCTGAGGCCAGGCCCCTCGCGGCCTCCCCTCAGCGCTCCAGTACCAGGGCCAGCGCCTGGCCCACCCCGATGCACAGCGCCGCCAGGCCCGTGCCGCTGCCCGCCGCGGCCAGCTGGTGCGCGACCGCTCCGGTGATACGGGCGCCCGACGCGCCCAGCGGGTGGCCGATGGCGATGGCGCCGCCGCGCGGGTTGACCACCTCGGGGTCGAGTTCCGGCAGCGCGGCCAGGCAGGCCAGCGCCTGGGCCGCGTAGGCCTCGTTCAGCTCGACCGTGTGCAGATCGCCGGGAGCGACCGCCGCCTTGGCGAGCACCTTGCGGATGGCGTCGACCGGCCCGAGCCCGAAGTACTGCGGCTCGATGCCCGTCACCGCCGCCGCCCGGACCCGGGCCAGCGGCTCGCGCCCGATCGCCGCGAGCCCCTCCTCGTCGGCGAGCAGCAGTGCGGCCGCCCCGTCGTTGAGCGGCGAGGCGTTGCCCGCCGTGATCGTGCCGTCCGCGACGAAGGCCGGCCTGAGCCGGGCGAGCGCCTCCAGGGAGGTGTCGTCCCGGATGCCCTCGTCACGGGGCAGGTCCACGCCCTCGACGGGGACGACCTCTCCCGCGTACCGGCCCTCGCGCCAGGCGCGGGCGGCGTTGCGGTGGCTGGCCAGGGCGAACGCGTCCTGTGCGTCCCGGGTGACGGCGTACTTGGCGCCGACGAGCTCCGCGCTCTCGCCGAGCGGGATCGTCCACTCCGCCGGCATCCGCGGGTTCACCATCCGCCAGCCGAGCGTGGTCGAGTACAGCTGCTGGTCCTTCGCCGGGAAGGCCCGCTCCGGCTTCGGCAGCACCCAGGGCGCGCGGCTCATGGACTCCACACCGCCCGCCACCGCGATCGACGCGTCGCCGAGCGCGATGGCGCGGGCCGCCTGGATGACGGCCTCCATCCCGGATCCGCACAGCCGGTTGACCGTGGCGCCGGGCACGCTGACCGGGAGTCCGGCGAGCAGGACGGCCATGCGGGCCACATCGCGGTTGTCCTCGCCCGCGCCGTTGGCGTTGCCGAGCAGCACGTCGTCGATCCGCGCGGGGTCCAGGCCGGGGCTGCGGCCGACCAGGGCGCGCAGCACACCGGCGGCCAGGTCGTCCGGGCGCACGCCCGCCAGGGCACCGCCGTAGCGGCCGAACGGGGTACGGACGGCGTCGACGACGTACACGTCACGCGGTCGCTCGATCATCGGTTGCTCCCAACAGGACTGACGAGGAAGGGCGTAAGGGCGGTGATCTGATCGGCCGTCACGCCCGGTGCGGTCTCGATGAGTTCGAGCCCGTCGGGAGTGACGTCCAGGACGCACAGATCGGTGATGATCCGGTCCACGCAGGCGCGGCCCGTCAGCGGCAGCGTGCACTCCTGGACGATCTTGGAGTTGCCGTCCTTCGTCAGGTGCTCCATGAGCACGACGACCCGGCCGGCGCCGTGCACGAGGTCCATCGCACCGCCCATCCCCTTGATCATCTTTCCGGGGACCGCCCAGTTGGCGAGGTCGCCGCGGACCGAGACCTGCAGCGCGCCCAGGATGGCGGTGTCGATGTGCCCGCCGCGGATCATGCCGAAGGAGAGCGAGGAGTCGAAGAAGGACGCCCCCGGCCGTACGGTCACCGTCTCCTTGCCCGCGTTGATGAGGTCGGCGTCGACCTCGTCGGGCGACGGGTACGGCCCGACGCCGAGCAGTCCGTTCTCCGAGTGCAGGACGACATCGACACCCGGTGGCAGGAAGTCGGCCACTCGCGTGGGCAGTCCGATGCCCAGGTTCACGTAGTCGCCGTCCCGCAGCTCGCTCGCGGCGCGCGCCGCCATCTCGTCCCTGCTCCAGCTCATCGCTCGCGCACCGTCCTCTTCTCGATTCCCTTGTCGGCCGCCTGCTCGGGGCTCAGCGCCACGACGCGCTGCACGAACACCCCCGGCAGATGGATCTCGTCGGGGCCGAGCACGCCCGGCTCGACCAGCTCCTCCACCTCGGCGACGGTGATGCGCCCGGCCATGGCCGCCAGCGGGTTGAAGTTGCGGGCCGCGCGCCGGAAGACGAGGTTGCCGTGGCGGTCCCCGCGCGCCGCCCTGACCAGGGCGTAGTCCGTGGTGATGGCGTGTTCCAGGATGTGGTCCACGCCGTCGAAGGTCCGCGCCTCCTTGGGCGGCGAGGCCACGGCGACCGAACCGTCCGGGGCGTAGCGCCACGGCAGTCCGCCCTCGGCGACCTGGGTGCCGACGCCAGCCGGGGTGTAGAAGGCCGGGATGCCCGCGCCGCCCGCGCGCAGCCGCTCGGCGAGCGTGCCCTGCGGCGTCAGTTCGACCTCCAGCTCGCCCGCGAGGTACTGGCGGGCGAACTCCTTGTTCTCGCCGATGTACGAGCCCGTGACCCGGGCGATGCGGCCGGCGGCCAGCAGGACGCCGAGGCCGCGGCCGTCGACGCCGCAGTTGTTCGACACGACCGTCAGGCCGCTCGCCCCGCTCTCGTACAGGGCGCCGATGAGCACCTCGGGGACGCCGCTCAGCCCGAAGCCGCCGACGGCGAACGACCGTCCGTCCGTCACGTCCGCCAGGGCCTCCTCGGCCGTGGCCATCACCTTGTCCATCCCGGTCTCTTCCGTTCTCTTCCGTTCAGCCCTACCGGGCCAGCACCCGGCGCAGCGCGCCGAGCAGCTCGTCCTGGGCCGACTGCGCGGTCTCGGGGGCGGTGGCGCGGCGCCAGGCGACGTGTCCGTCCGGGCGCACCAGCAGCACACCGTCCTCGGCGATCTCGCTGACGCGGCTCCATTCGCCGTACGGGTCACGGGAGTTGTCGGCACCGATGCGCACCACCCGCAGCGGGACGCCGAGTTCTGTCCGGCACGCGGTCGCGGCCGAGTCCCAGACGCCACCCGACAGGCCGGTCAGCACGGTGAAGGTGCCGTCGCCGACGACGTCCAGCGTGGACAGGCGCTCGCCCTGCTCGTCGACGAGCCACGCGTGCGGCAGTTTCGCGCCGGGCCGGGTGGTCGGCTGGGCCACCAACTCCCGGTCCTCTGCCCAGACTTCGTCGGGCCCGTCGTCGGGAAGCACCGCCGAGGAGACGTAACGCTGGTTCATCTCGACGCCGTGCGCGTTGAACTCGTAGTTCTTGAGCTGGATCGCCTCTTCGAGCAGGCGCCGCTTCTTGGCGCCCTCGGGTGTCGGCGCGGATATCGCGTCGAGCCCCTCGGCGATCGCCGCGTGGTCGGCGCCGCCACCGATGCCGAGCACCTCGAAGATCGGGCCGAACTGGTCGCGGCTGAGGTTGGCCCGCTCGACGATCTGCCGCCCGACGGGGGCCCGTTCGGCGGAGTAGGTCTCCAGCAGTTCGGGGCCGGCCTCGCCGCGGATCACCATGGCGAGCTTCCAGGCGAGGTTGTACGCGTCCTGGACGGACGTGTTGGAGCCGAGCCCGTTGGACGGCGGGTGCCGGTGCACCGCGTCGCCCGCACAGAAGACCCTCCCCGACGAAAACGCCGAGGCGTAGCTGTGGTTGACGGTCCACAGCGAGGTCGACGTGATCTCCACCGGCAGGTCGGGATCACCGATGAGGTCGCGCACGATCTGCCGCGCCGACTCCGCGTCCACCTCCGGCGGCGGCTGCTCGATGTCGTACCCCCACACCAGCAGCCACTCGTTCCACGGGCGGACCATGCGGACCAGGCCCATGCCGATGCCGCCGGTCTCCGCCCCGGGCTGCAGCACCCAGTACAGGACACTCGGCCGGTGCGCGCAGTACCGGGTGAGGTCGGCCTTGAAGACGATGTTCATGCTGCCGGCCTTGGCCATTTGGCCCTCGAAGGGGAGGCCGAGCTGCTCGGCGACCGCGCTGCGCCCGCCGTCCGCGCCGATCAGATAGCGGGCCCGTACGGTGAACTCGTCGCCGCGGACCCGGTCGCGCAGCAGCGCGGTGACGCCGTTCTCGTCCTGGGTGAAGCTGAGGAACTCGGTGTCGAAGCGCACCTTGGCGCCGCGGGCCGCCGCGTTGTTCACCAGGATCGGTTCCAGGTAGGTCTGCGGCAGGTCGATCATCTCGCAGGGGCTCTTCACCGCGTATTCGCTGGCCGTCGCCGGGCCCGTGCCCCAGCTGCGGATGCGGCCGATCTCGTGCCCGCTCAGCGCGGTGCACAGCACCGTGTCGCCCATGAGGTGGGAGGGGCTGCCTACGGCCAGCGCCTCCGCTTCCACCCCGAGGTCGCGCAGGACCTCCATGGTGCGCTGGTTGGTGATGTGCGCACGCGGGGTGTTCGCCAGCCAGCCGTACTTCGTCACCAGCAGGGTGCGGATGCCGTAGGTGGCCAGCAGCAGCGCGGCGGAACCGCCGGCGGGGCCGCTGCCGACGACGAGGACGTCGGTGTCGTACGTGTCGTGCGCTTCGGTCGTGGTCATGGGTGGGCGCTCCTCGGTCATCCGGCCAGTGGGGCGAGACGGAAGGTGTATTCGAGCTGGCGCCACTCACCGTCGACCTGGCGGCCGTCGGGGGTGGGGCCGGTCTGCGGCGCGAAGTCGACGATGAGCTCGTCCTTGACGCCGAAGACGGTGTCGCTGTCCATGTAGGCGCCGCCCGACACGAACAGCTGTGTGATGAGCCGGCGGTGGCCTGGCGCGTCGAACATGAAGTGCAGGTGGGGCGCGCGGTAGGGGTGGCGCCCGATCGCGTCGAGCATCTGCCCGACCGGTCCGTCCCCTGGGATCGGGTACTCCGAGGGCAGGATGGACCAGAACGTGATCCGCCCCTCGGCGTCGGTGCGCAGCCGGCCGCGCAGCACCGGCCCTTCCAGCTCGGGGAGTTGGACGTCGTAGAAGCCGTCCTTGTTGGACTGCCACACATCCACGATCGCGCCCTTGATCGGCTCACCGTCGGTGTCCGTGACCCGCGCGTCCACCCAGAGCGGGATGCCGGGCAGTCCTCCGGAGATGTCCCCGTCGTTGGCGGTCTCGGGCGGGCCCTCCACATAGAAGGGACCGAGCACTGCCGACGGAGTGGTGTTGGGCGTACGGGAGTTGGTGAGCAGATCCACGGCGCTGGAGACGCCGAGGGTGTCCGACAGCAGCACGAACTCCTGGCGGGTCGGGCTGCAGATCTGGCCGGTGCGGGTGAGGAAGTCGACGGCGTACTGCCACTCGCCCTCAGTGACGTCGTTGGTGGCGACGAAGGTGTGCAGATGCCGGACCAGGTCGCTCAGCAAGGTGCGGACGCGCGGGTCAGAAGCCTGCGCGAAGCTCGCCACGACGCGTTCGGTGAGACCGGCCAGCTGGGCCTCCGTGGAGGGGGGACCCTCCGGGCGGTGTCCGTGCCAGGCGCCGGCCAGCAGTTCCTCGATGCCCTCGCCGGTCAGCTCGCGCGGGTTCGGGTACGGCGTCGACGTGGCCAGCTCGGTCGCGCGGGCCAGGCCGGACTCCGGCATGCCGAGGTCGCGCAGCGAGGTGGGGCCGCCCAGGGAGGCGACCAGGTCGTACACGCCGCTGGGGGCGTCGGGCACGCCGAGCGCGTCGGCGATGCGGCGCATCACGTCGGGCACCGCGGGCGCGTTGTAGGCCATGGCGTGCGGCAGGACGACGGTGTGCGTCTCGGCGTGCGGCAGGTCGAAGCTGCCGCCGAGGGTGTGGCACAGCTTGTGGTGCAGGCCCATACCGACGGTGGCGAGGCAGGTCCCGGCGAGCCAGGCCGCGTGCAGCAGGTCGGCACGCGCGTCCAGATCGGCCGGGTCGGCGGCGAGTCGGGGGAGCGCCCGGGCGATGCGGGAGATCGCGTCGAGGGCCTGCTGGTCGGTAACGGGGTTCGCGTCGGCGGAGTACAGAGCCTCGACCGCGTGGGCGAGCGCGTTGACGCCGCTCGTGACCGACATGGACAGCGGCAGGGTGAGGGTGAAGTCGACGTCGTAGATCACCGTCTCGGGCAGGATCTCAGGCGACGACTGCGTGACCTTGCGCCCGTCCCGGGTCTCGCCGAGCACAGGGGTCACCTCGGAGCCGGCGTAGGTGGTCGGCAGGATCACCTGCGGCAGTCCCGTACGCAGGGCCAGCGCCTTCGACAGCCCCGTGGTCGAACCACCACCGACGGCGACCACGCAGTCCGCCGAGGACTCCCTGAGCACCTCGAGAGCCCGCTCGGTCACCTCCACCGGCGTGTGCATGGCCGCGCCGTCGAACTCCGCCGCCAGCAGGCCGCCGAGCGCCTGGCGGACCCGTGCGGAGGCCGCCGCGAGGGGCCCGCTGGACAGCAGCAGCACCCGGGAGCAGCCGAGCCGCCCGACCTCCTCGCCGAGTCGGCCGACCGTGCCGGCACCGAAGACCACCCGCGCCGGGTGGGATGTATAGACGAACGTCCGCATGGAACTCTGCCTCCGCGTGTCATCCGGTCCCGTCGGTTCCTTGAGCCACCGAGTATGCGAATGACGTCCGCGTGAACTCCTGCACGATCCGCGCGCTCCCCTGCACGAAACACGCGTGCGCGTCGGGAAGGCGGCCACGGACCGCCGGCCGTCGGCAGGGGTGACCCAGGGCTGTCCGGCCCCCGGAGCCGGGCCGCGCGGCCTTCGCCGCCTGGGCGGACCGCGGCGGCGCGGTCCCGGCCCTGCGGGAGACGGTGCGGGAAAGAGGGCCGAACGGCCCTGGCACTGCGTCCCGGCGGTGAGGACGATCGCGGCGGGAACGCCGGTCCCAGCCACGAGCGGACATCGGCACGGAACGCGGAAACGAGGAGCAACCGAGGGCGGACGGCGAGCAGGGCAGCCCGATCCGGGTCTTCCTGCTGGACGACCACGAGGTGGTGCGGCGCGGCGTGCGCGACCTGCTGGACGACGAGCCGGACATCAGCGTGGTCGGCGAGGCCCGCACGGTGGAGCAGGCCTTGGCCCGTGTCCCCGCGCTGCGCCCGCAGGTGGCCGTGCTCGACGTCCGCCTGCCCGACGGCGACGGCGTGACCCTGCCGGGAACTGCGCTCCCGGATGCCCGAGCTGACCTGCCTGATGCTGACCTCCAAGCTGGCGGCCCGGCTGCGCGGCGGTCAGCGGCAGGAGCGGGAGCCGGACGGTCTGCCGGGCCTGACCGGCCGGGAGCGGGAGATCCTCGCCCTGATCGGCGAAGGGCTCACCAACCGGCACCGGCGCAAGCAGGACGGGCACTGAATTCCGGAGCGGTCGGTCTGGTACCAGAGGGGGCGGTTCTCGCCGGCTCGGGGCGGATGCCGCGGCCGGATACGCTGGCCGGATGAACGAGAATCTTCCTCCCTGTCCGAAGTGCTCCTGTGAGTACACCTATGAGATGAACTCCCTTGTGGTCTGCCCGGAGTGCGGCCACGAATGGGTTCCCGCACAGAGCGGGGCAGAAGGCGGGGACGCCGCCGGGGAGCGGGTCGTCAGGGACTCCGTCGGCAACGTGCTGCAGGACGGCGACTCCGTGGTCGTCGTGAAGGCGCTCAAGGTGAAGGGGAGCCCCTCCGGGATCAAGGCCGGAACGAAGGTGCGCAACATCCGGCTGGTCGACGGGGTGGACGGGCACGACATCGACTGCAGGATCGAGGGCTTCGGGGCGATGCAGCTCAAGTCCAGCGTGGTCAAGAAGGCCTGATCGCTCCCGCCCTGCCGGACCAGGGCGGCATCGGAGCACCCTGATGCGGAATTGCAAAATTTCGCAATTGGTTAGATGCTGAGTTGGCTGTGCCTGCAGGTAGCCGCGGGCACAGCCGTTCGCGTCCGCCCCCGGGTGGGGGTCCGAGGGGAAGCCGAGGGGTCGTGTCCGTTCCGCTGTACCAGGCCAAGGCCGAGTTCTTCCGCATGCTCGGTCACCCCGTGCGCATCCGGGTGCTGGAGCTCCTGCAGGACGGGCCGAAGCCGGTGCGGGACCTGCTCGCCGAGATAGAGGTGGAGCCGTCCGCCCTGTCGCAGCAGCTGGCGGTCCTGCGCCGCTCCGGCATCGTCACCGCCACCCGGGAGGGCTCCACGGTCGTCTACGAGCTGGCCGGCGGAGACGTCGCGGACCTGATGAAGGCCGCGCGTCGAATCCTGACCGAGATGCTGGCAGGGCGGAACGAGCTGCTGGCCGAACTCCGGGAAGCGCAGGGCACCGCGCGATGACCTCCGGCACCAACCGGGCCCGGACCCGGATCCTCTCGCTGCTGCCCTCCGGCGCCGATCTCGACCAGATACGACGCGACCCGCGCCGGGACCTGCTGGCCGGACTGACCGTGGCGATCGTGGCGCTGCCACTCGCGCTGGGATTCGGAGTCTCCTCCGGGCTGGGCGCGGAAGCGGGACTGGCGACCGCGGTGGTCGCCGGCGCGCTCGCCGCCGTCTTCGGCGGTTCGAACCTCCAGGTGTCGGGGCCGACCGGCGCGATGACGGTCGTACTCGTGCCGATCGTCGGCAGGTACGGCCCGACCGGCGTGCTCACCGTCGGCGTGATGGCCGGCGTGATGCTCGTCGCGCTCGCCGCGCTGCGCGCCGGCAAGTACATGCAGTACGTGCCCGCGCCCGTCGTCGAGGGCTTCACGCTCGGCATCGCCTGCGTGATCGGACTCCAGCAGATCCCGAACGCCCTGGGCGTGCCCAAGCCGGACGGCGACCGCGTCCTGGTCGTCACCTGGCGGGCGGTCGAGGAGTTCGCGAAGGCCCCCGACTGGACCGCCCTCGCCTTCGCGGTCGGCGTGGCCGTGGTCATGCTGGCGGGCGGCCGGTGGCGGCCGACGGTCCCCTTCTCCATCGTCGCGGTGGTCGCCGCGACGATCGTGGCCCAGGCGGCCGGGCTGGACGCGGCGCAACCGATCGGCGCGCTGCCCGCGGGGCTGCCCGTGCCCTCGCTGTCCTTCCTCGACGTGGGGTCCCTCGGCACCCTGCTGGCCCCGGCCGTCGCGGTCGCGGCCCTGGCCGCGCTGGAGTCGCTGCTGTCGGCATCGGTCGCCGACGGCATGACCGTGGGACAGAAGCACGACCCGGACCGCGAGCTGTTCGGCCAGGGCCTGGCCAACATCGCCGCCCCGCTGTTCGGCGGCGTCCCGGCGACCGGCGCGATCGCCCGCACCGCCGTCAACGTCCGCACCGGCGCGAGCTCCCGGCTCGCCGCGCTCACGCACGCCGCCGTCCTCGCGGTGATCGTCTTCGCCGCCGCGCCCCTCGTGTCGAAGATCCCTCTCGCCGCCCTCGCCGGTGTCCTGCTGGCCACGGCCATCCGCATGGTGGAGGTCGGCTCACTGCGGGCGATGGCGAAGGCGACCCGCTCGGACGCGGTGATACTCGTGCTGACCGCCGTCGCGACGCTCGCCCTGGACCTCGTCTACGCCGTGATCATCGGCCTGGTCGTCGCGGGCGCCCTCGCCCTGCGCGCGGTGGCCCAACAGGCCCGCCTCGACCAGGTGCCGCTCGACCAGGGCGACCACAGCGCCGAGGAACACGCCCTGCTCGCCGAGCACATCGTCGCCTACCGCATCGACGGGCCGCTGTTCTTCGCCGCCGCCCACCGCTTCCTGCTGGAGCTGACCGAGGTGGCGGACGTCCGGGTGGTGATCCTGCGCATGTCCCGCGTGTCGACCATGGACGCGACCGGTGCGCTGGTCCTCAAGGACGCGGTCGAGAAGCTGAACCGGCGCGGCATCCTCGTCCTCGCCTCCGGCATTCGCCCCGGCCAGCGCCAGGTCCTCGACTCCGTCGGTGCACTGCGGCTGCTGCGCCGCGAGGGCGGGGAGTACGCCACCACGCCCGAGGCGATCCGTGCCGCCCGCGACCACCTGGAGAACGCCGGAGTCCTGCCCGCCATCCCCGCTCCCGGGACCGGTCGCACGCCCGGCCCCCAGTCCGACCCCAAGTCCGAGGAAGCCGTCCGATGAGCACGTCTCCCGCCCCGCTGCGCATGCTCGAACTGTCCGGCGCCGAGGCGTTGTGGCTGCTGGAGGGCGGCAGCCTGGGACGCCTGGTGTACGTACTGCGGGAGCAGACCGTCGTCCGCCCGGCCCGGCACGTGTTCCAGTACGGCCGGCTGGTCGTACGAACCCCTGCCCCGAGCGCGACGGTGCCCGCGACCGCGATGTACCACGTGGACGAGATCCAGGAAGCGACCGGTACGGGCTGGACCGCGACCGTGGCCGGCCCCGCCGAGGTGATCACGGATCGCGACGAGATCGCCCACTACCGGCGCACGCTGGCCGGCTGGGTCCACGGCCCGCACGACACGGTCCTGCGCATCCACCCCAAAAACGTCACCGGGTTCCGTCTGGCCCGCGCGGAGGTCTGATGTCGACGCAGCTGGAAGTCCTGCCGTACCGGCACGTACTCACGGTGCCCAGCGAACCGTCCGCTGTCCGGCTGGCCCGTCAGACCGCGGAGCTGGCCCTGGTGGAGTGGGGAATCGGACTGCGACACCCCACGGTGGACCCGGCCCTGCTGATCCTCAGCGAGCTCGTCACCAACGGCGTCCGGCACGCGGCCGCCCTCTCCCCGCAGCTCACGGTGATCTACGCGGCGGGCAGGGACTGCCTGGCCTTCGCCGTCCACGACCGCCATCCCTACCAGCCGCCGTTGCACGGATCAGTGGCGAGCGGGCGTACGGGCGGTCTCGCCACGGTCATGGAACTCGTCACCGGCCTGAGCGGCACCGCAGTCGTCCGCAGGGACGCCGACGGCGGCGGCAAGAGCATATGGATCACCCTGCCCCTCTGATCCCTACGAGCGCCCGACCGGCCACCTGCACAAGGAAGTTCACCACCATGACCATCGACTGGCGGTACACGGCCGAGGAGCACCGCGGCATCCTGTCCGTCGCCGGATGTCTGAACCCGGATGCCGTCCGGCGCTTCAACGGCGCCATCGGCTGGGCCGTCGCCCGCGGTACCGGCCCGGTGATCGTCGACCTGACCCGGCTGCGCGGCTGGTCGGCCGAGGGTCAACTGGCCATCGCCGATGCCGCCCGCCGCCTCGCGGGGGCGGGCCGGGGCCTGGAACTGGCCGCCATCCCCGCCGACGGATCCCTCGTCCCGGACGGGGACTGCCCGCCCATCCCGGTTCACGCGGACCTGGCCACGGCACTCGCCGCGCACGGAGCGGAGTCCGCGGAGCGGGTGGACGGGCGCCATGTGTGGCGTACGACGGGCCGGCCGGCGGGAGACCGACTGGGGGAGTGACCCGAGCCCCCATGGATGACGTCATGCCTGTGCCGCGCCGTGGTCGCCGCTGGGTTCGGCGGCCCGGCTCCTCGGTGGGCGGCTTGGGTCCGGCCGGTTGCGCAGGCGAGGATGGGCCGCATGTGTGTGACGAGTGGGTGGATGCGATGCGCCGGGGCCCGGCCGGCGGGACCGTACTGTGGTGTCGAGAAGGAGACGGCTCGATGAGTACGCCGCTGTACCAACTGAAGGCCGAGTTCTTCAAGACGCTCGGTCACCCGGCTCGCATCCGTGTCCTTGAGCTGCTGAGCGAGCGCGAGCACGCGGTCGCCGAGATGCTGCCCGAGGTGGGCATCGAGCCCGCGCACCTGTCCCAGCAGTTGGCCGTCCTGCGGCGCGCGAACCTGGTCAAGACACGGAAGGAGGGCTCGGCCGTGTACTACTCCCTGACCAGCCCCCACGTCGCCGAGCTTCTCCGGGTCGCCCGCACCATCCTCTCCGGTGTGCTGGCCGGTCAGGCAGAACTGCTCGCCGACCTCAAGGCCGCCCAGTCACACGGTGAGCCGCGGTCGTAGCGACGGCCACCGCAATGGGCGGCGCGGGTGGACTCCAGCCGCGGCCGCCTGGTGGCCGGGCCCCGGCAGCCTTGCCGGACACGCCGAGCGCGGGACGGCTGGATCGTGTCGTAAGCGGCCCCGGGCGGCTGCGCCCGGCGCGGCCCGAAGAGGGCCATTGGGCCCCCGGCGACGACTGATCCGGGGCTGTTCGGCCCTATCCGGCCCCGGTACCTCTCCGACGATCATGAGGCGGCGGCCGGGAAGGCCGGCCCCACACCCGCATACCCGCACCAGTGGCCCCTTCCCGGTTCGCGGTTTTCCGTGACAGCAGGGGAGGACGTCGTCCGGTGGACGAGACGCAGGTACAGCAGGTGAGGTCGGCACGGCCGAGGGACGCGGCGGCGGTATCCGTGGCCGTCGGGACAGCCGGGCGAACGGAACAGGCGGCGAGCGGACGGCCGTCGTGGGCGGAGTGGCTGACGACCACCGACCACAAGAAGATCGGGACGATGTACCTGGTCACCGCGTTCGCCTTCTTCATCGTCGGCGGTGTGATGGCCCTGCTGATGCGCGCCGAGCTGGCCCGGCCGGGCCTGCAGATCGTGTCGAACGAGCAGTTCAACCAGGCCTTCACCATGCACGGCTCGATCATGCTGCTGATGTTCGCGATGCCGCTGTTCACCGGCTTCGCCAACTGGATCATGCCGCTCCAGATCGGCGCGCCCGACGTGGCGTTCCCGCGCCTGAACATGCTGGCCTACTGGCTCTTCCTGTTCGGCTCGTCGATCGCGGCCTTCGGGTTCCTGACCCCGGGAGGTGCCGCGGACTTCGGCTGGTTCCTGTACGCCCCGCTGTCCGACGCCGTCCACTCGCCGGGCCTCGGCGCCGACCTGTGGATCATGGGTGTGGCGCTGTCCGGCTTCGGCTCGATCCTGGGCGCGGTCAACTTCATCACCACGATCGTCTGCATGCGGGCGCCGGGCATGACCATGTTCCGGATGCCGATCTTCACCTGGAACGTGCTGCTGACCGCGGTGCTGGTCCTGATCGTCTTCCCGGTCCTGGCGGCCGCGCTGTTCGCCCTCGAGATGGACCGCAAGTTCGGCGCCCACGTCTTCGACGCGGCCAACGGCGGGGCCCTGCTGTGGCAGCACCTCTTCTGGTTCTTCGGCCATCCCGAGGTGTACATCCTGGCGCTGCCGTTCTTCGGCATCGTCTCCGAGGTCATCCCGGTCTTCGCCCGCAAGCCCATGTTCGGCTACATGGGACTGATCGCGGCGACGATCGCGATCGCAGGCCTGTCGGTGACGGTGTGGGCGCACCACATGTACGTCACGGGCGGCGTCCTGCTGCCGTTCTTCTCCTTCATGACCTTCCTGATCGCGGTGCCGACCGGGGTGAAGTTCTTCAACTGGATCGGCACGATGTGGAAGGGCTCGCTGTCCTTCGAGACACCGATGCTGTGGACCACGGGTTTCCTGATCACCTTCCTCTTCGGCGGACTGACCGGAGTGATCCTGGCCTCGCCGCCGATGGACTTCCACCTCTCCGACTCGTACTTCGTCGTCGCGCACTTCCACTACACGGTCTTCGGTACGGTCGTGTACGCGATGTTCGCCGGATTCCACTTCTGGTGGCCCAAGTTCACCGGCAAGATGCTCGACGAGCGCCTGGGCAAGATCACGTTCTGGACGCTCACGGTCGGCTTCCACACCACGTTCCTGGTCCAGCACTGGCTGGGCGCCGAGGGTATGCCCCGCCGCTACGCCGACTACCTGGCCGCCGACGGCTTCACCGCTCTCAACACCATTTCGACGATCGGTTCGTTCCTGCTCGGCCTGTCGATCCTGCCGTTCTTCTACAACGTCTGGAAGACCGCGAAGTACGGCGAGCCGGTCGAGGCCGACGACCCCTGGGGCTACGGCCGTTCACTGGAGTGGGCGACCTCCTGCCCGCCGCCGCGCCACAACTTCGTCTCGCTGCCTCGGATCCGCAGCGAGTCCCCGGCCTTCGACCTGCACCATCCGGAGATCGCGGCGCTCGAGGCGGCGAAGTAGACATGGCCCGAGCCGTCCTCGCCCTGGGGGTCGCCGCGGTGACCGCGGCCGGGTGCGTCTGGTACCTGCCGGCGCTCGCGGACCTGCGCGCAGGGGCCGACCGGCCCCTCTCGCACCGCCGGGCCGCCGCGGCCTGCCTCAGCGGCTGGACCACGGCAGGGGTGGTCGCCGTACTGCTGCTCGTCTGCGAAGGGTGGTGGACACCCTCCGCCGCGGCCGGGGCCGGCGTTGCCGTCACGCTGGGGTTCCGGGCCGGCGCGGCCGTGCAGCGCCGCCGTGAGACGCGTGAGGCAGCGCACCACTGGGCGGAGTTGCGCGTGGAACGGCAACCACTCGACACCGAACGCGCCCGGCGGGTGGTCGTCGTGCTCATCACCTCGGGTCTGGTCGTCGCCGTGGCCGCGGCTGCCGTCGGGGTGGCCGGGTAGCCGGGCACCGTACGGACGTACGCGCGGTGGCCCGGCATCCCGTCACTGGGCCGGATCCTGCGAAAGGGCGTCGCGGAGTTGGGCTCTGGCGTGGATGCCCAGCTTGGGGAAGATCTTGTGCAGGTGGTAGCCGACGGTGCGGGGGGAGAGGTACAGGCGGGCCGCGATGTCGCGGTTGGTCAGGCCCTGTGCGGCCAGTTCGGCGATCTGGCGTTCCTGTGCGGTGAGTTCGCCCGTCGCACTCGGGGTCGTCGCCGCTGACGCCGGAGCTCCCGCTGCCCGTAGTTCGGCGGCGGTGCGGTCGGCCCAGGGCCGGGCATCGAGCCGTTGGAAGCACTCCAGCGCCGCGTTGAGGTGCGGGCGTGCCTCGGCGCTGCGGCGGCGTCGGCGCAGCCACTCCCCGAAGTCGAGCTGGGTGAGCGCCTTCTCGAAGGGCCAGCAGTCGACGGCGGAGCCGGCGAGGGCGGCACGGAAGTGGTCCTCGGCGTCGTCGGTGTCGCTCAGCAGGGCGGCGGCCCGGTGGAGGACGGCGGCCAGCCGAGGTGACCTGACCGGTTCCAGGCTGTCCTCGACGGCGTCGACCACCGTGCGTGCGTCGTCCCCGCGACCGGCGCGGACCGCCGCGGCGGCCAGATCGCCCAGGTAGTACAGGGAGGCGTGGTAGTGGACGGGAGCGGGGCGGAAATCGCGGGTGAAGGTCGCGCGCAGCTGTTCGTAGGCGTCGGCGTGATCACCGGCGACGAACGCGGCCATGCCCAGGGCGTGCCGGTGCCGGACCTGAAGGCTCAGTGATCTGCGCAGGTCGACGCCCCGTACGGCTTCCATGACCTGTGTGCGTGCGACGGCGTGGTCACCCCGCAGGGCCCGCAGGGTGGCCTGGAGGATGCAGGAGCCCAGGGTCACGTTGTCGGCTCCTGCCTCGGTCGCCATCCAGAACGCGTCGTCCGCCGCGTCCTGGGCCGCCGTCCAGGAACCGCTTTCGAACAGGGCGAGGGCGAGCGCCTGCGTGACGGTCGCGTTCGTGCCCGCGCTGCCGGCGCGGCGTATGACGTCCATGGTCCGGCCGAGTATGCGCACGGCCTGTTCGGTCTCGTCCAAGATCCAGGTCGTGCCGCCGAGCGCCGTGAGGTCCCCCAGCGAGTCCGGTGACATGACGGCCAGCCCGTCCTTCAACAGGCCGAGCAGTCTTGTCCGTTGGCGGTGCGGGTCGATGGCCGCCTGGGACCAGGCGAGGCTGGCGGGGTCGTCCGTTTCGTCGATCAGGGCGCCGATCCGGCGCAGTTCGGTCCGGTGGAACGCCGCCCCGGAGTTGTAGACGGACGTCGCGGCGGTGGCCAGGGTGCCGATCGCCAGGTCTGGCGCCGAGACGGCGGTGGCTTCGGCGACGCCGAGCAACAGCGCCAGCGCCTCGTCGTGGCGGAGCGTGACACCCAGGGCCCATCCGCCCAGGAGGGAGGCCTCGGCACGCAGCCGCGCGTCCTCGGTCAGGCCGCCGACCCGGCCGCTGATCTCGCCGACCCACTGCGGGTGGCCGGCGAACATGGCCGCCTGGGCGGCCATCAGCAGGCGCCGGGCGCGCAGCTCCGGTGCCGGGGTCAGGTCCGCGGCGCGTTCCAGCGCCGCCGCGGCCGCCGCGTACCCACCCCGGGCGCGGGCGCGCTCGGCGCTTTCCGCCAAGCCGCCGGCGACCTCGGCGTCCTGCCCCGTCGCCGCCGCGGCCAGGTGCCAGGCACGGCGGTCCGGTTCCCCGGCGAGAGCGGAGGCCAGCGCGAGATGGGCCTGCCGGCGCTCGGCGAAGGAAGCCGCCTGGTAGACGGCCGAGCGGATCAGCGGGTGGCGGAGCAGCACCTGACCGTCCTCGATCCGGACCAGCCCGACGCGCTCAGCGGGGTCCAGCGCCCGTACGACGTCCAACGACGGGGCGGCGCGCGCCAGGTCGGCCAGGTGTTCCGTCCCCGCGGCGGCGAGCAGGAGCAGTGCCTCGCGCGTGGACTCGGGCAGTCCGGGCAGGTCGGCGGCGAACAGGTTCTCCAGGCGTGCGGTGAGCGGCAGGGCGGTGCCGCCGTCCTGACCGCCGCCGGTACGGCCCCGGGCGAGGGCCCGGGGCAACTCGATCAGGGCAAGCGGATTGCCGGCCGCCTGCTGCAGGATCTGCGTGCGGGCCCTGCCGAGGGGCGGGTTCGGCTGCGCGTCCAGCAGCAGCCCCGCCGCCGCCCGGCTCAGCGGGCCGACGGTCACCTGCGGGAAGTCCCGGTCGAAGCGGGCCGGCACGGACTCCTCGCGGGCGGCGAGCAGCATCACCACCGGCTTGTCCGCCAGGCGCCGGGCGACGAATCCCAGCACGTCCACCGAGCCGAGGTCGAGCCACTGGGCGTCGTCCACCAGCAGGAGCAGCGGCCGGCGTGCGGCGGCGTCGCCGATGAGGGCGAGCACGCCGATGCACAGCGACAGCTGGTCGAGAGAGACCTCGCCCGGAGCCGCCGTCAGCCCGAAGGCGCGGTCGAGGGCCGCTCGCTGCCGGGCGGGCAGCGTGTCGCCGGGCAAGAGCGGGTGCACAAGCTGGTGGATGCCCGAAAGCCCCAGTCCGGCCTCGCCCTCGCTGCCCCGCGCCCGCAAAGTCCGCAGACCGCGGGCCCGGCCCTGATCGGCGGCCCAGTCGACGAGGGTGCTCTTGCCCGCTCCCGGCTCCCCGGTCAGCACCAGCACCTGCGGGCCGGCGCCGTCCACCGCCCCGAGCAGTTCCTCGATCCGGGACAGCTCCGCGGCCCGCCCCAGGATGCCCGGGTCGGCAGGGTAATCGGGACCCACGTGCACCAAGGTGTTCTCCTCCAGCCGGTGATCATGACCCCGGCCATCCTGTCAGGCCGCGACCGACCGCAGGCGCGCAAGCCGTCGTACCGCCGACCGCGCGCGCAGAGCCGCCGCAGAGCCGGCAGCCCGTGGTCCCGGCGCCGGTCAGGGCCGGAACCGGCGGACGACTGGTCATATGACAGAAGCGCGGCGACCCCGGTGCCCCGAATCATGAACGCGGCCAGGGAACACGCCCACAGCCTGGGCAGCCGAGCAGGTCCGGAGTACATGCATGACGGTCCACCCACCCCGGTCGGCGGCCCGCGAGGAAGCCGCCCGCCGGTCCTGCCGCACGGCGGCGTCGCGTCCACTGGGCCGGGACGGCGAGATCGAGCGGATCACGCAGTGCGTGACGCGGCAGCCCGGTGGTCCGCAGGCGTTGCTGCTCCTCGGGGAGGAGGGGATCGGGCGTACGGCCTTGCTCCGCCACGCCCGTGAACTGGCCGCCGGCGACGGCATGCTCGTCCTGTCGGCGCAGAGCTGGGCCGCGGACCGCCGGCCCGCTCGTGCCTGCTTGCAGCAGCTGCTCGCGCCGGTCCTGGAGGACCTGTCCGGCCTGCCCGCCGCACACGGCCGGGTGCTGAGCGCCGCCCTGAACCCCGCCGCCCAGGACGGCGGGCCGGACGACGGGCAGGTGCGGGCCGCCGTACTGGCGTTGCTGGACCGACTCGCCCTGTCCAGGCCGTTACTGGTGTGTGTGGACGACGCCCACGCCTGTGACCGCGCCTTCCTCGACGCGCTCTGCGCGGCCACCCGGCTCCTGACCACTCGACCGGTCAGGGTGCTGCTCACCGCACGCGGCGAGGCGCCCCTGCCCGGCCTGCCCCCCGGTACGGAGAGCCTGCGGCTGGGCCCGCTGAGCGCCACCTCGGCCGCGGCGTTGCTGGACCGGCAGCCGGCAGCGCCCACGGGCCGCCGCAGGCTGGAGATCCTTGAAGAAGCCGAGGGCAACCCGCTGGCCCTGGTCGAGCTGAGTCGTCGTGCCTGCGCACAGGCCCGAGCGGGACGTCCCGGCGTCGCAACCGCGTGGCACCGGCCCGCGGCAGACGTCTTCGCGACCCGACTCGACACGCTACCCCCCGAGACGGGACGGGCCCTGCTGTACGCCGCGGCGGCGGGCCCGGGGGAGAGCGTCGCCGCGCTCATGGCCGCGCTGGGCACCGACGACCTCGCGGTATGGGCCCCGGCGGAGGCGGACGGTCTGGTCTCGCTGGCCGAGGACCGCCTCGTCTTCCGGCATCCGCTGGCACGGTCGGCCGCCCTCTCGCGGCTCCCGGCGGGTGAGCGCCGGCAGGCCCATCGGGACCTCGCCCGGGTCGTCACGCGGCCGGAGAGCAGGGCCCGCCATCTGGCCGCCGCCACCCTCGGGACCAGCGAGCCGGTGGCCGCAGCGCTCGAGGACGCCGCATGGCGGCCGAAAGACGCCGTCGGCGCCGCGCGCACCCTGGAGCAGGCGGCCCGGCTCAGCCCCCGCCGGGAGGACCGCGCCCGCCGTGTCGCCGAGGCACTGGCTGCGGCGCACACGGTGGGAGACCCCGTCTGGGTACGGGACCTGCACGACCGGCTCGTCCAGGACTCCACGGCTCCGGAACTCGCCTGTGTCGCGGCCGGCGCCCTGGCCTCGGCCCTCTCCCAGGAGGCCGCACAGCACGAGGCCTTCGACGTTCTGGCGAACGTCTCGAAGCATTTCTCCGCGGTCGGCCGGCCGGTCGCCCTCGCGCTGACGGCCCTAGCGTCGAGCATCGCCGCCCAGTCCGGTCTGCCCGAGCACCGGGCGGCCCTGTCCACGCTGCTCGACCGCGCCCGGACGGCGGCCGGGCAGACCGAACAGACACAGGCTCAGCTGACCGGACCCCTGGGCCCTCTGGGCCCGCTGGACACGCCGGACACACAGCAGGCGCTGGAGGCCCTGGTCACCGCGGTGATCCGGCCGGACTCCGCCAGGCACCTGCTGTCGCGCCTCGGCCGCCCGCAGGGCGTGCCGCTGGATGCCCCGGACGCCCTGGCCTGCCGTATGGCTCTCGCCTCACTCGCCTACCACGCTGATCAGGCGGACGAGTGCTTGGGCCGGCTGCGCGAGGCCGACGCCCGGCTGCGGGCCGCCGGCGCCTTCGGCCTGCGCGCCTGGTCGCTCCCACCCCTGCTGGACACCCTCGTGAACACCGGCCGGTTCACCGAGGCCGAGCCCCTGCTCCGGGAAGCCGGGGCCGAGGCCGCGGTGCTGCGGCTGCCGCGTCTCCAGGCGGATCTGGAGGCGCAGGCCCTCATCCTGCACGCGCTGCGCGGAGCCGTACCCCCGGAGCCCTGGCTGACCTCTGCGGTCTGGCGCGCCGTCAGTCTGGACGAGAACCGGGCCACGCACGCCCGCCTGCTGCGCGCCCGTGGACTCGCCTGCCTCGCGGTGGGTGACGCGGACGGCGGCTGGCGGCACCTGCGCGAGCTGTTCACCGCCGACGCAACGCCGCTGCACCCCTTCCTGTCGCCCCGGAGCATCGCCGAACTCGCCGCCGCCGCCCAGCGGACCGGCCGGTCGCAGGAGGTCGTGCCGATCCTGGAACGGGTCCGGGCGGAGCAGGGGGACCGGCCGAGCACCAGGATGACGCTGCTCCTGCACCACGCCACGGCCCTGGTCGGCCCTGGTGAAGACCCCGAGCAGCACTTCCAGCTCGCACTGGTCAACCATGAGGCGGACCGGTGGCCGTGGGAACGCGCCCACGCCCGCCTCAACTACGGCATCTGGCTGCGGCGCTGCCGCCGCACCCGCGAGGCGCGCGGGCAGCTGACCACCGTGCTGGAAACCGCCGAACACCTCGGCGCGGGCGCCCTCGCCGCGGCCGCCGCCCGAGAACTGCGCGCCAGCGGAGCGGCACCCACCCCCGACGCCCCGGACCTGCTCGTGCAGTTGACGGCACAGCAGCGGCAGATCGTCCAGCTGGCCGCCTGCGGCCTGTCGAACCGGGAGATCGGGGAACGGCTCTTCCTCTCGCCGCGTACCGTGGGCTCACACCTGTACAACGTCTACCCGAAGCTCGGCATTAGCCGCCGCCAGCAACTGCGTGATCTGCTTCAGGACAGATGAGGCGGGGACCGGCCGGTTCCCCGCGGACCTGCCGACGAGTGGCGGCGGCCAGCCAGAGGAGAGTGCGAGATGCCGGGTGCCTCCGGGGACAGACCGGGCGACGACTCCCGTGCGGCCGTCCTCCTCGACCCCGTGGTGCAGCGACTCGTCACCGCGTCCGCCGCGCCCCCGTCGCTGGACGACCTCGCCCCCGACACGGCGCGCCAGGCGCTGCGCGAGAGCCAGGTTGACCGCTTCGAGGACTTCGACGTGGACGCGGTCTACCGCGTGGCATCCGTCGGCCCGTTCGGCCTGCTCGGCTTCTGGACCGCACGCCCGGCCGGTGCGACCGGGCCGCTCCCCGCCCTGCTGTACCTCCACGGCGGCCGGTGGACGCTCGGCGACGCCCAGACCCACGCCCGCCTCATCGGCGAGCTCGTCGACGGCGCGGGCGTGTGCGCCGTCGTCCCCGAGTACAGCCGCACCCCCGAAGCCCGCTACCCCGTGGCGCTGGAGGAGTGCTACGCGCTGCTCGACTGGGCGGTCTCCCGGGCCGGCGAACTCGGCTTGGACGCGCGCCGGCTGGCCGTGGCCGGCGACTGCGCCGGAGCCACACTGGCCGCCGCCGTGACCATGCTGGCGAAGTCCCGGGGCGGGCCACGGCTCAGCGCACAGCTGCTCTACTACCCGCTCACCGACGCACGCTGCGACAGCCCCTCGCAACGCCGGTTCGCCACCGGATACCTGCTCGGCCGCCGGGCGCTGCGCGCGTACTGGGCCCGCTACGTCACGGACCCCGCTCAGCGGGACGAGCCCACCGCGTCCCCGCTGCGGGCGCGCACCGAGGACCTGGTGGGGTTGCCGCCGGCGCTGGTCGTCACCGCCGAGGCCGACGTGGCCCGGGACGAGGGCGAGCAGTACGCGCGAAACCTGCGCACGGCCGGCGTCGACGCGTCCGCCGTACGGTTCCTCGGCACCATCCACGACTTCGTGGCGCTGCACGCCCTGTACGACAGCGCGCCCACGCGGGCGGCGCTGGCGACCGGTTGCGCCTTCCTGCGGGCCCGAATGCGCTGAGGGGCGCGGCGCGGCCCGGGGACCAGTCGACCGACTGATGCACCGGCCCGCACCTTCACGGCATGCTCACACCATGCCAACCGTCATCGACTTCTTCGAGGAGAGACGCCGGTCTCCGGCCCCCTACGCCAGTCCCCGCGGCCAGGTGCTGAGCACCCGCTCGGTTCCGCCGCGCGACAGCCTGGACTTCTGGCACGACGCCGTGCTCGCGACCCTGGTGGGCATGGACATCGCCACCGACGGCCGCACCTACGACGCCGCCCTGCGCACCGACCACCTGGGGGACCTGCGGATCACCACGGTGGAATGCGACCCGGGCCGCGTCCACCGGTCGCCGCGCTTCATCGCCCGCGGCGACGGGCGGGACGTCTTCGTGGCGCTCCAGAGCACCGGGCGGGCACAGGTCGAACAGGACGGCCGCAGCACCGAGTTGCGGGCCGGCGACATCGGATTCTTCGAGACCGTCCGGCCCTTCCGCGCCACCTTTCCCGAGCGCTTCCAATTGAAGATCTTCGCGGTCCCGCGGGGCCTGCTCGGACGGTCGGAGGCCGATCTGCGGCACCTCACCGCACGGGCCGTGCGCCCGGGCGGCGGTCTGCCAGCGCTTCTCACCCCGTTGCTGGAACGGCTGGCCGACTCCTCCGAGGCCTATGCGACGCCGGTGGCAGAGCGACTCGCCGAACGCGTCATCGACCTGATCGCGGCCACGGCGGCCGACCAACTGGGTGAGAACTCGGCCGAGTCGCCGGGCGCCGACCGGATCCTGCTGCTGCGGATCAAGACCTTCATCCGCTGGCACCTGTCGGATCCCGGCCTGACGCCCCAGGCCATCGCCGCTGCCCACGGCATCTCCGTCCGTTATCTGCACCGGCTGTTCGAAGCCGAGGACAGCACCGTGTGCCGGTGGATCCGCGAGTTGCGCCTGCACGAGTGCCGCAGGGAACTCGCCGTACGGGAGCCGCAATCCGTCAGCCTGGGCCAGGTCGCGCGACGCTGGGGCTTCACGAGTCCGGCCCGTTTCAGCAGGGCGTTCCACAGCTCTTTCGGCCTGTCTCCCACGGACTGGCTCGACCGGGAGCGCGGGAGCCGTACGGCCGGAGGAACGCCGTGCTGACCGGATCGCTCACCACACCCGGCGAGGGAGTGTCCTTCTCCACTCGGGGCCTCGCACCCGGCGATCGCGTCGCCGCCTGGCAACGCGCGCTGTCGCACGTCTTCGTGGGTCTTGAAGTCGCCGTCGAGCACGGACGACCGTGGACGGGCGAGCTGACCGCGGAACGACTGGGCGCCCTGCAGATCGCCACCGAGGAGTTCGGACCGGGAACGATCCTGCGCAGCGCCCGGTCGGTGGCCGCGGACCACAGCACCCACATCCTGGTGCGCCGGCAACTGGACGGCACCGCACTGCTGCTCCAGGACGGCCGCACCGCTGAACTCCGGCCCGGCCGACTGGCCTTCCATGACGCGCGGCGCCCGTACCGGATCGTGGTGCCGCAACGACAGCGGGCCCGGGTCCTCATGATGCCCCGCGCCCTGCTCCGGCTGGAGGAAGCGCAGCTGGCCACCCTCACGGCCACCGTGGTGGAGGAAACGGGGCACGGAGCGGCCGCCCTGCTGCTGCCGCTGCTGTGCGGGCTCGTCGAGGAGGTCACCAGAGCCCATCCGGCTCGACGCGACGAACTCGCCCGGCACGCGGCGGAGATCCTGGCCACCGTGGCCCTGGAGCAGGCCGGCAGGCGGCCCGCGCCGGCGCTGTGGGAGCGGATCACGGCATCCGTCCAGGCCCGGCTGCAAGACCCCGGACTCACCCCCCAGGACATCGCCGACCAGCACGCCATCTCCCTGCGCTACCTGCACCGTCTCTTCCAGACGCATGGCACCACCGTCAACGCCTGGGTGCGGACCCGACGCCTGGAGTCGGCAAGCGAGGAACTCGCCCGGACCGGCGCGGCCCACAGGTCGATCGCGGCGGTGGCCGCCCGCTGGGGTTTCTCCAACCCCTCCCACTTCAGCCGGGCGTTCCGTGAAAGGTACGGGATGTCACCGGTGCAGTGGCGCAGCGCGCACCTGGCGACCTGACGTCCGGTCCGCACAGTTCCCGGAGCAGACAGCGCGTCGGCATGGGCCCTGCCCGCGCCATGGTGGCGCCGAGCGTGGTGGGATTGGGGGGGCGTCCCCGCTTCAGGACGAGGCAGCCGTGCCGCCCGCCCGTCCGGCAGAGCGGGGCACAGCTGGGCCGTCGTGCCCGTCGGCGCCCCGCCCGTGCGCATCCGGCGTGCGGCGGTCGGCCGCTGATGGACACCCGTCGGGCCGAGGTGGCACCCAGAGCACAGGGTGCTGGCATGGGCCCTGCCCGCGCCATGGTGGCGCTGAGCGTGGTGGGATTGGGGGGCCGTCCCCGCTTCAGGACGAGGCAGCCGTGCCGCCCGCCCGTCCGGCAGAGCGGGGCACAGCTGGGCCGTCGTGCCCGTCGCCGCCCCCCGTCCGTGCGCATCCGGCGGGCGGCGAATCGGCCGCTGGTGGACACTCGTCGGGCCGAGGCGGCACCCGAGGACGGCGTCACCGCGTTCGAACGGCGGCTCTCCGACCTGTGCCTGAGCTGAGGCCGGACCGAGGGGCACCGCTGAGCCGCTACCGGCCCGGTCCGCGGAGTGCCCGAGACGGACGACCTCGTTCGGAGGCCGGGCGGGCCGCCCCTGGGACGACAGGCGCCCGCCGGGGCCCCACCGGTCTCTTCAGCGGCAGCGTGAAAGGACCGACTACCTCCCGTGCGGCCCGCAGGGCGCCGTCTTACCGGGCAGCGGGTGTGGGCCGGGACTCCGGTCCGCGTCGGAGGCGGGGACACCCTCTGCGTGCCGCACGGCTCAGGTGCGTACCAGCGGGGTGTCGACCAGGTGCTCGGCCAGGAACCAGGCCTGGAGTTCGCCGGTGCGGATGATCTGCGACACCAGCAGGTCGTTGGTGCCGTCGTCGCCCAATTCGGCGGTGCGGGCGGCCGCGTCATGGGCCTCCGTCAGGATGACCTCGTGGGCTTCGAGCAGCCGCGAGAGCATGGCCGGGACCTCCTCCACACCGTCCGGCGGGCGCGGAATCGACGTGATCTCGGCGACGTGCCGGGCGTCGCCCACGGCGACACCGCCCAGCGTCTGGACGCGCTCGGCGAGGGTGTCGACGAGTTCCAGCTGGTCTCCCGCGTGCTTGTCCAAAAGGAGATGCAGCTGGTAGAAGGTCGCGCCCCGCATGATCCAGTGGTGCTTCTTGTAGAGGCCGTAGAGGATCTGGGTGTCCGCCAGCACCTTGTTGAGGCGCTGAGAGGAGTACATGCGCGTCTCGTAGGACAGAGCGATGGGGAACTGCTTGACGGTCCCGAACTCCTGGATGACCGAGCCCTTCTGATGCAGCCACGGCTGGCTGCTCGTGGGCTTGGAGCTGGTGGTCATGGGTGCCTCCGCGATGTCGTGCCGAATCGTGCGCGGTCGACGCTAGGTGCCGAACCGGGGGCCGCATTGTCTGCGAGCGCACGCGTAGGTGCCCCTCAGCGCACGGGTTCGTCTCATCGGCTGGAGCCGCAAGGAAAATGCCGAAACGTCGGGGGACTGCCAAAACCGTCCGCACGGCGCACAGCACCCGCCTGTCGCCCGCTTCGCCGCTGTCCCCTCGGTTAGTGTCCGAGAAGTGCAGTTCCGCCGGCGCGGCGTTCCCTCGCGATGGCGTCGATTCCCGCAAAGACACGAACGGGGTGTTGTTGTGGAGCGATGGACAAGACGCGAGGACGAGCGGCTGCTTTCCGGGAAGGGCCGGTACGTTGCCGACATCCATGTTCCGGGATGTCTGGACGCGGCATTCGTGAGAAGCAAGGTGGCCCACGGCGTACTGCGCGCAGTGGACTGTACGGCGGCCCGTGACGTCGCCGGGGTCGTGGGAGCCTGGTCGGCCGCGGATCTGCCGGACCTTCCTCCGGTGCCGTACACCCTGCTGGCCGGGCTTTCCACCAAGGACGCCGTCGCGGGCCGGGAGTGGCCCGCCCTCGTGAAGGACCGGGTGCGGTATCCGGGAGAGGCACTGGCCGTCGTCCTCGGCGCGGACCGGTACCGGGCCGAGGACGGAGCCGCCGAGGTCACCGTCACGATCGATCCACTGCCCGCCGTGGTGACAACCGCCGCGGCGCTCGACGACGCCGTTCGCCTGTTCGACGGACTGAGCAACATCGCCCTGCGGGGTGAGGCCGGAGCGCCCATCGCCCCGTCCGTCTGGCAGGAGGCGGCCGCCGTGGTCGAGGCCACGTACCACCAGCGACTGCTGCTGCCCAGCCCCATGGAATGCCGCACCATCCTCGCCGTACCCGAAGGGGACCGGCTGACCGTGTGGTCGGGGCACCAGATGCCGCACCGGTTGCGGCGCGAGCTCGACGCGCTGCTCGGCTGGTCCACGGACCGGATCCGGGTGGTCGTACCCGACACGGGAGGCGCCTTCGGGTCCAAGAGCGCGTGCTTCCCGGAATACGTGGTCGTCGCCTGCCTGGCCGTCACGCTCGGGCGGCCCGTACGCTGGATCGAAGATCGCCTGGAGTCGATGCTCGTCGCCACCCGGGGCAGGGGACAGGACCAGACCGTCCGGCTCGCCGCAGATGCCGAAGCGCGCCTGGTGGCCTACGAGTTGACGATCGACGCCGACGTCGGTGCCTATCCGCACCTCGGCGCGGGACTGCCCATGCAGACGGCATGGATGGCGACCGGCGCCTACACCACCCCACGCGTCCACGCGACCTTGCGCTCGGTGCTCACCAACACCATGGTGACCTACCCGTACCGAGGCGCCGGACGCCCCGAGGCGGCGACCGCCATCGAGCGGACGATGGACCTCCTCGCCCGCCGGCTCGGGATCGACCCGGTCGAGCTGCGGCGGCGTAACCTCATCCCGCCCGACGCCTTCCCCTACGAGACACCGACCGGACGCCGCTACGACAGCGGGAACTACGCCGCCGCCCTGGACCTGGCCCTGGAGACGCTCGGCTACGAGGAGTGGCGCGCGGAACAGGACCGCCGCCGCGCGGATCCGGACGCGCTGCCGCTGGGCATCGGAGTCTCCTGCTATGTGGAGCGCTCGGGCGGCGAACCCGGTGGCCTGCACGAGTTCGGCAGCCTCGAGGTGCACGAGGACGGCAGCATCACCGCCCGCTGCGGCGCGGCCCCCAGCGGCCAGGGGCACGAGACGGTCTTCCCCGCCCAGGTCGCCGAAGTCCTCGGCATCCCGCAGGCTCAGGTCCGCCTCGTCGAGGGCGACACCGACGAACAGCCCGAAGGACTGGGCTCCTTCGCCAGCCGTTCGGCACAGGTCGCCGGCGCCATGCTCCGGCACGCCGCGACCCTCCTGATCGAGGAGGCCCGCACCCGGGCGGCTGACCTGTGGGGCCTGCCGGTCGGCGAGATCGAGTGGGCGGACGGCAGCGTGCACGCCGCCCACGACGGTTCGGCGGCCACCAGCCTCGGCGATCTGGTGAAGGCGACCGGCCCGCTGCGCGTCGAGGACACGTACGAGGCCGGCATGGCGTTCCCCTTCGGCACCCATGCCGCGGTCACCGAGGTCGATCCGGACCTGGGCACGGTGACCGTCCTGCGGCTCGTGGCCGTCGACGACTGCGGAGTGGTCCTCAATCCCACCGTGGTGCACGGCCAGGCGTTCGGATCGGCCGTGCAGGGCATCGGCCAGGCACTCTACGAGGGCATGACGTTCCTGCGGCCGGCGAGCGGTGCGGTGCGGCCCGAGGAAGTACTCGCCGGACGGCGAACCCCACCCGCTGCAACGGGCGTTCTCGGCCGAGCACGCCCTCCAGTGCGGATTCTGCACCCCCGGCTTCCTCATGGTGGCCGCCGGAGCGCTCGAAGCCGACCCCGACCTGGCAGACAAGCCCGATGCCGTCGCGGGTGTCGTCGGCTCCAACATCTGCCGGTGCACCGGCTACGAACCCATCCGGCGTGCCATCACCCGCGCGGCCCGGGAACGGCGGGGAGACACACCGTGAACGGTCACATCCGAGCCGGGCGCTTCCCGCTGCGCCACGTCATCGACCTGTGTCACGACCCGAGGCACCCCGGGAGCAGGGCCCACGACGGCCATGGAGACGGCGACCGCCGGGCGGACCGGGACACTTCCGTGCGCTGTGGGGAAAGCAGACGTGCACTTGCGGGCAACTACCGAGCACACAGGAGATCTACCGTGCGCAACAGCGGCGCCGGAGCGCCCGGCACGACCATCCGGGTTCCGTCCCGGAACGACCGCCGTACCCGACGAATTCCAGGAGATGCCCATGTCTGATGCCCTTGCGCCGGTCGAGCCGGTGCTGGAGCCCGCGGCAGCCGCGTTCGCGGAAGCGACCGCCAAGCCGCCCTACCTCTTCGACCTGCCCCCGGCGGAGGGCCGTAAAGCGGTGGACGAGGTGCAGTCCGGCGACATCGAGAAGCCGGCCGTGGACGAGGAGTGGATCATCGTCTCCGGCGGTCCCACGGGCACCGTCCGGGCCCGGATCGTCCGCCCCGCGGGCGCCCAGGGCACCCTGCCGGTGATCCTCTACATCCACGGCGCGGGCTGGGTCTTCGGCAACGCCCACACCCATGACCGTCTGGTGCGCGAGCTCGCCGTCGGCACGGATGCCGCCGTCGTGTTCCCGGAGTACGACTTGTCGCCCGAGGCCCGCTATCCGGTCGCCATCGAGCAGAACTACGCCGTCGCGCAGTGGGTGGTGGAGCAGGGCGGCACCAAGGGTCTGGACGGCTCGCGGCTGGCCGTGGCCGGGGACTCGGTCGGCGGCAACATGACGGCCGCGCTGACCCTGATGGCCAAGGAGCGGGGTGGCCCGGCTCTGGTGCAGCAGGTGCTGTTCTACCCGGTCACCGACGCGAGCTTCGACACGCCGTCCTACCACCAGTTCGCCACCGGCTACTTCCTGCGCCGCGATGGCATGCTGTGGTTCTGGGACCAGTACACCACCGACGAGAGCGAGCGCGCCCAGATCACCGCCTCCCCTCTGCGCGCAACGACCGAGCAGCTGACCGGACTTCCCCCGGCGCTGGTCATCACCGGCGAGGCCGACGTGCTGCGCGACGAGGGCGAGGCCTACGCCAACAAGCTGCGCGAGGCCGGAGTGCCGGTCACCGCGGTGCGCTTCCAGGGCATCATCCACGACTTCGTCATGCTCAACGCCCTGCGCGAGACCCACGCGGCCGAGGCCGCCATCGACCTGGCCGTCCGCACCCTGCGCGCTGCCCTGCACACGGCCTGAGTACAAGGAGACGACACAGACATGACAACTTCCACACCCACGGTCGTTCTCGTCCACGGCGCGTTCGCGGACGCCGCCAGCTGGTCCGGGGTCATCGCGGAGCTGCAGAGCCACGGCATTCCCGTGATCGCACCGCCGAACCCCCTGCGCGGCCTGGCGTCCGACGCCGCGTACATCGCCTCCGTCGCCTCGCAGATCGACGGTCCGGTCGTGCTGGTCGGCCACTCCTACGGCGGTGCCCTCATCACCGTGGCCGGCACCGCCGACAACGTCGTCGGTCTCGTCTATGTGGCCGCCTACGTCCTGGAAGAGGGCGAGAGCCTCGGCGAACTGCAGGGACGCTTCCCGCTCTCGCCGCTGGTGAGCAACCTCAAGCAGTGGACGTATCCGGTCGCCGACGGCGATCCCGCCGTCGAGGTCACCATCGCCGAGGAGGCCTTCCCCTGGGTCTTCGCCGGCGATGTGCCCGCGGAGGTCACGAAGGTCTTCGCGGTGGCACAGCGCCCGCTCGCCGCCGCGGCGTTCGAGGAGACGGCCTCCGCCGCCGCGTGGCGGACCAAGCCCTCCTGGGCCCTGGTGGCCGGCGCGGACGAGGCGATCAACCCGGAGGTGGAGCGCTTCGGCGCGAAGCGGGCCGGGGCGACGGTCGTCGAGATCGAGGGCGCGTCGCACGCGGTCGCCGTCTCCCGGCCGCAGGACGTCGCCGACCTGATCCGCGAGGCGGTGCGCGCGACGAGCTGACCCGGCGGCATCGACAGCCGCGCGGACCACTCCCCGCACCGAGTCCGCGCGGCCCGCCGTCCCGCGTCGGCACACCGCACGAGCCCCGAGGCTCGTCCGCCGGCGCCACACGAACAGGGCGCGACGCCGCCCCACCGCGCCGATCATCGGGCCTGCGCCGCCGATTGTAGGTGGCGTCGCACCGCCCCAGCTTCGTCACCTCGCCGTCCACCGCCACCTCCGCCTCGCCGAGGGCACCGGCGAGACCCTGATGGCCACCGACTTCCTCGTACCGCACGCCTGGCCGGTCGAGGACCTGCCCGTCGGCCGTGCCCGCGCCGCGTCCAGGTGACCGCGGTCCGGGTAGCCCGTGCCGTCAGCGACGCCTCAGAGACGGGTCAGCCGCTCCTGCCATGGTTGTTCACGTGAACGGCGGCACGGGAGACCGGACCGCCGGGAGCATCGGGAGAGGTGCCCGGAGCGGCTTATCGGGGACCAGCGAGCAACGCCTTACGGTCGGATCCCTCGGGGTCCACGCAGGTTCGAATCCTGCCCTCTCCGCACAGCGGCTCACGGTGCGAGCGACGGAAAGTGCAACGATCCGTCCCTGGTTCAAGAGCGATCCGCGCCTGGTCGAAGGAGGTCTTCGCCCTCTGGCACGGCCCTCTTAGAGTCTGACCAACCCAGGTATCGGTCAGTCTGATGGCCAGCCGTCCGCGTCCCACTTCCGGTTGGCAGTCACCGCACGTGCGACGCGTCGCCACTGCGCCGCTCCGCCTGGCAGAGGCCAGGCCCAGGTCGGCTGTGGCGCCGTGTGCAGTTCCCGGAGGCGTCGGGCAAGGGACGGTCCTGCAACGGCGGCACCATCGGGGACCGCGGCGCCGTGGATGGCGCGGAGTTCCGCGAAGCGGGCCAGTTCGGCCTCGTAACGGTGCACTGCCTGTTCAGTGCCTGCGACTACCGCATTGCTCGGTGAGGTGCGGTGCAGTTGCAGCAGCGGCGGAGCGGTCGACTCGGCGATCGCTGCGGCGAGTCGCGCATGACCGTCCAGGATCAGATGGCAGTCCAAGCCGCTGACCCACCACAACAAGACGGGCGGGAGCAGCCCGTCCCGGGCCTGCTTGCGGTACGCCTTGACCCGGCCGTCACCCGCGTCGGGCATCTGCCGCAACGGGAGGATCTCCCACGAACCGGAATGGACGAACCAGTCGATGTATCCGTCCGGATGGCCGTCGATGAGCATCGAGGTCCAGTACTCGGACTGCGGCAGGCGGCCGTAATTCCAGCGCAGAAGCGGGCTCTCGCGTGAGAGCAACCACCGGCCGTCGTGAAGAGGGCTGCCCGGTGAGTCGAACAGGTACTGCGCAAAGCGGTACGCCCAGCGATCCAGATGGCCTGCCAGAGCCCGTCCCGTGTCGGCACGCAACGGCGGTATGACAGAGCGGTAGGCGTCGGTGCGCCAGAACCCCACGCCGCAGTGGTCCTCCTCGACAGCGGCCAGGAGCACGGGCCGCGACTGCTGTGCGAGAAGCAGCCGCCGCTCGGTGCTGAACAGGCACAGGCCTGGTTGGCGGCGTGACTGTACGGCCAAGGACGGGCCCGTCCACGTGCCGTCGTCCCGACGGATATCCGTGCGCCGCATGCCGAGACCATAAAGGGTGCAGGCGGTCGACCGCACAGGTGTTTGCAGCAGCGTGCGAGCGCTCTGTCATCTGGACATCTGACAGAGGGACACGCCTGGACGGGAAACCCGCGGACAGGAAGCCACACAGGCGGAACCCCACGCCTCACGCCCCCGGCCGGGACAGTTGCGCGGCGGTGTGTTCCAGCAGAATCTCCAGGGCGGCCGGATAGGCGCTGTGCGGCATGCAGCGGGCGAGCAGGTGGGCCGTGGCGGCGATGTTCGGATGCGACTCGGCGGGCAGGCGGGCGTAGGTGGAGTGCCACATCTCCTCGTCGCCCGCACGAGCCTCGTCCGCCAGCGCGAGGGATCCGGCGTCGAGCGCGGCGAACGCGAGGCTCTGGTCGATGAACGCGTGGTACACGCGGACCGCCACGGGGTCGGGCAGCCCGGCGCCGCGCAGGATGCCGAGGATGGTCTCGTCCACCGCGATCTCGCGAGGCCTTCCGGTGACCCGGCTGGCGGTGAGGACGGCCGCCTGCGGGTGGGCGAGGTAGGAGGCGTGGATGGCCCGGCCCAGCGCGCGCAGGTCCGTGCGCCAGTCCCCGGTGGCCGTCCAGCTGTCCAGGGCCCGGCCCATCAGCTCGTCCCCGATGGCCCGGGCCAGATCGTCCATCCCGGCGAAGTAGCGGTAGAGGGTGCTCGGATCGGCGCCCAGCGCCGCGCCGAGACGGCGTGCCGTCAGCCCGGTGCTGCCGTGCTCCCGCAGGACACGCAGGGCGGTCCGCACGATGATCTCCTCCGACAGCACGGTGCCGCCGCGCGTGGGCCGCCGCCGGCGGCGCGCCGCCTCCGGCACCACTTGCTTCGCCATCTCGGTCGTCTTTCCGTCGCCGGTCGCGAGCCGCCTGCGCCCACCCTTATGCCAACGGGATTGACCTTATATCCCGGCGTCGCGTTGCATCGACCCCGTCCGGAGGCGCTCGCCTCCCGGCAGAAAGGTGTGTGACATGCGCGTACTTCTGGTGGGCGCGGGTGGCGTGGGTACGGCCGTCACCCGGATCGCCGCTCGTCGCGACTTCCTCGCCCACATGGTCGTCGCCGACTACGACCTCGCCCGTGCCGAGTCCGCGGTCGCGACGCTCGGGGAACGGGGCGCGCGGTTCAGCGCACGGCGGCTGGACGCCTCCGATCAGCACGCGGTGGCCCGGACGCTTGTCGAGGAGCGGTGCGACGTGCTGCTCAACGCCACCGACCCCCGGTTCGTGATGCCCCTGTTCCACGCCGCCCTGGAGGCCGGCGCGCACTACCTGGACATGGCGATGTCGCTGTCCGCGCCGCACGGCTCGCGCCCCTACGAGGAGTGCGGTGTCAAGCTCGGGGACGAACAGTTCGCACTGGCCCGGCGCTGGGAAGAGGCCGGACGGCTGGCACTGGTGGGCATGGGTGTCGAGCCGGGCCTGTCCGACGTCTTCGCCCGGTACGCGGCCGACGAACTGTTCGACGACATCGAGGAGATCGGTGTCCGCGACGGCGCCAACCTGACGGTCGAGGGTTATGACTTCGCGCCGTCCTTCAGTATCTGGACGACCATCGAGGAGTGCCTCAACCCGCCGGTGGTGTACGAAAAGGGCCGCGGCTGGTTCACCACGGCACCGTTCAGCGAGCCCGAGGTCTTCGACTTCCCCGAGGGCATCGGTCCGGTGGAGTGTGTCAACGTCGAGCACGAAGAGGTGCTGCTGATACCGCGCTGGGTGGATGCGCGTCGTGTCACGTTCAAGTACGGGCTGGGCGACGACTTCATCGCCAAGCTGAAGACCCTCCACGAACTGGGCCTGGACGCGACGGCCAGGGTGAGCGTGCCCGGGAACGACGGCCCCGTACAGGTCTCGCCGCGAGACGTGGTCGCCGCGTGCCTGCCCGACCCGGCCGGCCTGGGGGAGCGGATGACGGGCAAGACGTGTGCCGGCACCTGGGTCAAGGGCACCAAGGACGGGGCACCGCGTGAGGTGTACCTGTACCACGTGGTCGACAACCAGTGGTCGATGCGCGAGTACGGCTCGCAGGCCGTCGTCTGGCAGACGGCGCTCAACCCGGTCGTCGCCCTGGAACTGCTGTCCACCGGCGCCTGGTCCGGTAAGGGCGTTCTCGGTCCGGAAGCCCTGCCCCCGCGCCCCTTCCTGGACCTGCTCACCGAGTACGGCTCTCCGTGGGGCCTGCGCGACGACAGCTGATCCCCCTGTCCACCTCCCTTGGCGGGCAGGCGCGCGGCGGGCGATGTCGTGGCTCAGAGCCGGCTGTAGGTGTCGATGTCCTCGGTGAACTCCTCGATCGCCTGCGCGGTGAGCGTCGGCCGCGTGTCGGCGATGGCGGTCAGGTAGTCCTCGGTGGTGGCCGGCCGGCCCCGGCGTTGGGTGACTTCCCGTTCGAACGCCGCCTGCGCGCCCTTGCGGGCGGCGAATTCGATGTCGGCCGGGGTGAACAGCTCGCTGGCCCCGACCAGTTGGTCGAGGTTGACGGAGGCCGCGGATGCCCTGAGATAGCGGTCCCAGATCGCCGCGCGGGCGGTCGGGTCCGGAGGGCCGACGGGAATGACGTAGTCGAACCGGCCCGGCCGCAGGAAGGCCGCGTCGAGAGAGCGCACCGAATTGGTGGCGCAGGCCAGCAACCGGGAGTCGTGCTCGCGGAAGACGGGGATGAGTTTGAGCAGCTCGTTGGTTACCCCGTGGCCGGGATCGACTGCCTTTCCGGAACGCACCCCGGCGATCTCCTCGACTTCGTCGATGAAGAGCAGCACCGAGTCCAGTTCCGCCAGGTCCGCGAAGGTCTCCCGCAGCGCGGCGGCCAAGCCCTCACTCGTGTCGGCCGCGAGCCGGGACGGGAAGAGTTCCACGAACGGCCAGCCGAGACGGGAGGCCACCGCCTTGGCGAAACTGGTCTTTCCGGTGCCGGGCGGGCCGAACAGGATGATCGCCTTGGGCGGGGTGACACCGTAGCGGTCCGCCAGCGTCGGCTCGGTCAGCGGGAGTACGACACGGCGCTCGATGACCGCTTTCTCGCGCTCCATGCCGGCCATGGTGTCCCAGAGCCCCTCGGGGAGCACACGGCCGCCCAGCGCGGCGAGGACGTCGGCGTTGGCGGTCCCCGGAGGTTCCAGTTTCTCGTAGTACGTCAGGTCGTCGCGGAACCGGTAGCCGGAGTTCTCCAGAGCCTTCGTCCCCGCGGCACCGGCCGGCAGCAGCGCGCTGATGTGGCGCACGTCCAGTGCGCGCAGCCGCCGTTCCAGTTCGGCGAGGAGAGCACTGCCGATCCCGCGCTCGCGCCATCGGGCGGCGAGCGCCAGCAGAAGGATCCATCCCCGTTTGCCGTGGGCCTGCGCCACGGCCATACCCACCAGTTCGTCGCCGACCACGGCGACGACCGCCGTCTGACCGGCCTTGGCCGCGGCCATCACCTCCGAGACGGGGAACACCCGGTCCTCGTCGGCCCGCCGGCTCTGGTCCCAGATCTGTATGGCTTGGTCGAGATCGTCGTCGTGATAATCGCGCAGATGCCAAGCGGGCATCGCCACCACCTCGCCCGGTGCGGGAGCCCCATTGTCTCCGCTGCGGCACCCGGGGGCGAACCGAGCCGATCCCGATCTTCCGCAGCGGCGCCGCGATCGATCACCAGGATCCGACGACACCGCCGCTGTGCCCCGGCCGCCAAGGGAAAGCGGGAGCCGACGCCGACCGCGGCGTGCCCGGCCACGCCCTGCTCGTCGTCGCGACCGCCCGGATCGATCGCCCGGCCGCGGAGCCGGCCACGCCGGACTCCGAACCCGCTGCTGAACGGCCATCAGGCGTGGCTGGACGGCCCGTCCCGCACCGCCTCCGGGAGCTCGGCGCCTGACCTTCGCGGAACGCGGGGTGTGCCAGGCCCTCGTCGCAAAGCCCCCCGCGCCCCTCCGCACCGCCCACACCGGTGACGGGCCGCACCGCATGCAGGAGCGCGTGCGCGGCGTAACGTCGTAAGCGTGGACTTCACCGCGGACAGTCTGCTGAGCCGTGCGGCCCAGGTGCTCGGCCCGAAGGCGGGCGCACTGGTGCAGGAGATGGAGGATGCACTGCGCCGGGACGTTCCCGAGCTGTGGGAAGACCCGGACCTCATGACCTCGCAGAACATCGCCGACCACGTAGCCACCGTGCTCTTCGCCCTTGAGCACGGCCCCGACAGGAGCCTGCTCGAACCGCCGGACGCCGACGCGGAGCATGCACGCCGGCTGGCCCGGCACGGAAAGCCCGTCACCGCCATGCTGAGGGCCTTTCGCCTCGGGCAGGGCGTCGTCGTCGCCAGACTGCTCGAGGAGATGCCCCGGCTCACCAGCGATCCCGAACTGATCAGCGCTGCCGCGGGCAAGCTGATCGGGATTGCGACCGAGTACGTGGACCGCGCGTCCGAGCGCGGCGTCATCGCGTTCCAGGAGGAGCGCGACCGCAGGGTGCGATGGCGGCTGTCGGTCGTGAACGAGGCGAGCACCCGCATCGGGACCACCCTGGACATCGCCCGCACCCTCCAGGAACTGGCGGACCTCGCCACCGAGCAGTTCGCCGACCTCGTCACCGTCGACCTGCTCGACTCCGTGCTCCGCACACCTGGCACCCCGGCCGGCGGCGACCCGGGCGCCCTGCGCCGGATCGCCCAGAAGTCAGCGGCCGGCGAGTCGCCGGAACCGACGACCGAGCCTCAGCAGCTCCACACCTACGTACCCGGATCCCCACCGGATCGCGCCCTCGCCACCGGGCGTTCCGCCCGGTACGACACCGACGCCTCCTCTCTCACGGGCCTCACGGGCGCATCGCCCACGACCGCTGAACCCGGCCTCGACGCCGGCGCCCGCGGTATCCACTCGGCCCTGGTGATACCGCTGCGTGCCCGGGGCACCACCCTGGGCGTCGCCCAGTTCTTTCGTCACCTGAGCCCCGAACCCTTCGACGACGCGGATCTGCTCTTCGTGCAGGACATCGTCGCCAGGACGGCGGTGGCCGTCGAGCATGCCCTCCGCTACACGCAGATGCGTGCCGCCGCGCTCGCCCTGCAGCGCAGCCTGCTCCCGCAGGGCGCGCCGGGGCATTCGGCCGTGGAGGTCGCCCGCCGCTATGTGCCGGCCGACGCGGAGCTCGGTGTGGGGGGCGACTGGTACGACGTCATCCCGTTGTCCGGTGCCCGGGTCGCCCTCGTGGTGGGCGACGTGGTCGGCCACGGCATCCATGCCGCTGCCACCATGGGCCGGCTGCGGACCGCGGTACGCACCCTGGCCGACATCGACCTGCCCCCCGACGAACTGCTCACGCACCTGGACGACGTCGTCATCCGGCTGTCCGCCGAGAACACCGCCACCCTCGACGGACAGGGCGCCGTCCCGGCCGCAGAGTGCGGCGGGTCGGCCGGGGGAGGTGGCGGCCCGGCCGGGGATGGCGAAGGGCCGAACGGGGGAGGCGACGGGGACATCGGCGCCACCTGCCTGTACGCCGTCTACGACCCCGTCTGCCGCCGCTGCACCCTCGCCCGTGCCGGGCACGTACTGCCCGCCATGGTGAGCCGGGACGGCGCCGTCGACATCCTCGACCTGCCTCCCGGGCCACCGCTGGGACTGGGCGGCCTGCCCTTCGAGGCGGCGGAGGTCGACCTGCCCGACGGCAGCCTCCTCGCCCTCTACACGGACGGCCTGCTCGTCGCCCACGACCACGACGTCGAGGCGGGCCTCAGCAAGCTGCGTCATGTCCTCGCCCGGCCCTCGGTCTCCCTGGAGGCCACCTGCGACACCGTGCTCGACGCGCTGCTCCCGGCCCGACCGGACGACGATGTCGCGCTGCTCCTGGCCCGCACCAACGGCCTCGGGGACCGCCAGGTCGTCACCTGGGAGCTGGAAGCGGATCCCGTCGCCGTCTCCCGAGCCCGGTCGAGCGTCTCCGAGCAACTGACCGCCTGGGGCCTTGAGGATCTCGACTTCACCGCCGAACTGGTGGTCAGCGAGCTGGTCACCAACGCCATCCGCTACGGCCAGCCGCCGATCCGGCTGCGCCTGATCAACGACAGCACCCTGCTGTGCGAGGTCTCCGACGACAGCAGCACCACCCCACATCTGCGCCGGGCCCGTGTCTTCGACGAGGGCGGACGCGGCCTGCTCCTGGTGGCCCAAGTCGCCCGACGCTGGGGGACGCGCCACGCCCGCCGGGGCAAGACGGTCTGGGCCGAGCTGGACGACGGCGCCGGACTGCCGACGCCGGCCTCCATTTAGCCGGACGGGCGCCCGCCTACTTCGTGTCCTCGATCCGGCCGATGGGGGAGCGCCACCGGTTGCTCCTGGTGCCGACCCCGTCGCGATCTGGGTGCCGATCGTGTGGCGGAGATCCCGGCGCCCCTAGTTGCACGGCAGTGAGCAATCCCATTGATCTGCACATCGATGGGCAATTAGGTCGTCCCCGGTCGACGAAGCCGACCCCGCCTCCGAATCAGGCGGACTCGGAACCGCCGCCTGAATCGGCGACGAGTTCGGTGAGGCGGCGCAGGAGTGTGACCAACTGGACCCGCTCGGCCGGGTGAACGCCTCGTAGCCCCTGGCCGGCGCTCCCGCAGCCGGGACCGGAGCAGGGCGAGTCTCTCGGCTCCGTCATCGGTGCGGCTGACGAGCACGCGTCGCTCGTCCTCGGCGGACCGGCGCCGCACCACGATGCCCTTCGTCACCAGTTGCCGGAGCACGCGCGTGGCCGTGGGGACGCTGACGTCCGCACTGCTCGCCAGCCGGCCCACCGGGACGTCCGCCTCCGCGGCCAGTGGCTCGAGGAGTGAGACCTGGACCAGGGAGAGCCCGCCGAGTCGAGGAGATCGCAGGCGCAGCCCCTCAGGCATGTTCCGGAGAGGGGCCAGCGCTGCCAGTGCCCCTGTGGAGCAGCGCCTTCGCGGGAGGTCAAGACCATGACTCGTTCGGCGAAGGGAACCGTCGGGTAGCCCGGCAAAAACGTGCGCCAGAAGGCCGGTCTGACCGGTGCATGCTCGCCCAGGGCTGGGGGAATCCTGCGCCGGCGGACCGGACAGAAGGCATCTGGCAGTGCAGTGCCTGCGGGTGGATCGAGGAGACCTCGCGCAAGAGCCAAGCCGAGTTCGCCCGCGTGTCCATGCGAAGTGGGCCGGGACGCGCCTGCGAGGGCGAACCGGCCGCCGCCCCTGCGTGACGGGCTGGCTCGGCCGGTGCCGTGGGCGATGGTGCCGTTCAGCAGGATCGTCATCGTGTAGGGTCCTGGGCTCCCCGTCGATGGAAACTCGGATGCGAGTGCCCCGCGGCCACCTCTAGGCTGCGCTCGCGGTGAGGCCGAGGCGCTGTATCGACCGTCAGTGGATCGGAGATGCACGGGGTATGACCAGTCAGCTGTACGCGATCTGCTTCAACACTGCCCAGCCGTCGGGCCTGGCGCGGTTCTGGTCCCGGCTCCTGGGCTGGGAGTCGGCCGATGGTCCGGACGACGACGTCGAGATCCTGCCCCCTGATACCGCCGGTTTCCGCATCCGCTTCCTGCCCAGTCAGGAGCCCAAGATCGGCCAGAACAGGGCGCATTTCGACCTGACGAGCACCTCCCCGGAGGATCAGCAGCGGACGGTGGCCAGGGCGCTGGAATTCGGCGGGAAACACATCGACGTGGGCCAACTCCCGGAAGAGGGGCATGTGGTGCTCGCCGATCCAGACGGCAACGAGTTCTGCGTGATCGAGGCGGGCAACAAGTTCCTCGCCGACACCGCCTTCATCGGAGCGCTGGCCTGCGACGGTACGCAGGAGGTCGGTTACTTCTGGAGCGAGGCGCTGCGATGGCCACTCGTCTGGGACCAGGACCAGGAGACCGCGATCCAATCCCCGGACGGCGGTACGAAGATCACGTGGGGTGGTCCTCCGGTGGCGCCGAAGAGGGGGCCGAACAGGCTGCACTTCGAGCTGGCGCTCCCCGCCGACGCCGACTGGGAGGCGGAGGTCGACCGCCTGATCGCGCTCGGCGCGACGCGCACCGACACCGGCGATGGCGACGGCGTCCGGGTACTGATGCTCGACCCCGACGGCAACGAGTTCTCCGTACAGAGGCCCCGGTAGTGCCGTTGTTGTCGGCTGGGCTGTTGGTCACCGGCGTTCACCTGTGACACAAGCTGTCACTCGGCAGTCCACCGGTTCTGGAGCAGGCAGAGCACACGCCCCTCGCCGGGCACCACGCCGACCACGCAGCTGGTCGGGTCAGGCCCCCAATAACCCAGGTCGTACAGCCGCTGCCCCTCTCGCACCAGGCGCCGCTCATGCTCGCCGGCTCGGTTGGGCACCAGGACGGGGTCCGGCCCGGACTGAGGTCGGCGCGTGAAGAGCGGATGCCGCGGCAAGCCCCACTGCCAGCTACGCGACAAGGGCCTCCCGCACAGGAATCCACTGGTCTGAACCGTTGCGCTCCACAGGCGTCAGCGTTCCTCACGCGGCGCACTGCCTCCAGATTGCGCACGGATTCGGTCGGCGACGGCCGGCCGTCGTCACGACCGCAGCTGCGCGACGCTTCACTCGGCTGCTTAGATCATCCGCATGACGGACTGGTCCCAGTACCACCACGCCTACGGCACGGCAGAAGACATTCCCGGCTTGCTCAACGCAGTGAGTCCGGTCCCAGGGGATCCCAACTGGACCGAACTCTGGTCCCGGCTGTGTCATCAGGGCACCGTCTACTCAGCAAGCCACGCGGCCTTGTCTGCCCTGCGAGACATGGCACGCCAGTAGTCGCCCGCGGACCGACAGATGCCACTCGTGGTGGCCGGCGCCATCGCGGCCAGCACCGATCAGCCATACGGCGAGCAGGATCCCCATGTGGCCTATGCCCCGGAGATGTCCGACCTGGTGCAACTGACCGAGGAAGCTCTTCGGGATCCCATCCTCGCCGACGACCCCCGCACTTACGTCTACTTGCTCGCCGCGCTCCTCGGCTTCGAGGGGGTCGAGGCGTGGGGCGAACAGCTCGACGGACTGAACGACGATGAATACGAAGTCCCCTGTCCCGCGTGCGGTGCAGAGAACTTCATAGCCTTCGGCGAGTACGGCTTCTTCTCGACCACCGACAGCATGTACATGAACGAGACCGCGGCAAATAGGATCCCGCTGCAGCCTGCGAATCCCTCAACACTGGAGGGACTGGCCCAAAGACTCCACAGTCGCGCGCTCGCAGACGGCCAGACCGATGTCGCGCATAAGTTGACTTACGTTTTCGGCAAAGCGCAGTGCGCCGAGTGCGATGCGGTCTTCAGCGTCGCGGAAGCCGTCGCCACTCGTTGGGGCGCCTGAACCACATCACCGCCCCGGTCTCGGACCATGCCGAGGCTGAGACGCGGGAGCATGGCTGAGGCGGCTGTCGTGCTGCATACAGTCGCCGCCTGGGGCACTCGATGGTGACCAATGAGGCGGCCGCAGGTCACGCCGCCGTTGATCGGTTGTGGCTGTGCAGAGGGGGCCGCTGCAGGTGCTGCGAATGATGCCCGGCACATCGATTGCCACCACCGATCGGTGGCGAATCGGCTGGTGAGGTGCATCCTGGAAGCGAGGCCCGGCCATCCCACGTTCACAGCTCGCGAGGCTGCCCCGGAAGGATTTGCGCGCATGCCCGTTGTCATCGCCCGCCTGATTCCCGCGCCGGGCCAGACCCAGAAGGTGCTTGACGTGTACCGCGAGTTCGCCCCGCTGGTCCATCAGGAACCGGGATGCGAGCTGTTCGCGCTGCACACCGACGGCGAGGGCGTCTTCATCGTCGAGCACTGGCTCACCTCCGAGGATTTCCAGACGCACGTGGCCAGCTCGAACCTCCAGCGAATCAGGGACGCGCTCAAGCCTCTCTTGGCCGCACCCTCCGAGATCTGGCCGGTGGAGAGCGTCCCCCTCGGCGACCCCAACAAGGGCGTGATCCACTAGCGACCCGCCTCTGGGCTGTCACAGCAGAGCGTCGATCGGCCGGCTCCGGGCCGTCTGCGGGCCGTGAAGCGATGCCCAAGGCCGACCAATGGTGGGTGACATCCACCCTCGACATCAACGAGGGCGAACACCGACGCATACCGACGACTCCCAGCACACGGGGCGATGCCAAGTAGCCAGCGTCGAGTAGCTGCTCGGCGGGCCACGGATCGAACTCCTAAAGCGGTGGTCAGGGCTCCCCTGGACTACTGGCGGACGAGCCCTGTCCGACCTCAAGTCTGCAAGGTCCTGAACAGCGGTGTTGTCGTAGAGCCCCAGCACCTCGATGACGGGATGCTTGGAGCCGAGCCCCCTACGAAGAAACTGACGGTTGTCGGTCGGGGCAGCCGTCGGCGTGTATGCGGAACCGGGAGTACGGCCCTGGGACTATCCAGCCCTCCAGCCAGCCTGTGAGCCACCGGGCGAGGGTCAAAGTGGTCGGCACCAGGACGCAGCAGTCATTGGCATCCCAGTCCCAGACGCGGCCCTCGGGAGTGCTGAAGTCGATCATCGTCCACATGCAGCAGCCGCGGTCCATGAGCGGGACGACCCCCTCGGGTGTTGCGGGGATGTCGGAGTCGTCCTGCGCCGAGAAGAGCCGGTGGGCCTCGAGCATGTCGCGCTCGTCGCTGAACCAATTGCCGGTGTCCGTCAACGAGAGGCATTCCCAAACCCCGAAGCCGCCGTTGGCGACTTCGAGGTAGAGGCGTCGCAGCAACTGTGGCATCGGGCGGCCGACCGCGCGTTCGACCGCCGCGACGTCCTCCGGCGTTGCCGGCGGGGGTAGGTCGCGGTCGGCGACGCAGGTGCGGACGGCCTCGACAAGCTCGTCGTCGGTCATGGCCTGTCGCCCCCAGCCGGCCCGGTTCGAGTAAGACTCGTACGAGTAGCGGGTGCCGCGATCCCACTCCTGCCCGGTGAGGGCCTTGTACGCCCGGTCTGGCACATAGAGCAGAGGCTCGGCCCACATCAGGCCGGCGGCATACGTCGTGAAGCGCGCGGGATCCTGGAGTACCCGCCGGTAGGCTTCGCGTCCATCGGCGACGACGGCCGCACGCGTGTAGAGGAACGCGTCACCGGAGAGGCAATGGCCGTACTCCTGGAGGTCCAATCGGTACAGCGCCCAGGCCAACTGCTCGGCGAACTCGGCGATCAAGGACACCGGCCCGGCCGCAAGCCGAGCGGTAAGGGCCGCCGCGAGACCATCTGCATCGGGGTCAGGTCCGTCCAGTCGGAATTCCTCGATCAGCGTCCAGAACACGTCCTCATCCATGCCGGCCATCATGGCACTCGGATCCGACAGGCCTTTGGGCAGTTTGATGCGTCTGTTCGTGTGTGCGGGAGGGTACTTCCGTCAAAACGGCACGGAGCGGCCAGGTCCGCTTCGCAGCGGGCCCTCAGACGCCGACGTACACAGCGGGTTTCTCGCGGGTGGTGGCGGTCCGGTGACCTCCACGTGGGCCGGGCGGAGCAGTTGGGGGCCGAGCCGGTAGCCGGGGCGCAGGATCTTCGTGCAGATCAACCGGTCGGTGTCGGGGGAGACATGATGGGTGACGGCGTCGTGGCACGCGGGGTCGAAGGGGTCGCCCTCTTCCCCGAACATCTCCAGTCCCAGGGACCCCAACTGGGCGCCAAGCGTGTCGGCGATGTCCTTCAGCCCCACCGTCATGGGCTCGTGCGCGCACGTGCGGTCGACGGAGTCCAGGACGGGCAGCAGGGCACGCAGGACGTTGGCCACGGCGATCTCGCGTACGGCCATGCGGTCCCGGCGCACCCGCTTGCGGTAGTTGTCGTACTCGGCCTTCACCCGCTGCAGGTCGGCCGTGCGTTCCTCCAGAAGACGCTGCAGCAGGGCGGGGTCCGGGTTCTGCAGCCGGCCCTTGTCCATGGTCAGCCCGCCTCCGGCTTGTCGTCGTCGACGATCTCGGCGTCCACCACGCCCTCGTCCGAGGAGTCGGCAGCGGACGTGTCCGCACCGGGGGCCGTCTGGCTCTCCGTGCGGGACCGCTCGTACATCGCCGTACCGATCTTCTGCGCCGCCTCTGTCGCACGTTCCATGGCCTGCCGGATCGCGGCCGTGTCCTCGCCCTTCAGCCGCTCCTTCAGCTCAGCGAGCGCGCTCTCCGTCTCCCTCTTCGCGTCCGCCGGGATGTTGTCGGGGTTGTCCCGGATGAGCTTCTCGGTGGAGTAGACGAGCTGTTCGGCCTGGTTGCGGGTCTCCGCGGTCTCCCGGCGCCGGCGGTCCTCCTCGGCGTGCTGCTCCGCCTCGCGGACCATGCGGTCGATGTCGTCCTTGGGCAGCGCGGAGCCGCCGGTGACGGTCATCTTCTGTTCCTTGCCGGTGCCGAGGTCCTTGGCGGAGACGTGCATGATCCCGTTGGCGTCGATGTCGAAGGCGACCTCGATCTGCGGCACTCCGCGCGGCGCGGGCGCGAGACCCGTGAGCTCGAACATGCCGAGCTTCTTGTTGTACGCGGCGATCTCCCGTTCGCCCTGGAAGACCTGCACGGTCACCGAGGGCTGGTTGTCCTCGGCGGTGGTGAAGATCTCCGAGCGCTTGGTCGGGATCGTGGTGTTGCGCTCGATCAGCTTGGTCATGATGCCGCCCTTGGTCTCGATACCGAGGGACAGCGGGGTGACGTCGAGCAGCAGGACGTCCTTGACCTCGCCCTTGAGGACACCGGCCTGGAGCGAGGCGCCGACGGCCACCACCTCGTCCGGGTTCACGCCCTTGTGCGGATCCTTGCCGGTCAGCTCCCGCACCAGCTCCGTCACCGCGGGCATACGGGTCGAGCCGCCCACCAGAATGACGTGGTTGATGTCTGACACCTTGATCCCGGCGTCCTTGACCGCGTTGTGGAACGGGCCCTTGCACCGCTCCAGCAGATCCGACGTCAGCTGCTGGAACTGGGCGCGGGTGAGCTTCTCGTCCAGGTGCAGCGGGCCCTCGGGAGAGGCCGTGATGTAGGGGAGGTTGAGGTTCGTCTCCGTCGAGCTCGACAACTCGACCTTGGCCCGCTCCGCGGCCTCCCGCAGGCGCTGCACGGCCATCTTGTCCTTGGCCAGATCGATGCCGTGGTTGTTCTTGAAGGTCGTGACCAGGTGGTCGACGATCCGCTGGTCCCAGTCGTCGCCGCCGAGGTGGGTGTCGCCGTTGGTGGCCTTGACCTCGATGACGCCCTCGCCGATCTCCAGCAGCGACACGTCGAAGGTGCCGCCGCCCAGGTCGAAGACGAGGACCGTCTGGTCGTTCTCCTTGTCCAGCCCGTACGCCAGCGCGGCGGCCGTCGGCTCGTTGATGATCCGGAGCACGTTCAGGCCGGCGATCTCCCCGGCCTCCTTGGTCGCCTGCCGCTGGGCGTCGTCGAAGTAGGCGGGGACGGTGACCACGGCGTCGGTGACGTCCTCGCCCAGGTGCGCCTCGGCGTCCCGCTTCAGTTTCTGCAGCACGCGCGCGGAGATCTCCTGCGCCGTGTAGCGCTTGCCGTCGATGTCACCGTGCTCGGGGAACCGCCAGCCGTGATCGCCCATGTGCCGCTTCACGGAGCGCGCGGTGCGATCGACGTTGGTGACGGCCTGCCGTTTGGCGACCTCCCCGACCAGCACCTCGCCGTTCTTGGCGAAGGCCACGACCGAAGGTGTGGTCCGGGCCCCTTCGGCGTTGGTGACCACGGTGGGCTCGCCGCCTTCGAGGACCGAGACAACGGAGTTCGTCGTTCCCAGATCAATACCGACTGGACGCGCCATCAGGACTCTCCCTCCTGCTCCGCCTCCATTCTCGGCCCGCCGGCTGACCACTGCGAGCTGCTCATTCGGACCACGTCGCCAATTGCCTGAGTAAAACTTGGGTGCCTTCTCGTCAAGTCTTGCACCGGCGGATGTCACCGAGTGCCAGGTCGTGACTCATAGTGCAGGCTGTGGAAGCGGCCGCTCTCCTCGCGCCCGGCGGGGTCATGACCCAGTGCCCGTACCGTCGCGATCGCGAACTGCTGTTCCCGTTCGTCGGTGAAGAGCCGCTGGGGATAGGTGCGCGAGACATCGAGTGTGGTCTGCAGGCCGTGCGCGGCCAGTGTGCGGACGATCGGCTGGTACGACACCGTCCGCAGGACGAACGCGCTGATCCACACCGGTCTCCGGGTGCTGTCGAGCAGTGCCGTGAAGGTTCGGTCGGTGATGTAGCTGCCGCCGCCGGTCAGCGTGACGAGCCCGACCTCGGCGAGCGCACGCCTCAGCCCGGGGCCGGGCGGTCCCTGTTCCAGGTCGTCGGTGAAGGCGGCGTCCAGGAGACCCACCTCCAGCGCGTACTGCACGGCGGGCGCCGCGACGTCCAGGCCGAACACCGGCACCGCGTCCGGTCGGCGCCGCCCGGCGTAGAACTCCTTGTCCTGCGCCGCGAGTCGCGCCGTCGACATCTCCTGGCGATCGGGTGAGGTGTACCGCGCGTACATGTCCGCGAGCGTCACATCGTGGTTGAGCAGCGCCGCGTTGATCCCGTACGAGCAGCACAGATCCAGCACCGCCGGCCTGCCGGGGTGTCCGTCGTCGAGCGCGGCCCGTTCGGCGGCGGCCTGCCGGAAGACCGGCTGGGCATGGTGCGGGATCTCGTACTCCAGCGGGGCCAGCCGACGGAAGTACATGCGGGGGTCCGGCCGGTCGTAGATGTCGTCGAACCGCGACTTGCCGGCCGCCACGCCCCCGGTACCGCCAGAGCCGGACTCGGCCATGCCGTACTCCTCCCCGCGGAACACCTCGGTACCTCCATCATGTCTCGCCCCTTATGTCATGGAATGACTGCCACACCGAGGTCCTCGGGCGTGCTTCGTCCGCACGGTGATGCCTGGGTGCTGGCGGTGCCGTGGATCGGCAGCACCGCCAGGGTCGGTTTCAGGACCGCTGCTTTTCGGTCCGGCCGGCCGATGAGTACGGAACCTCCGGACCTTTCGCCGTCACACGCTCAGGGCGTCGAGAACCGATTCCATGGCGAGGACGCCGCCGAGACCGAGGACGGACAGCACTGTCGTGTAGGTGGTGCGCGCCTTGATCGCGTCGATGACCGACAGGTTGAAGTACTCCTTGAACATCCATAACCCGGGGTCGTTGACGTGCGAGAAGGCGATCGATCCGCAGGAGATGGCGAGGACCTTGATCTCCGGGTGGACCCCGCTGCCGGCGAGCAGCGGCAAGCCCACGCCCGAGGCGGTCACGACGGCGACCGTGGCCGAGCCGAGGGCCACGCGGAGGCTAAGGATGTAGACGATCAAGGTCAATGGGTAGGCGGCGATTGGTCGTGCTCCTTGTGATGCGGCCAATCGGTGGGCGGTCGTCATCGCCTTCGCTGTGGCGGCCTCCGGCGTCGCCGACAAGGCACCGAATCCGTGGGCCGCGCAAACCGCGCCCGCGCCCTCCATCGATCAGGACGACGGCCGACCGGCCCCGACGACGACGCCCCCGAACGCGGACCCGCCCGACGGCCCGGACGCGGATCCCTCCGACCCACCGCCGGAGCCGCCCGGCGGACGTCGGTGGCCGACCCGTGAGCGCGTGACGACCGCCGTGGTGTCGGCGGCCGTCACCGCCGCGGTGGGCGGAGTGATCCACGGTGTCCTGGCGCCGCAGACCGGCGACGGCGGCGCGACATCCACCGGGTCGGCACGGACGCCGGGGGTGACGGCGACGGAGCCTATGAGATCCAGCCACTCACCGACGTCTACGTCGTCCCGGGGAAGGCCGTACCGACTGCCGGGCAGTCCGCCGCCAAGGCCACTCGCCACCCCGCCGACGACCGGCTTCGCTTCGGGCAGGCACCGCCCGGCAGCACCTTCTGCCTGCGGGACAGGACGAGGGGCGACATCACCTATTACCGCCGTCGCAAGTGACCCGAAATGACTGCGCGGTCAGAGGTTGAAGACCCGGCGGGCGTTCCCGGACAGGAACAGCCCGGTGGCTTCTTCGTCCAGGTCGAGATCGCCGAGGTGTTCCAGTGCCTGGGCAGGGGTGATCATGGGGTAGTTCGAACCGAACAGCACCTTCCTGCGGCCCCGGCCGCGCAGGTACTCGGCGAGCTCTCGCGGGTAGCGGCGGGCGGTGTAGGCGCTGGTGTCGATGTAGACGTTGGCGTGCTTGTCGGCCACCGCGATCATCTCCGTGGTCCACGGGTAGCCGATGTGGCCGCAGACGATGGTCAGTTCGGGGAAGTCGAGCGCGATCTGGTCGATGTAGGGGATGGGGCGACCGGTTTCGGAGGGGCGCAGCGGGCCGGTGTGGCCGACCTGGGTGCAGAAGGGGATGCCGAGGTCGACGCAGGCGGCGTACAGCGGGTAGTACAGCCGGTCGGTGGGCGGCAGTTGCCACAGCCAGGGCACGATCCGCAGGGCGGCGAAGCCGAGTTCCTCCACGGCCCGGCGCAGCTCGCGCACGGCCTGGACGGGCCGGGTGAGGTCCGCGCCGGCGACCCCGCGCAGCCGTCCGCCGGACTGTGCGACGAACTCGGCCACCTCGTCATTGCTGATGAGCGGTCCCTGAGGCCCGTACCAGGCCGCCGCGAGACCGATCTCCACATCTGCCGCGGCCATGGCCGCCACGGTGGTCTTCACCGGCAGCGGCTCCTCCAGCAGTCCCTGCCCCGTCCATCGGCGCAACGACTCGAACATCTCGTGGTTGGAGTGACGGAGCGTGGGATGCTGCATCCACACGTCGATGACCGGCATGGATCCTCCAGCAAGGGGCTAAGCGATCGCTTACTGCAACCATAGTCGCTTGACCTTGGCAGGTGTCTCCAGACCCGGCACGGCACTGACGCTCCGTCAACGAGCGGCTGTGGCAAAGTGGTTCGGCAAGAGGTGGCCAAGAAGGGGAGCGCGGTCGTGGCGGCGGAGATGAACGAGCACGTGCGGAAGCGGCTGGAGGCGCCGAACTTCTGGTACTTGGCCACGGTGACGCCGGACGGGGCGCCGCACGTCACGCCGATGTGGGTGGGTCTGGAGGACGGGCTGATCGTGTTCAACACCTCGGTCGGCCGGATCAAGGAGGAGAACCTCCGCAACGACGCCCGGGTCCACCTCTCGCACGCCGACACCGAGAACCCCTACGACCGGGTGCAGATCTCCGGTCGCGCGGTGCGATTCGTGGAGGGGAAGGAGGCCGAGCGTGGCATGGACCGGCTGGCCCGCAAGTACCTGGGCATGAACGGATATCCCTGGCTGATTGAAGGCGAGCAGCGGGTGCACGTTCTGGTCGAGCCGGAGCGGGTGCGCCCCATCGTCGGCGTCGAACCGTTCCGCCCGGGAGTCATCCCTTCCTGAGCCGGTCCGCGCCGGCGCCGGCGTTCCGTCCAGACATGATTGTCAGTGCCGACTGCGATGATCTTCGCATGAACGAGACGCACGCACACCTGGCAAGACGCCTGCTCGCGGCCGACACGGACGGCTGGACGGAAACAAGCGCCCAGGATCTGCTCGCCGCCATCGGCCGGGAGGGCCGCCTCCGCGCGGTGGGCCGGTTCGAGGAGCCGTACATGAACGGCGAGGCGTACGTGGAGCTCGCGGTGCCGGTGCTGAAGCCGGCCGGCACGGGGGCCGCGGCCCAGGCGGCGGCCTTCCGTGCGGTGAGCGAGGAACTGACGGCGGAACTCGGCGAGGCGTCGATCATGGGTGTGTACGGCGACCTCGGCCCCTTCTACGCCTCAGGTCCGGCCTGGGGCACGCCGTACCTGCGCTGGCGCGGCCGGCCGAACACGCTGGAACTCCGGGCCGGGGCGGACGGCCCCGAGCTGGTGCTGCAGCCGACCGGTCCGCTGGAGAACTGGTTCTGGCGCCAGGGGCACGGCGAGGAACACGCGATCAGCGGATTCTTCGGCAGCCGCAACGACCCCGCGAACATCGGCCTGGGCCACCCCGGCGGCTGGCGTGCGAGGAGCTGGGAGGCGGTGACGCACTCGCTGGCGGACTTCCTGTCCACCCTCCCGGCCGAGACCACGGCCCTGGGCAGGCCGATCGGCATGCCGGTGTACGGCCGCGGGGCGGGGCCGGGCGCACCGCTCCTCTTCGAGATCTCCTGCGACGACCGCCTGGTGATCGGCTGCTTCCCGCCGCACGAGATGGACCCGCGGCCGGAGGCCCTCGGCTGGGGCCAGATGGCGGACCACCCGGCCACGCGAGAGGTGTGGGACGACGACCAAGACCCCCGCTGGCGCGTCGACGCGGGCGGACCGGGGCAGCCGCGAGGCCACGAACTGGCGGAGATGCTGGTGGCGACGGCACGCGCGGCGGGAGTGCGGCAGCCGGAAGACCTCATAATCGGCGGCGAGGCGGAGTACATGGGCCCGTACCACGTCACGTTCTACGGCCTTGGGCTCCCCACCGGCTGAAGACCTCCCGTACCCTGTCGGACGACCTGAGCCTCCTGGACGGGCAGGCGGCTCGGCCCCGGCTGTCCGGGTATCTCCGTGGCAGCGGGCCGGGCACGTCGGTGCGGCCTGACCCGCGTCCAGCCCCGCTGGAGATGTGTGAAGATTTGGCCCCCGCTGGTCCGCCGTCCCGGGACTTGGCGGACCGGCGCCTGTGAGGACGCTCTCGCGGGGTAAACGGAACCTACGCCTCCACATGCCGTGACGGAAACCCTTCGGAAGTGTGGTCCAGGTCATATCGGCATGGTGTCTCGCTTCGCTGGGCGGGCGGCAGGCGGTGGGCCGGGCGCTCCGGGATGGGGCGTCACCCCCTGGTGATCTCCTGGCCCGCCGGCTGCTCGCGGGAGTGGCGACGACCGGGGAGGGTGATCGGTCCGTTGAGCTGTGTCCCGACACCACACCCGGAGTGCTCATCACGTCGGTGCGGGTTCGACCGGGCCGGCCACGCGATCGACGACGCCACGGTCGCCGAGGCTCTGTGTGCGGCGACCAAGTGCCCACCGAGCTGGGCGAACTCGTCGCTGGCGGCAGAATGCGGTGCAGTCGGTCTCCTCCTGCCGGCGAGCGCGCCCCGTAGGCGGGCGAGAAGATGGGTGCGTACCGGTCACTGTCGGTGGGAGGAGCGGAGATGGAAATCAGGCCGCAGGCGGTTGTCCTCCCCAAGGACACGGATCAACTCGAACAGGGGAAGTACGGGCCCGTTTTCCCCAGGACGCCGGCGTGTTACGGGTTCACCATCGTCGCGCCCGTCAAGCCCGGCCACGCCGATGCGATGCGCGAGTACGGCTACTCGCTGGCCAAGGCTCTGGAACAGGATCCGTACCTTCTCGCACCGTTGAAGCTGCACTACTTGCGCTGGATTCTCTTCGACGACGACACGCGTTTCATGTACCAGGGGATCTTCGACACCGACTTCGACAAGTACACCGAGGACGCCATCGCGCTCTTCTCGAAGGCGGGCGTGAGCACGGCGTTCGAGCATCTGGAGGGATTCCCCGAGGACTGGCGGACCAATCCGGAGGCGTTCGTCAGATTCGTCCGTGAACACCACTGTCCGAGCTTCATCGAGTACGGAGAGTATCCGTATGTAACGGCGGACGAGATCAAGAAGGCCTTGCGGATCAAGAGCGCTCTGTCGGACATGCTGGACCAGATGCAGTGAGGGATGGGCGATGAGCGAGGTTGCGACTGCGCGGACCTACAACCAGCGGCACGTTCCCCGGAAGTACACCCCAGCCGGGCGGCGCGTGAGCGTCTACGTGTCGTGGAGTTACCCCGCCGAGGCGGGCCGGAACGCGGCCGAACTGGATAACCGGTTCTCCACCATGACCGAGGTCCGGCGGGTGGCGTGGCCGGCCTACGAGGACCCGAAGTGGTCGGACCCCTATCGGTTCCAGCAGGGCATCGCGGGATCGCTGGAGCTGTTCTTCTGGGCCTGGGTGCCGTTCCAGGACTTCGTCGAGGAGGTCACCGGCCATTGCGTACCGGTTTACCAGCGCATCGACCAGGCCGGCTTCCACACCCCGCTCGACGAGCGGGTGCTCGACGACACGGACGTGCTGTTCGTGTTCGGACTGGACCACATGATCACCGGGCAGGAGGCACAGCCCGGAGAGATCGAGGCGCTGCGGGCCTTCCTCTCGCGGGAGGACGCCCGCCTCGTCCTGGGGCCCCATCACGACGTCGGTGCCTCGGACGACCTGTCCGTGCGCGAGGTGGAGTACCGTCACCACGGCGATCCCCTGGTGCCTCGCCAGCAGCGCTTCGCCACCTACGTCAGGGACTTGATGAAGGGCCTGGGCGTGCCGGTCATCAACCGGTACGGGCTGCGCCCAGCCACCGGTGAGGACAACCGGATCGCTCCCCTGTCGACCGTCAAGGACCTGGACGAGAGGGGCTGGCTGCGAGGCGTCACGAACTTCAACTTCCACATGCACCTGCCGCACTACGCGGTGACGACCGATGAGCCGAAGGCCATCCACGTGCTGGCCCGGCAGCCGATCGACACGTCCCGGCCCCATCCGTTCACCGAGGACGGGAACACCGAGTTCAACATGTTCCTGTGGATGCCACCGAGCGGTGACCACGCGGCCGACGTGCTGCTGGCCGATTCGACGATCTTCAGCACGCTCTTCGGCGCCGACGACAGCCTGCGGAATTTCTGGCGCAACCTCGTCTCGTAGCGATGCCGCAGGGAGGCTGACGTGAGCGCACCCACGGAGGTCACGCTGGAACTCGACGACATCCAGCGCGGGGTACTCAGCCCGCGGCCGACGCCCTACGCGGCGACGTACCTGGCCTTCCGCGTCGACGACCGCTCCCAGGGCCGGGAGCTGATGCGGCGGGCGAGCGCGGCGGCGACCTCGGCCGCCGACTCCTCCAGCCCCCTCGGGGACACCTGGGTCAGTGTCGCCCTCACGTACGGGGGCCTGGAGGCGCTGGGGGTGCCGCGCTCATCGCTGGAGACGTTCGCGTGGGAGTTCCGGCAGGGAATGGCCGCCCGGGCCAGAGCGCTGGGCGATGTGGGGGACAGCAGCCCGGAGCACTGGGAGACACCGCTCGGCACGCCCGACGTCCATGTCGTGATCACAGCGGTCGCACCCGACCCTCCACGTCTGGAGGCGGCCATTGACCGCGCACGGCCCGCCTACGACCGCCTCTCCGGCGTGACGGCGATCTGGCGGCAGGACTGCTACGCACTGCCCACCGAGAAGGAACACTTCGGTTACCTCGACGGCGTCAGCCATCCGGCCGTCGAAGGCAGCGGCATTCCAGGATCCAATGAGTTGGAAGCGCCCTTGAAGGCAGGGGAGTTCGTCCTCGGCCACCCCGACGAGATCGGCGGTGTCCAGGCGCCACGGCCGGCCGTGCTGGGGCGCAACGGCAGCTACGCGGTCTTCCGCAAACTCCATCAGAGGGTTGCCCAGTTCAGGCGGTACCTGGGGGACAACTCCACCGGGGCCGAGGACGAGGAGCTGATCGCCGCGAAGATCATGGGCCGCTGGCGCAGCGGTGCCCCGCTGGCCCTCGCCCCGGAGCACGACGACCCGGCCCTCGGCTCCGACCCGCACCGCCGTAACACCTTCCTGTACGAGCAGGACGATCCGACGGGGTTCATCACACCCGGCGGCTGCCACATCCGCCGGGCCAACCCGCGCGACGCCTCGGTCGCCGGGGAGGTGCGGTTGCATCGCATGATCCGGCGCGGCGCCGTTTACGGCCCGCCGCTGCCCGAGGGAGTGCTGGAGGACGACGGGGCGGACCGCGGTCTGATGTTCGCGTTCATCGGCGCCCACCTGGGCCGGCAGTTCGAGTTCGTCCAGTCGCAGTGGATGAACGACGGCGTCTTCTTCGGGGCGGGCAACACCAGGGACCCCGTCGTCGGATCCGCGGACGGGGAGACGGGCTACACCATTCCCCGGCGGCCTGTGCGGCGCCGCCTCGCCCCGCTGCCCCGGTTCGTCGTCACCCGAGGAGGCGAGTACTGCTTCCTGCCGAGCCTGAGCGCCCTGCGCTGGCTCGGGGACCTTCGCGACTGACAGGGCGGGCAGGCACCAATGGACGCCCTGCATCTCGTCCTCAACGCGGTCACCGTCATCTTCATCGCGGCCACCATGTTCGCCGCCGGCCTGAGAGCCACCGTCCCGGCACTGCGCGGGGTCTTCGCCGACATTCCGCTGCTCTTGCTGGCCCTGATCGCCAACATGGTGGTCATTCCGCTGCTCGGCTGGGGCATCGGTGAGCTGTTCGGTCTTCCTTCGACGTCCTTCATCGCCCTCGTCCTGATCGCCTCGTCCCCAGGCGGTCCGTTCGGGGCGAAGCTGGCGGCGGTCCAGCAGGGGGACGTCGTCGCGGGCGCGGCGATGCAGGTGCTGCTCGCCTCCCTCGGCAGCCTCACCTTCGCGCCCACCGTCAACGCCATCCTCAACGCCGCCGACCTCGGCACCAAGGTCTCCCTCGACGTCGGCGCGCTCGTACGGACGGTGGCGCTGCTGCAACTCGTCCCCTTCGCCATCGGCCTGTTCGTGCGGCGCTACGCCGAGCCCACCGCACAGTCGTGGCACCCCACGGCGGCCGCGGTCTCCAACGTCACGTTCCTGGTCGTGCTGGCCGGCATGCTGCTGGGCAACTGGCGGGACGTCGTCGAACTCTTCGGTTCACTGGCCCTGCTCGCGGGGTTCCTGCTCGCGGGATTCGCCTTCGCCCTGGGAACGCTGCTGGCCACCGGCCCGACGATGCGCCGCACCACCATGGGAGGCGTCGCCTCGGTGCGCAACGCCGGCCCCGCGCTGGCCGCCATCGGCCTCGCCTTCGCCGACCAGCCCGCCGTCCTGGGCGCACTCGCCGCGATCCTTCTGAGCGGCATGGCGGCAGCCCTCCCGATCGCCACGTTTCTCAGCAGACGCCGGGGTGTGCCAGAGGCCGCAGCAACGCGATGACCAGGTGACTACAAGCCGGTGCGGGGCGGCGGACAGCCGCAGCCCGGGCGCGTCGTGTGCAGGCTCCGGGGGAGGATGACGTCACGTGGGGTGACCCAGGCGCGTGTCACGGGACGGGAGTGCGGTCCGGCCGACCGATCGGCCTGGCCGGCGTCCTTGTGGCGGGCCAGCCACAGGCGCAGCAAGTGACGTTTGTGTTCCGCGGCGTCGAAGTCCTCGTACGCCGAGCGGGCGTGCAGCACCCGTCGTCTCCGGGGTTTCGGCCATGGTCGCCTCCGCGAGGTCGGGTGAGCCGAACGGCTTCGTTCGGTGGCGCGGGCGAGGGGGTGCGGCTGCCGGACGCCCCACGACCGCGTCGACGGGGATGCTATGAATCTCCCGCGCCTCATGCTTGATGTATGGAGACGGGAAACTTAACTTCTGGGGACTGCCGCCGCCCCTGGAGCGTGCCTCATGAGGCCTCTTGTCCGCACCGCCGCGCTGAACGGCTACGTCGAGCTGAGCCGTTCCCTCGGTCTCGATCCCCGTGCGCTGATGAAGAGCGTCGGCCTGGACACCGCGGACCTGGCCGTGCAGGACCGGTGGATCTCCGGCACAGCGGTCGTCAGACTGCTGGAGCTGTCGGCCACTGCCTCCGGGCGTGAGGACTTCGGTCTGCTCCTGGCGGAGCTGCGGCGTTTCTCCAACCTCGGTCCCATCAGCCTGCTCGTCCGTGAAGAGCCTGATGTGCGCAGCGCGCTGGCACTGCTGATCCGTCATCAGCACACGTACAACGAGGTCCTGCACGCCCGGCTCTCGGAGGGCAACGGGGTGGCCACGCTCAAGGTGGACCTCCGGCTCGGGGAACCGCAGCCGGCCCGGCAGAGCACGGAGCTCGCCGTGGGCGCGTTCCACCGCGTGCTGTGCGGCTTCCTCGGCCCGCACTGGCGGCCGTCGTCGGTGTGCTTCGCCCACCGGGCGCCGCGGGACACCGCCGGTCACCGCCGGCTGTTCGGGCCCTTGGTGGAGTTCGACCGCGACTTCAACGGCATCGTCTGCTACGCCGAGGACCTCGACGCCCCCAACGCCATGGCCGACGCCCAGTTGCGCAGCTACACCCGCCAGTACTTCGAGTCCGTCGCGTCTCCCAGGGAGGCGTCCGAGGCCGACCGGGTGCGTGACCTCATCGAGGCGCTGCTGCCGACCGGGCGCTGCTCCATCGAGCAGATCGCACGCAGCCTCGGCGTCGACCGGCGCACCGTGCACCGTCATCTGGCGCGTTCCGGCGAGACATTTTCCTCCCTGCTCAATGCGACCCGCATGGGGCTCGCGGAGCAGTTCGTCGCCAATCCCAGCCGCTCCCTGACCGAGGTCTCGACGCTGCTGGGGTTTTCCTCGCTGAGTGCGTTCTCCCGCTGGTTCCACGAGCACTTCGGCACCGGTCCGCGGGAGTGGCGCAAGAGCCGGAGCGGCTCGGCAGGGCGCGGCGGGAGCTGAGCCTGCGGGACGCGCGGGGCCGCTGGGACCCATGGACTCGCAGGTGTGTCCCCGATTGGCAAGTCACCTGTCACCACAGGCAAAGCAGGCGCGTACTGCCCGCCCTACGGTGGCACCACCGCGCAGGCGGCCGGCCTCCGGAGGGAGTGCTTTCCCGCTCCCCTGAGGGCACTCCCTCCGGATCGTTTCGGTCCAATGCGGTCTGGGCCGGGTGTCGGCACCAGCCCGTACGTCCGCTGCGGCATGCCCTGTTGCCGCGTCCGCCGCCTGCTCCGTGACGCGATCACCCCTGCGACAAAGGAGAAGCACCGTGCACTTCCACGACGACTCCCTGTTTCCCGAGAACCAGGAGAAGCTGGTGATCCAGGCCGCGCCGTACGGCCCCGAGTGGCTTCCCGGAGACGCGGACGACCTGCCACTGACCATGGACGAGCACGTACAGGCGGCCGTCGACTGCTACAACGCCGGTGCGACGGTGCTGCACATCCACGTGCGGGAGCTCGACGGAAAGGGCTCCAAGCGGATGTCCATGTTCAACGAGCTGCTCGGGCGGCTGCGCGAGGCAGTGCCGGACATGGTGCTCCAGATCGGCGGTTCGATCTCCTTCGCGCCCGAGGGCGAGGGCGAGGACGCCAAGTGGCTCGCCTACGACACCCGCCACCTGCTGGCCGACCTCACCCCGGCGCCGGACCAGGTGACGATCGCGATCAACACCAGCCAGATGAACATCGTCGAGATCATGAACGACGACGACCTGGAGGGCACGTCGATCGCGAAGCCGGACTACTACCGCGCCTACCGCGACATGGTCGTCGAGGCCGGTCCGGAGTTCTACCTGGAGCACCTCAAGCGCCTGCACGCGAACGGCATCCAGCCCCACTTCCAGCTCGCGCACCTGGCCCAGCTGGAGACCGTGGAGCGGCTGATCCGCGCGGGCATCTACACCGGGCCGCTGATCCTCAACTACGTGGCCATCGGTGGCGGTTTCGCCGGCCGACACCCCGCCGACCTGGTCGAGTTCATCCGCCGCGTGCCGGACGGCGCCGTCCTGACGATCGAGAGCTCCATGCGCGCCGTGGCCCCGATGAACGCTGTCGCCATCGCCCTCGGCCAGCACGTGCGCGTCGGCAACGAGGACAACCTCTGGCGCGCCAAGGGCGAGCGGATGTCCTCCGTGGCCCAGGTCGAACAGATGGTGAGGATCTCCGAGGCGCTCGGCCGTGAGATCGCCACGGGAGCGGACGCCAAGCGGATCTACCGGCTCGGCGAGTACTACGCGGATGCCGACGACACCCTCGCCCGGCTCGGCATGGTGCCCAACCGCCGCCCGGGACAGCGCGGCTTCATGCTGCGCGACGTCCAGGGCTGATCCCCGGCCCCCTTCCCCACCCCTGCGACCCTCTCCGGGAGCTTTCCGTGGCACACGCCGTCCGCTTCTACGAAACCGGTGGCCCTGACGTCCTCACCTGGCAGGAGGTGTCCGTCGGCGACCCTGGACCGGGCCAGGTGCGCATCCGGCACGAGGCCGTCGGCCTCAACTTCGCCGACACCTACTTCCGTACCGGGCTCTACCCGGTGCGGCTGCCCGACGGCATCGGCGTCGAGGCCGCCGGAGTGGTGGAAGCCGTCGGCGAGGGCGTCACCCATGTCGCCCCGGGGGACCGGGTGACGTACACCGGAAGCCCCCTCGGGGCCTACAGCACCGAACGGGTCATGGGCGCCTCGCACCTGATCAGGCTGCCCGCCGAAATCAGCTGCGAGACGGCGGCCGCGATGACCATGCGCGGCCTGACGGCGGCCTACCTGCTGCGCAGGATCCACCCGCTGCGGGAGGGGGACACGATACTGCTGCACGCGGCGGCCGGCGGCGTGGGCCTGATCGTCTCCCAGTGGGCCGCACTGCTCGGCATCCGTGTCATCGGCACGGTCTCCAGCGAGGAGAAGGCGGAGATCGCCCGCGCACACGGATGCCGGCACGTCATCCGCTACCGGCAGGAGAACGTCGCCGAAAGGGTGCGGGAACTGACCGACGGCGCCGGAGTACCGCTGGTGCTCGACAGCGTCGGCAAGGACACCTTCGCCGGCTCGCTGGCCTCGCTGTCCCGCCGCGGCCTGCTGGTCTGCTTCGGCACCGCCTCCGGCCCCGTCCCGCCGATCGACGCGATGCAACTCGCCGTCCAGGGTTCGCTGTTCGTCACCCGGCCCGCCCTGGCCGACTACATCGCCGACCCCGCCGAGCGCACCGCGCTGGCCGACGAGCTGTTCGAGCACGTCGCCTCGGGGCGCATCAAGATCGAAATCAATCAGCGCTACGCCCTCCAGGACGCCGTGCAGGCCCACCGCGACCTGGAAGCCGGCCGGACCACCGGGTCCTCGGTCTTCGTCCTGTGACAGGGCGCAACCCCGTTCCATCCAGGGAGTGAGCACCCATGCCAGACATCCTCTCGTCCTCGCCGCGGCACGCCCCGGCGCCGGTGCGCCCCGGCGCGTTCCGTACCGCGATCGAAGCCGAGCCGCTGACCTGCACCATCGGAGCGGAGATCACCGGCGTGAACCTCGCCGACGCGGCCCGTGACGACGAGCTGTTCGCCGAGATCAAGAGCCTGCTGCTGCGGTACAAGGTCCTCTTCCTGCGGGACCAGGACATCTCGCGCGCCGACCACGTCGCGTTCGCCTCGCGCTTCGGCCCGCTGGAGGACCACCCCGTCGCCGGCAGCGACCCCGACCACCCCGGACTCGTCCGGATCTACAAGGACCTGGACAGTCCCCCCGAGCACTACGAGAACGCCCTGCACACGGACGGCACGTGGCGGGTGAACCCCTCGATGGGCGCCGTGCTGCGCTGCATCGAATCGCCCCCGGTCGGCGGCGACACGATCTGGGTCGACATGGCCGAGGCGTACCGCCGGCTCCCCGACCACATCAAGACCCGGATCGAGGGGCTGCGCGCCCGGCACAGCATCGAGGCGACCTTCGGAGCCGTCCTGCCCGAGGAACAGCGCCACACGCTGAAGGAGCGGTTCCCGGACGCCGAGCACCCGGTCGTGCGCACTCACCCCGAGACGGGCGAGAAGATCCTCTTCGTCAACGCGTTCGCGACGCACTTCGTGAACTACCACACGCCCGAGAACGTGCGTTTCGGCCAGGACTACGCGCCGGGCGCGAGCCACTTGCTCAGCTATCTGATCAGCCAGGCCGCCATCCCGGAGTACCAGGTGCGCTGGCGCTGGAGTCCCAACAGCGTGGCCATCTGGGACAACCGCTCCACCCAGCACTACGCCGTCCAGGACTACTGGCCCGCCGTCCGCAAGATGGAGCGTGCCGGAATCGTGGGCGACAGACCGTTCTGACCTGCCACTTCCCGAGCAGTCGAGGTGATGACAATGGAGTTTCACACCACTGCGCAGTCCACGTCCGGGGCCGCGTCCGGCTGGCCCGTGTCCAAAGGTTATGCCTGGACGGTTTTCGCACTCGGCTTCGGCCTGCTGCTGTCGGACTACATGTCCCGCCAGGTCCTGAACGCTGTCTTCCCGATGCTGAAGGCCCAATGGCTGCTGTCCGACGCCGCCCTGGGGTCGCTCAGCGGCATCGTGGCCCTGGCGGTCGGCGTGCTCACCTTCCCCATGTCCCTCATGGCCGACCGGTGGGGGAGGGTACGCAGCCTGCTGCTCGCCGCCACGATGTGGAGTCTGGCCACCCTCGGGTGCGCGGTGTCGGCCGGCTACGGCGAGATGTTCGTCGGCCGGCTCTTCGTCGGCATCGGCGAGGCGGCGTACGGCAGTGTGGGAATCGCCGTGGTCCTCAGCGTCTTCCCGGTCGCCCTGAGGGCCACCCTCTCCGGTGCCTTCATCGCGGGCGGCGCCTTCGGCTCGGTGCTCGGAGTCGCCGTCGGCGGCGCGGTGGCCCAGGCGGCGGGCTGGCGCTGGGCGTTCGCCGCGATGGGGATCTTCGGCCTGGTCCTCGCCGTGGTGTACGGCGTCGTGGTCAAGGAGAGCAGACTGGCGCCGCGCGGACGGTCCACGGGCGGTGAGGACGGCGTGCGGGAGCGTCGGCGGCTGCGCGCCCACCTGCCGCGTCTGTTCTCCTCCGTCTCCGTCGTCAGCGCCTATGCCGGCAGCGGACTGCAACTGTTCGTCGCAGGCGCGCTGCTGTCCTGGCTGCCCAGCTTCTTCAACCGCTACTACCACATGGCAACGGCCAGAGCGGGCGCGGTCGCCGGCGGCTATGCGGTGATCATCGGCTTCGGGATGATCTTCGGCGGCATCGCTTCCGACCGCATCAGCTCCACCACCCCGATCCGCAAGTGGGCCGTCGCCGTAGGGTGCAGCGTCGGCTCGCTCCTCCTGCTGACCCTTGCCTTCCAACTACCCGCGGGGCCGGTTCAGTTGCTGACTCTGGCGGCTGGCGCCCTGGTGTCGGCCGGTTCCGCCGGCCCGGCGGCGGCCATGGTGGCCAACCTGACCCCCGCCTCCATCGCGGCGACCGCGTTCGCCACCCTCACCCTGGCCAACAGCCTGCTCGGGCTGGCCCCGGGCCCCGCGGTCACGGGTGCTCTCGCGGACCGCTTCGGCCTGCTGGGCGCCCTGCGCATCGTGCCCCTCGTCGCGGTCGCGGCCACGGTGGCCTTCCTGGTCGGCCGGCACTGGTACGAGCGCGACCTCCGTCGCCTCGACGACCTCCCAAGCAAGGCCAAGCCGAAGTACCCGTCGGAGGTCCCCTCATGAGCCCCACCGCGGAACCCACCGTGGTCATCGTCTCCGGTCTGCGCGACCACGTCGCGAACCACTGGCAGACCCTGCTGGCCGAACGGCTGGCCCAGGCCGGCCGCGCCGTCCGCACCGTTCCCCCGGTGGAGGGGAACCGACTCGGTCGGGACGTCCAGGTCGGCAACCTGGCCGCCACGCTGGCGCCCCTGGACGGACCGGTCCTGCTCGTCGCCCACAGCGCCGGAGCCATCACCACGGTGCACTGGGCCGGGCGTCACCGCGCCGACGTCCGCGGAGCGCTGCTCGCCACGCCAACGGATTTCGAGACACCGCTGCCGGACGGCTACCCCACCCCTGTCGAACTGGCGGACCATGGATGGACCCCCGTGCCCCGCGCGCCGCTGCCCTTCCCCAGCCTCGTCGCCGCCAGCGCCGACGACCCCCTCGGCGCACCGGAGCGCGTCGCCGGGCTGGCCCGCAGCTGGGGCAGCCGCCTCGTGGAGCTGGGCGCGGTCGGTCACCTCAACCCGGCCTCGGGATACGGCGAATGGCCCCTTGCCGAGGAACTGATCCGCATGCTGGAGTCCGACTCCGCCGGCGCGCCGCTATGGGCGAGGCCCACCGGAGGGTGCCCATGACGCCGGACACCGAACTGCTGCGGACACCCTTCGCCCGCGCAAGCCGGCTCGTCCGCCGAGAGGCCGTCCGTCGGACACCAAGCGGGAGCGTTCAGTGTCGGACACGTCGTGCCGAGCGTCTCGCGGCTGCAGGTGCCCCTCCCTCCCCCTGCTGCTCGTACGGAAACGGCCGGCGCCGGCTGGACGTGTCGTCGGTCCGCCGCGTCTTGTGCATGATCCGTCGGCGACTGCCCTGGTGGTAGCCGGGTCCGGGCCTGCCGCTGAGCCGCGGGGCTGCGCGCTACGGTGCCCGGCGGCGGAAGCGGTCATGGGCTGTCCGCTCGCTGTGATCGTGGCTTGGCAACCGCTTGCAGGGCTTCGCTCGAAGGCTCAGCATGACGGTTCCCACTCGTTGTTCCGGCGGTAAGAGGGCTTGTGCGCGCGGGTGCGTGAGGAATGAACGTGACCTGTGCGGAGCCGGCGACGGCTGGTTTCCGGTGACCCGTGTCTTTCGGAAAGGGCTGGATGTGCCAGAGCCGTTTGATGCCGTGACCCCCGCTGCCGTCGGCGGGGCGGGATACGCGCCGGAGGCGGCCGCACCGCCGACGGTCGGTGCGGAGGAGGAGTTCGTCCTGGTTGACCGGCGCAGCAGGTCGACCGTCAGCAGGTCTCTTTCCGTGGTGCGTGCCGCGCGCGCTCGCCTCGGCGGGGCGCATGTCACCCCCGAGCTGTCGCAATCCCAGGTGGAGACGGTAAGTGCGGTGTGCCGTACCGGAGTTGAAGTAGAGGCGGAAGTCCTTCGATTACGCGCCGGTGCGGCTGCCGCAGCGGCCGAGCACGACTGCCTGCTGGTGCCCAGTGGCGTTGCGGTGCTGGGCCGTTCCGGGCCGCCGCCCGTCCTCGATCGGGCACGGTACCAGGCCCTTGCACGCCGCTTCGGACCCGTGATTCACGGGCAGGGCGTGAACGCCTGCCACATACACGTCGGCGTGGCCGACCGGGAGGATGCCGTTCGGGCGGTCAACCATCTGCGGGGCTGGATGCCGTTGCTGCTGGCGCTGACCGCCAACTCCCCGTACAGCGATGGCGCGGACACCGGATACGCGAGCTGGCGATCGGTGCTCTGGAGCCGTTGGCCCTCGGCGGGACCTCCTCCCCACCTGCGCGATGCGGCGCACTACCAACGGGTCGTCGACCAGCTCGTGGCGTCCGGAGCGGCGCTCGATCCGGCCATGGTCTACTGGCATGTCCGGCCCTCGGCGCATCTTCCCACCGTCGAGGTCCGCATCGCGGACGTGATGCCCGACGCCAGGACCACCACCGCGTACGCGCTGCTCGTCCGTGCCCTCGTCGGGCACGCCGTGGAGGTGGGGCGCTCCGGCGAACCCGCGCCCGACGTCCCCGACCTGCTGTTGAGGGCGGCGTGCTGGCAGGCCGCCCGGCACGGATCCGTCGGCGCCCTGCCCGGCACGCACACCCGCGACTGCGCTCCCACGGACGTCGGCCGGCTGATCGAGGAGCTGTGGAAACGGGTCGAGCCACACCTCAGTCGGCACGGCGACGACGGACGGGTCAGGGACTGGCTGGGCGATGTCCAGCTCCACGGGTCCGGCTCCGCGCGGCAGAGGCGTGCGGCGGAACGGCACGAGGGTGGCCTGCGGGCCGTGGTGGACGACCTCGCCGTCGAGGTTCCGTGAGGTCGGCCGGTTGGGGGCCATGTGGCTGGTGTGGGTGTTGTTGCGCCAGGCCGTACCAGTCGGCGCGGTGCCCGGATGCCTGGGCCGAACTCGCCTGTCATCCCTCGGCGACGATGGACATCGCCGGGTTTACGGTGTTCCTGAGGGCTTTGTTCGGACGTTGAGCGCAGCCCGGAGTCCTCGGCTTCGCCGAACCCTGCCGCTCCTGCTCGCCCGGGGGGTGCCATGAAAGTCGAAATGATCCAAAGGGCCGCCGACGTGCTCTTCGACGTGCCGGACGAGATGCACGAAGAGATCATCATGCTCATCAGCGTGGTCACCGACGACAACGAGACACGGGCGCCGGACCTTGCGGCCGCGTTCGGGGAATGGTGTTGGCTGGTGTATACGATCCGCGGCGACGTGGTCGAGGTGCTGGACGTCGGCTGCGCCCGGTGACGCCGGGACGTGATCGCTGTCTGCGCCGACGGCGCTCGGCGGGATCGACCTCGAAGACGGCGTGTCGTCATGATGTGGGCATGAAGATTCCCGACCGACGGATCGAACTGTTCACCGGCACCGGCAGCGAGAACCGGTTCAGCGGCCCCACGACCGGTGACGAGCGGACCATGCTTGTGGCGATGCTGGACGCCCAGCGGGCGACCCTGGAGCTGAAGTGCTCCGGTCTGGGGCCGGAGTTGGCCATGCGGTCCGTGTCTCCGTCCTCGCTCTCCCTGCTCGGCCTTGTCCGGCACCTCGCGGACGTGGAACGCCGCTGGTTCCGGGCCGTGCTCGCCGGGCACGACGTCGAGCTGTGCTTCTCCTCCTCGGACGTCCCCGAGGGCGACTTCGACGGCGCCAGCCCCGATCCCGAGGTCGTGGCGGCATCCTGGGCGGCCTGGCGGGCCGAAGTCGCCTTCGCGCAAGCGTTCGTCGCCGAGGCTCCGCATCTCGACATCGAGGGCCAGGACCCCTGGCGCGGCACGGTCTCCCTGCGCTGGGTGCTCATCCACATGATCGAGGAGTACGCCCGTCACAACGGACACGCCGACCTGATCCGCGAACGGATCGACGGCGCGGTCGGGGTGTGACCCAGGGTTGCTGTGCCGGCCCCGCCGGGCGGCCGGCTCAGTGATGGTGGTGGTGCTCGCCCTGTCCATGCCCGTGTCCCGCTGTCTGCCCATGACCGTTGTCGTGGTCATGCTCGCCGTGGTTCGGTGAGCCGCCCATCATGCGCAGCATCGCCGGGCCGCCGGTGCGCAGGAAGCGGACGAGGAGGGCGGCGGCCAGCAGCAGGAAGGCGATGTTGAGCCAGGTCGTGTAGTTCCAGCTGACGCCCTCCTCGGGGATCTTCGCGTCGGCCTGGTCGGGGATGAGGCCCAGACCCCCGAAGGCGAACTCCACGACGTAGCCGGCCACCGCCATCGCGGCGAAGAACGTGCCCAGCAGGAAGGCGGCCATCCGGGCGCCGTAGTACTTCCGGTAGATGTTGAGGATCGGAAGGATCAGCAGGTCGGCGTAGATGAAGGCGATGACACCGCCGAAACTGATGCCGCCCTTCCACAGCACCACGGCGAGCGGCACGTTGCCGATGGAGCAGACGAACGTGGCGATGGCCACCACCGGCCCGATCAGCGGCCCGATCAGCTTGGCCGCGAGCGGATGGTCGGCCAGGAAGAAGGTGCGCCAGAAGTCGTCCGGCACCCACGCGGCGATCGCCCCGGCGATCAGGAGGCCGGCCACCAGGTCGCGCAGGATCGCCGCCCACTCCATGACGAAGATGTGCGAGACGGAGGTGACGCCGTCGCGGGAGAGGAGCCGGCGCAGGAAGCCGCCCTCGCCGCGCACGGACATGTCCATCGCCGCATGCCCCTCCATCGACCCGGCCAGTCCGCGCTCGGCCTGCTCCCGCGCCTGCCTCAGCAACCGCTCACGCAGGAGGAGCCGGAACAGCACCGCGAGTACGACGATCATGATCGGACCGCCGACGAACTCCGCAGCGGTGAACTGCCACCCCATCAACAAGGCCAGGATCACGCCGAGTTCGACCACCAGATTGGTCGAGGCGATCTCGAAGCCCATCGCCGCCGTGAAGTTCGCCCCTTTGCGGAACAGCGAGCGGGCGAGGGCGACGGCGGCGTACGAGCAGGACGACGAGGCCGCGCCGAGCCCCGCGGACAGAGCGAGCGTGCGGGGCCGGTCGTCCCCCAGCAGCCGTACGACCGTCTCTCGGCGGACCACTGCCTGGACGACGGCGGACAAGGTGAAGCCGAGGATCAGAGCCCAGGTGATCTCCCAGGTCATGGACCCGGCAATGGACAACGCGTGCCCGATCGCATCCATGCCGCACACCTTTCGCCGTTGCCTGCCGCCCGCAGCCTTGAGTGTATACCCCGTAGGGGTATGTGGGAGGTTACGATGGCGCACCCTGAGTGACGAGCCCCCGGGGGAAAGCCGTGGAGCAGCAGGTTCAGTCGGACGCCCGCGCGGGACGCTCTCTGCGTATCGCCGTGGTGCTCCTCGTAGCGGCGTCCGGCGCTGTCGAATCCGTCTCCTTCCTCGGGCTCGACCGGGTCTTCGCGGGAGTCATGACCAGCAACCTCGCGCTGCTCGGCATGGCCGTCGGCCGGGGCGAGGCCGTCGGCGTCACCGCGGCGGTGCTGGCGCTGTCCGGGTTCGGCGTGGGCACGGCGGTCGTCGCCTGGTGCACCCGCGGCTCCGCGGTGCCGACGAGCCACTGGTCCCGGCACGTCATGTTCTTCCTCGGCGTCGAGGCGGCCCTGCTGGCGGCGGGCGCGCTGGCCTGGGGCCTGACCGGCGGCACACCGGGCGAGACGGCCCGGGACGTCATGCAGTTCGGGGCCGCGCTGGCCATGGGAGTGCAGGCCGCGTGCATGGTCGCCGCAGGACATGCCGCCGCGCCGACCACCTACCTGACCGGCACGCTCGCCACCTACATCGTCAAGGGAATCGGCACCGGCCGCCCCGGCGTGTGGGTGCCGCTGCGGTTCGTCGGCCTCATCGCGGGTGCGGCCGTCTCCGCCGCGCTGCTGAAGGAGGCGCGTGCCTGGGCCGCGCTGCCGTCCGTGATCCTGATTCTGTGTGCGATCGCCACCGCCTGCCTGCCGCTTTCCGCCGCACGGCGCCGGAACACCGTAGCCCCCGCCTGAACCACCGCCCACCTACTGCCGTCCTCGGCTTGTTCACTCCGGATGCAGCGTCACGCCTGAGCCGGGACGACGTCCGCCCTGCACGCCCGGCCGGCCACCCTGCCCGGTAGCGGCGTGCGCGGCCGCGACCGGACAGGGCGGCAGCTCAGCCGCGCAGTGTCGCGACCGGGCTGTTGTACGCCTCGGCCGTCAGCACCGGGTGCCGTGACGTGGACGACGTCGCCGGCCAGGACACATGGACCGTGCGGGACTCGCCGGGCAGCAGCCACAGGTAGTTGTCGCTGTACAGCGTCGGCAGCACCCGGCGGCCGCGCGTGTCCTCCAGCAGCGACAGCCGGACCATCGCGGCCACCGCGGAGCCGGCGTTGCGGACGATCGCCGTCAGCTCCTGGCGGTCCCCGGAACGCGACACCTGTGTGACGGCGCCGGTCAGCCGCACCTGCTTGGCCTTGTTCAACGCTTGCAGGTCGGAGGCGTCGCGGTAGCGCCAGTAGGTGTTGCGCGCCAGTTCCCTGCCCCGGGAGTCCTCCAGGGTCAGCCGCAGCAGGTGCAGATCCGGCAGGTCGTCCGTCCAGGCGGAGGTGAACGCCTTCGCGGTGTCCGCCCGCTGCACGTCCACCCGTGCCGACCGGCTCCTGCCGAGCAGCCGGCCGGAGAGGTCGTACAGCCGGGCGGTGACGGTCGCATTCTGCAGGTCTGCCGAGGTGTGGTTCACCGCGATGACCTGCCATTCGACCGGGTCGGCCTGAACGTGCAGCGGTTCGCAGGCCGAACGGGCGCCGTAGTAGGTACCGTTGACGTCGAAGTCGTAGTCGTACGTCTGCCAGACCGTGCTGTGCCAGGTGGGTGGGACATCCACAGCATCAGGCCGGAGGCGTTGTCCCACAGGTTGGCGTTCCACGCCTCGAACATGGCGCGGGTGTTCTCGTAGTTGACGAACTGCGCCTTGCGGGTGAAGTCGTCCAGGTCGCCGCACTCGCCGAGCCGGGCCTCGATGGCCGCCTTGTAGTTCTGCGGCGCCTGGTTCCCGTGCTCGCTCCAGTCGTGGTAGTACCACGCGCCCCGGATGGGCCACTCCGGCTCGTCGCCCGTCATGGCGCGGGTGCTCGCCGCGGTGGAGACGACGGGCATGCCGATCTCTGTGGAAGCCGAAGTCCCGGCTGCCGTAGGTCGTGGGGTCGAAGTACTTCTGCGGCTCCACCCAGCCGTAGGGGCCGCCGCCCGTGATGATGCCGCCCGCCGAGTTGTTCTGGTAGAGCAGGCCGGGCACCTGCTGCTCCACCGCCTCGCGCATCCCCTTGTCGATGGCCGCCGGGGGATTGCCCTCGTTCGCGCCGCACCACACCACCACGCAAGGGTGCACGCGGTAGCGCAGAACGGTGTCGCGCGCGAGGGAGTTGAACGCCTCGTGGTCCGGCGGGTCCATGCCCCAGGCGTTCGGGAAGTCGTTCCACACCAGGATTCCGTACCGGTCACAGGCCGCGAAGAACTCCTCGCGATCGCTGGAGCCGACCCAGTTGCGGATCATGGTGAAGTTCATGTCGCGGTGCATGCGTACCGCCGCGTCCATGCGTTCCGCGGGCATCCGGCGCAGCAGTTCGTCCCAGCCCCAGTTGCCGCCGCGGGCGAGCACACGCACCCCGTTGACGCTGATCTTCAGCGGGTCCGGGGTGTTCGAGACAGACTTGACGTCGGTCCACTTCTCGCCGTCGTCGGACACCTGGATCACGTACGTCTTCGGGTACGCGGTCTCCCAGACCACGGCCACGCGGCCGAACGTCCGCGAGGAGCCGAGATCGACCTGGATCCACTGGTGGTCCTCGTAGGCGGAGGACCAGCGGGTGTTCGGGTCGCCGTCGGTGGCGTGCGCGGCCGGATGGTCGGACTCCTCGGTGGAGGCGGTGGCCTTCTGGCGCAGCGCGAGGTCGGTACCCGGGTCACTGCCGTCGATCACGCCGAACGACCACAGCGAGTTCCCCCAACTGGTGTTGCGCAGCCCGCAAATGAGCCGGACGTAGCGCGCGGTCTGCTGGTCGAAGTCCTCGATCTGCAGGCTCGCGTTGCCGTTGTTGAACGGCAGCGGCACCGCCCCGTTGTCCACCGACTTCACCGGGTTCCTCCGAGGATGCCCCGGCCTTCAGGCCGGGGAGGAATCGGACTCCTGCGGAGCAGGGCAGGGATAGCCGGATCGCCGTC